>JAJTEK010000071.1 GCA_021299695.1 Pirellula sp. | reverse complement strand
GATCGGACGGATCAGACGGATCAGACGGATCAGACGGATAAGACCGATCAGACCGATCAGACGGATAAGACCGATCAGACGGATTAGACGGATCGGATGGATCAGACGGGTTGCGCCGGTGGGCCGAAAGAGATGGGAATCCCTTTTGGGATTACCCGATACTCCAATGGAACGGATTCCCCCACGGTTGTTCCTTGGAACAGACCACCCACTCACAAAATCAAGATGATTTCGCCGACGACTAGGCCAATCCGATCCGCCTTCCCAGCGATTCAAATCGGTTTGGACTTTTTGATCATCGGACTATGTTATGTCGCCGTCGTCCGTTGGCAGTCTCCCCTAACATCCCTGCCACCCCTTCAAACTGCTTTTCTTGCCGCACTGGGGTTTGTGATCGCAGGCGAATTTTTAGGTGTCTTCCACACCGGTCATCACCGCCCGGCGGACTACGACATCCTGCTGATCAGCGGATCCTGGCTCCTCGGGTTTGTTGTCGCGGTCTTTGGTGGGTTTTTGCTCACCCCTCTGAGCGAGCCGCTAAGCAACAACAATCTTGTCCTTTGGTTCCTCATCTCGCTGCTGTTTGTTTTGCTTTCCCACATGCTCTCTCGCGCCTTGTTCGCTTGGATGAGCGAGCGAGGCTGGACCTCGCGCCGCTGCGCAATCCTCGGAAACACCGAGCTCGGTAGGCAACTTGCCGACGCGGTCGCTTTCGATCGCGATTTAGGGATCCGAGTCGAAGGCATCTTTGACCACAATGCCGATGGCCAAGAAGGGGGATTTCAAGATCTACTCGTTGCGATCGGTCAACGAAAAATCGACACGGTTTTCATCGCGGTCCCCATGAGCATGGACGAAACGATTCGAGGGTGGATCGATCGTCTTGCCGACACGACCGCTTCGGTTTACCTAGTCCCGAATCTCGATGCCTTTGATTACCTCTATTCGCGTTGGGGATTTGTCGGCGGACACACGGTGGTGAGCATTTTTGAAACGCCCATCTATGGGGTCGACGGTTGCCTAAAACGTGGTCTGGACATCGCTTTGAGTATCTTGGGTCTACTCCTTTCTGCACCGATTCTGCTGATGGCCGCCTTGGCGATCAAGCTCACGACGGTCGGTCCGGTCCTCTTTCTTCAGCGACGCTATGGGCTCGATGGCAAAGAGATCTCGGTTTGGAAGTTTCGAACCATGACGACGATGGACAATGGGCTGGAAGTCAAACAAGCCACGAAGAACGACCCTAGGGTGACTCCGGTCGGGCGGTTGCTCCGTCGGACCTCCTTGGACGAGTTGCCCCAGTTGTTCAACGTCTTGATAGGGACGATGTCGCTCGTGGGCCCTAGACCTTACGCCGTGGCCCACAATGAGCAGTTCCGAAGTCTGATTCGAGGCTACATGCTCAGGCACAAGGTCAAGCCGGGAATCACCGGCTTGGCCCAGGTCCTTGGGAGCCGACTCGAGACCGATACGGTCGAGAAAATGCGAGCCCGGATCGAATTGGATCATCGCTACATTCGCGATTGGTCCCTCTGGCTTGACCTGAAAATCATGGTCAAAACCATCGCTGTTGTTCTGCGACAGCAAGCCCACTGAATTAACCAAAAAACTTTCGGTTTTTCCAGGTTGTACCGCAGTCGGTTGGAACGAAATGACTAAAATTCTATCCTTACAGGTACATGAACCGGGCTTGTGTGTGTCAAAGGTTGCAATCCGTCGCTCGTCGACGGAACGAAACCTTGGCGAAAGCCTCGGAAAAGGATGGCTGGTCAACGTTTCCAAGGGTTGAAAAAAGATGCGTTGGGAAGGTAGAGACGAATCGAAGAATGTCGAAGATCGCCGTGGGTCGGCAATGCCCGTCGCCGGGATGGCAGGTGGCGGATTGCTGTTCCTGATCTTCACCGTGGTGATCTCGATGCTTTTGGGGAGCAATCCAAGGCAATTGATCGAACAGGCCGGTCAACAGCAGCAATCGCAGCAAAATCGCATGCCGCCATCGGCGGAAAACGATAAGGATGCCAACCTCAAGAAGTTTGTAGGGGTTGTTCTTAAGGACAACGAGGATATCTGGACCAAGCTCTTTCGCGAGAAATTAAACGCCCGTTACGAAGAGCCTAAGTTGGTGATCTTCAGCGGTGCCGTTCGATCCGCTTGCGGGGAAGCGACCGCGGCCGTGGGTCCTTTCTATTGCCCAGGGGACAAAAATGTCTATCTCGATTTCGACTTTTTCCGCACCATGGAAAAGGACCTGGGAGCCAAAGGGGAATTCGCCATGGCGTTCGTCATCGCGCACGAAGTTGGACACCACGTTCAAAACCTGTTGGGCTTGTCGATGAAAATCCAAAGGATGCAGGCCCAAGCAAGCCAAACAGAGGCCAATCAACTGAGCGTTCGATTGGAGTTGCAAGCCGACTATCTGGCAGGGGTTTGGGCCCACCATGCCCAGCAGATGAAGGGAATCCTCGAGAGAGGAGATATCGGGGACGCGATCAATACCGCACAACGAATCGGTGACGACGTGCTCCAGAAGAAGGCCACTGGGCGGATCCGCGAAGCGGCCTTCACCCACGGCAGCGCAGCGGCCCGCGAATACTGGTTCACCCAAGGTCTCAAATCTGGGGATCTCGAAGGAATGATGAAGACCTTTGAACTACCCTTCTCGCAACTCGATCCGAAAACCATGCGATAGTCGGATCGACTCGAAAAAACCAAAGAATAAGGCCGTGTTCAACGCACGGCCTTTTTCTTTTAGCTTGCCCGCAGAACTTGCAGGTGAAAACTGATCGACTCGCATCGACCGATCGGTCTTTAGGTTACCGCGAACCGCTTCGATCATCGATCGGGATCGCCGCAGTTTAAACAGCCATCGAGTACGAGTACCGTTGTACTGAGTACCGCTTCGCTGAGTACGAGCATCAAGAAATACGATGTCAGGCCGAACGGTTAGAAGTCGGCACATCGCAAGCCGAAAACGCCCCACGGCAAGGGGCCTGAGCGGAGGACACGGGGATCGAACCCGCAACCCCTTACGGGGCACATCATTTCCAATGATGCCGCTAACCATTCGCTTATCCTCCAAATGGTCGCTAGACTAGAGAAAGCATATCTTAACAGGTTCGATTCACAAGCCAACTTTAAAATCTTACGCTCGGTTTTTCTCTATGAATGACTGCCGTCGCTGGATCTATCGTAAAAATTCCACCTCCTACGACCTTGTCGCTCAAACCCAGCCCGTTCCGAGCCCTGAGGACCTAAAGCCCCACGAATGCCTCGTGGCAGTCCGAGCCGTTTCGCTGAACTATCGAGATCGCATTCAATGGCGAAATCTCGCAGGGAGAAACGTTGACGGAAAGGTGCCCGCCTCGGATGGAGCCGGCGAGATCCTCGCCGTCGGATCGGCTGTCACGCGGTTCAGGCCCGGCGACCGAGTGGCTGCCTGTTTTTTTCCGACCTGGATATCTGGAAAGTTCGACTTGGGATATCACCAAGCGGATCTCGGTGGCAATTTGGACGGAATGCTGCGAGATTTTGCTCTGTTCGACCAAGATGCCTTGGTCCGAATCCCGGACGATTGGAGCTTTGTCCAAGCGGCCACGCTCCCTTGTGCGGCCCTTACAGCCTGGGTCGCTCTGGTCCGCCGTGGAAACTTACAACCTGGTCGATCGGTCTGTGTTTTGGGGACCGGCGGTGTGTCGATTTTCGCCCTGCAATTCGGCAAGCTTCTCGGCGCCAAAGTGGTCGTTACCTCTAGCAGCAATGCGAAACTCGAAAAAGCCCGCCAACTGGGAGCCGATCACTGCATCAATTATCAGGAGATCCCCGACTGGTCGAAGTCCCTGTGGGAATGGTCTGAGCGTCGAGGGGTTGACCATGTTGTTGAGGTCGGGGGTCCAGGAACCTTCGAGCAGTCGATGAAATCGGTAGCCGCCGACGGACATATCGCTCTGATTGGAGTCCTGACAGGTTTCGGCCCGCCCACCGCAAGTCTCTTCCCTCTCCTGGCACGGAACGTTCGCCTCGATGGCATCTATGTCGGTTCTCGCGATGACTTCGAGGCCATGGTCGAATTCCTCAACTCGCACCAACTCAGACCCCAGATCGACCGTAGGTTTCGATTCGAGCAGACACCAGAGGCCTTCGAGTACCTCGAATCAGCCCAACACTTTGGCAAGATTGTTATCGAGTTGTGATCGGATTGCGGCGGTAGACGGCCCGTTGGGGCCATTGCACGCTGTAGTCGCTCCAGCGTGAGTCAGGGATCGGATAGTCGGTGCTGATGAATTGCGCTCCGCTTGCAAACGCTTTATCACGTTGTGTTGGATCGTTTTTGCGAGCTTGTTGGGTGTCCGAGTCGGCGCGTGTGCGCACCAAAAAACCCTTATTCACGCACTGTTGGATCCGTTCGAAATCGCGGATCGGATCGTTGATCTTCATCCAGGCGGCTGCCGGATGTTCGGCTCCAACGGATACGAACATCACGCGATCCTGCAAGACATTGTGATCCTCCAAATACCGATCCTTGAGCGAGTCGGTATTGTCGAGCGCAAAGAAGATTTTCCCGCAGAGATTCTCGAGCGTTGGCCAACCCTGGGTTTCAATCGCTTCCCGCAACGTCTTGTACTCTCCTCGTACCGAATCGGGAGAAATCAGCATCCGAGCCTCCACGCACCCGCGAATCTCTTCGTCGAGCGCATCGAGCATCGAGCGATCGTACTTCAGCGGCTTGACCCCCGCAGGCCCGGTCGCCGACTCTTTGATCTCCAAGAGAATCAAAATAGGAAGGTGTCCGGGGTTGGATTTCGACCAAGCGACCGTCTGCTCGAGGGCCATCTTTAAGGTCGGAACATGGGTAGCAAAATCGAAACCTGGAGCGTGGATGATCTTTGTACCGGGTCGCTTCATCAGTGTGTCGAAATCAAAAGCCATCCGGGGATCGGGCTCGGTCTGCTGTGCCAATCGTTTTCCGACCGGTTGGCTGTAAAGCCCTCCGTCAGGATCGGCATAGATGTCGAGCTCGATCTGACGAATCCCGTACTTTGCGTACTGCGTTTCCAGATTCGGATGGGAGTAATCGATCGCCTCGGCAACCGATTTCCCTGTAAGTCCGATGAGGCTCATGATCTCCGGTGCTGGTGCCAAGTGATAGGAATTGTGCGTCCCGATCACTTGGATTTGATGGAGGCGAAGATTTCGGTCCTCGGGACGAACCTCAAGAGTGGCAACCTCAGGGGCGGTCGGCTCTTGACCAACGCACCCCTGCTGGGATTGGCTCAACACGTCCATTCCTAGGAACCAGCCTATCGATAGACAGATCCAAGCTTGAGCGCTTAGGTGTTTTCGGACGGTCATCGATTGCGTTTCCAAGCTTCCAAAAAGTCCATTGACCTGCGGCTTACCTGCGTCGGTTCCGACGGGCGATCGGATCGGTCTCCAATCCATCAAAACCGAAATCACCTTGAGCAAACGCCGCATCGATCGAGCTGTTTTCCGAGGAGTCTTCCCCCTCACCGGCCCCGGGTGCCTGGTTGATCGAATTGACCACACGTAGAACATCCAAAGGCGTTGCGAATCCATCCCCATCGACATCGACAAAGGGAGGCACATCCGGCCTGTTGAGCGGCAATTGCGACTGGCCTGGGTTGGCATTGATGTAGTCGACCGTCGAGAGCACGTCCAACGGAGAGATCAGTCCATCAGCATTGACATCCAACGCGTTACCTTGGTTTTGGAACGCCGAATAGAAGGAGACCGTTACGGTGCCGACGTTGCTGACCATCTGGTTGATGTCCTGGACCTCGTATTGCAGGAGCACCTGTGCATTCCTATCGGCAACATTGTGCGTAAATAGGATGCGCCCGTCGGGCAAAGCTGTCGCGGAGCCCTGGGTCGGTGGCGTAACGATTCGAACGGTAGCTGGATCGAGATCCGCACCCAAGCCAGAGTCGTTGGCTAGCACGTTCATCGAGATCGGTCGGCCAAAGGAAGTCAGGAATGCGTCGTTGGTCGCAAAGGGTGGGAATTCAGCCACATTGTTGATCGTGACAATAATCGCCCTTTCGAAGAACAGTCCACCCTTATCGGTTGCGCGAACCCTAACGGAGTAAAGGTCCTGTTTCTCAAAGTTAAATCGTGCATTGGTTTCAAGCCGATTGCCATTGATGCGGAACGAGGCGTTATTGAATCCACCCGAACCAGGGACCAAGCTATACGTGGCCGTTTCATTCGCGTCGACGTCTAGTGCCGTAAGCAATCCGACCAACGCTCCGGGGGCGAGATTCTCATTGACCGCTTGATTGCTGATCAGGACATTCGTCGGTCGCTCGTTGACATCGGTCACTTGCACGTTGACCGGAACGGTCACGCTTGCCCCTGCTGCATCGCTGACAACGATCGTCGGTGTGTAGCTCGAGAGGGTTTCGAAATCGAACGAGCCGGTCGCGATCAATTGCCCCGCGACGATGACGAAGTCGGTCGTCGGGGTGGCAAATGCATAGCTGAACGTGTCATTGGTATCTTGATCGATCGCTCGAAGGTTTCCGACGACGCGATTGTTACCTGCGTTCTCAGGTAGGCTCGCGGGCGTGAGCGTCACGCCAGTCGGGGCATCGTTGGCGTCGAGCACTTGGATGACAAACGCGTTGCTCGCTCGGTTGCTTCCCGAATCGGTCGCTTGAATCCGAACGTTGTAAGCGTTTTTGGTTTCGAAATCGAAAGCAGACTTGGCTCGCAGTTGGTTTCCAACGATCACAAAAGCGTTGTTGTCAGAGCTTCCCGTGCCGGGAACCAATTCGTAGAGCGTTTGTTCATTGGTGTCTGGATCATCGGTCGTCAGGATAGCAACGAGCAGGTTCGAGTTGTTCTCGGAGATTTGATTCGAACTGAGGATTACCTGGGTTGGAACCTCGTTGACGTCCACGATACGGATCGTAAAGTCTCGGAAAAGGTTTTGACCAGCGACATCGGTTGCTCTGACTCGCACTTGATAGGTCGACTTGGATTCGAAGTTGAATATGGCATTCGAAAGCAATTGCGTCCCAGAAACCTGGAACAGTCCGTTATCGAGCGCATCGGGAACCAAAGAGAGGCTGACAGGACCTGCCAAATCCGGATCGATCGCCGAGAGCAACCCGATAAAGCTTCCAGGCGGAGAGTTCTCCGAGAGGTTGGTGTTGCTGAGTTCGAGGTTGATCGGGGCTTCCTCAAGATTGTTTACAAGGATCGAGAAGGACTTGGTCGTCGAATTGCCTCCGGTATCGGTCGAACGCACGAGGATGTTGTAGACCGACTGCTCTTCGAAATCGAGCGCTCGGGTGGTCCTGAGCGTATTGCCGACCGTAGTGAATGCGGTATGGTCGCTACTGCCTACCTGAGGCACGATGCTGTAGATGAAGCTATCGCCGAGATCCTGGTCGATCGTCGAGAGGGTCCCGAGTGTTGTGCCGGACGCTAGATTTTCATTGATCGTATTGCTCGACAGTAAGACCTCCGTCGGAGCTTCGTTTTGGTTGATCACTAGGACGCGGATCACCTTCTCGAACGAGGCACCTTGAGGGTCGGAAGATCGGACTCGGATCGAGTAGCTCGATTGGGTTTCGAAGTCGAGCGAGCTATTGACTCGAAGGTCTGGTCCATCGATGCTAAACGATGCGTTGTCGGTACTACCGAAACCATTGACCAGGGTGTAAACATGATTGTCGGCAATGTCTTCGTCGGTGGTTATGAACGAACCGACGATGCTTCCGGGAGCATTGTTTTCAGGAATGCTCGATGGAACCAAGTTGACATCGCTAGGGGTATCGTTTTGGTCGATGACGTTGATCACCAACGCGCGTTCGATCGATAATCCATTGGTATCGGTGGCTCGAACACGGATCGCCAGAGTCGGTTTGGTTTCGAAATTCAGCGGAGCGAGTGCAAAGATTTTGCCATCGGCATCGACGCGGACCAAGCCGTTGTCGTTCGAGCCCGTTCCTGGAACCTTTGCAAAGCTGACCCCATCTCCGGCATCTGGATCGATGGCTGAGAGTTGGCCGATCTGGATACTGATCGCTTGATTCTCTAAAGCGTTTTGTGCGATATTGATCGCCGTTGGTGCTTCGTTGACGTTCGTTACAACGATCGCAAAGACCGACTCGAACGTTAAACCGCCTGCATCGGTACTACGGATGCGAATCGAGTAGCTCGGTTGGGTTTCGAAATCGACCGCTGCGGTTGTTTGAAGCTGGGTTCCAACAAGAGTGAACTTGCTGTTGTCGGCGCTGCCGGTGCCTTCGACCAATGCATAGGTGAAGGTATCGGCGGCGTCTGGGTCGAGAGTCGTCAGGGTTCCGACCGTGGTTCCGATCGGAACATTTTCAGCGATGGTCGTTCGGCTCAGGACGATCGAGGTAGGAGATTCATTGACATTGGTGATGGTGATCACAAATGCTTTTTCCGTCAGTAGACCACCTGCGTCGGTAGAACGCACCCGCACGCGATGGAGGGCTTGCTGTTCAAAATTCAGGTTCGAGTTGGTAAACAACCCGTTGCCGATAATCTGCCAATTGGCATTGTCGGTACTTCCTGTTCCTGCGACCAAGCTATAGCTGTAGGAGTCGACATCGTCAGCATCGGTGGTGCTGAACGTGCCAACCAAGGTTGGAACACCTGCGGGTTGGTTCTCCGCGATGGTCGCATTGGAAAGAGCGATATCCGTCGGCGGATCGTTCACATTGAGGACTCGGACCGTCAAAGGTGTTTCGACAGCAAAGCCACCGGCATCGACCGATCGTACGCGGACCGAGTAGGAGGAGCGTACATCGAAATCGAATACCGAGGTGCTCCGGAGTTTATTCCCGACAATCGTAAAGAAGCTGTTGTCTTGGGATCCGGATCCGCTGACCAACGTATAACCGAACGAGTCGCCCGCATCCGGGTCGGTGGTGCTCAAATCGCCAACGAGGGAATTGATCGGGAGTCGTTCATTGATGGAGTTTGGATTGACCGACACGAGCGTTGGAGCTTCGTTCACATTGGTGACTAGAATCTGGAAAACCCGTTCGAGTCCGGCGCCGAATTGATCCTCGACGCGAGCGCGGATGGTATAGGTTTTCTTGGTCTCAAAATCGAACGATGCGTTGCTCGAAATGCTGTTGCCTGCAAGGCTGAAGCTAGCGTTGTCGTCGCTTCCGGCTCCGGCGATCAGGCTGTATGAAAGGACCGAGCCGGAGTCTGGGTCGGAACCCATCAAAGTTCCGATGGGAGTTCCAAGAGGTGCGTTTTCGGCGATGGTGTTTGCCGAGAGGTTAAGCACGTTGGGATTCTCGTTGGTGTCGAGAACATTGATCACAAACGGGGCTTCGATGAAACCACCAACTCGGTCGGTTACCCTGACGCGGATGTTGTAAGTCGATTTGGTTTCGAAATCGTAGCTTTGGAAGGATCGCAATTCGTTTCCGACGATATCGAAAAGCAAATTGTCTTGTCCGCCCGAACCGGGTTCGAGGGTATAGATATGCGAATCATTGAAATCCGGATCGTTGTTGCCGAACAAACCGATCGCGGTTCCGACCGGACGGTTTTCAAGGATCGTATTGCCCGTGAGATTCAGATTTGTTGGAAGCTCGTTGACGTTGGTCACATCGACTGCGAAGGGAGCTTCGACAAACAAACCACCTAGATCCGTGCTTCTGACGCGAATCGATAGTTTATTGATCGTTTCGAAATCCAACGGGGCGTTCAAAAGAACCTGGTTGCCCGAGATCGTAAAGAGATCGTTGTTCGAGTCCCCTGTGCCTGAGACCAACGAGTACACGAATTCGGTGTCCGTGAGGGTATCGGTATCGGTCGTCGAGAGCGTGCCGAGCACTGTTCCCATCGGAGAGTTTTCGGCGATCGATCGCCTGGAGATGCGGACAGAGGTCGGCGACTCGTTGACATTCGTGATCGAGATCGGGAACAGCCGCTCGAACATCAATCCGCCAGCATCTTGGGTTTGGATGCGGATCGAATAAGTGCTGCGGCTCTCGAAGTTGAAGACGTTCCGAGTGATGAGTTGATTTCCGACGATCGCAAAGAGCGTATTGTCGGCGTCCCCCGCTCCGGTAACGAAGCTATAGGTGTGGGTATCGCCGTCGTCGGCGTCGGTCGATGCAAACAAGCCGACTGCTGTCCCGATCGGTGAATTTTCTGGAACTGTTGAATTCGACAGAACGATCGCAGTCGGTGGGTCATTGACATTGGTGATGTTGACCAAGAGCTGTTGCTCGACGGACAATCCACCAAGATCGAAGGTGCGTACCCGAATCGTGTAAAGATTTTTGACGTCGAAATCAAAATTCGAGGCCGTTCGGAGTTGGTCCCCGACGAGGGAGAAGAGCCCGTTGTCATCCGAACCCGCACCGGTAGCGAATTCGTATCGGAACACATTATCGCCATCGATATCCGTGGTGATCAGCCTGCCAATCGTGGCACCTAAAGCGGCATTTTCAGGAATCGAATTCGGTGACAAAGCTATGGCACTGGGAGCTTCGTTGGTGTTCAAAACGGCGACCTGGAGGATCTGGCGAGTCGAGAGCCCCAGGGTGTCGGTCGCTTCGAATAGAACACTTAAAAGTCTCTTGGATTCAAAATCGAAGCTTTCGGTTGAGTAAAGATCGCGTCCGATGAGTTGGAATCTCGAGTTGTCCTCCCCACCCGGTCCGTCGACGATCGCAATTTGCACTAGGTCGCCATCGATATCGGTCGAGGAAACAGATCCGATGTAGGTCCCTGCTGGTAGGTTTTCCTGAATCCGGTTGTTCGATAGTACGACTGCCGCGGGTGGTTCGTTGACGTCCGTTACGTTGATGATGAAGGATCGCTCAAGGAAGAAGCCACCTCGGTCGGTGGCCCGTACTCTGAGGTTGTAGGCACTACGAGCTTCGAAATCGAAGGTTACGGCCGATTGGAGTTTATCGCCGACGATTCGAAACATGATGTTGTCATCGCTTCCGGGGCCCGTTACGAGCGAGAACGATGGGGTATCGCCCACATCGGGATCGCCGTTGGTCAAAGTCCCGATTTCAAAGCCTGCCGGTTGATTTTCTGGCAATGAGGTATTTGAAATATCGACAGCCGTAGGCACTTCGTTGACATTGCGGATCGTGATCGTCAAAACTTCTTCGACCGACAATCCACCTTGGTCCGTCGAGCGAACGCGGATGTTCATCACCGGCGTGGATTCAAAATCGATCGGCCCGTCGACGAGCACATCGCCGTTGACGATCGAAAAAGAACTGTTGTGGGTACTGCCCGCACCGGCGACCAATTGGTAGTCGAAAACAAAGTCGGTCAGAAAGTCCGTGTCGAGTGTCGAGAGCGTACCGACATAAAAACCGTTAGGTACATTCTCATCGATCATGCTCGGATTCAATCCGATTGCCAACGGGTTTTCGTTGACGTTGACCACGGAAATCACGATCGCTTCCTGGTAGGTCAAAGAGGTCGCATCGGTCGATTGGATACGGATCGAAAAGCTCTGATTGGACTCGTAATCGAAGGTTTCCCGTGCGAAAAGTTGGTCTCCTACAATCTCGAACCGAGTATTGTCGGTCGACCCGGTTCCGTTGACCAATGCGTAAGTGAACGAGTCTCCCCGGTTCGGATCGCGGCTCGTCAGGGTCCCTATCAATCGACCTACGGGTTCGTTTTCAGGAACAGCGGTGCTTGAAAGCAGGATGTCTGTCGGTGGGAGTGGCGGTGTACGCGCTCCGTAGGTACGCCCATAGATAGGCGCACCGACTGCTGTAAACGAATGAGTTCCGTTGGTAGGAACGGTGTACTGATAGGTGGGTTGCAATTGCAAGACAGCAGTAACCGGCCCATTATTGACATCGACAAGAGCCCATCCGTTTGCATCGGAGGTGGCCCTAAAGAGCCTGGAAATCTGCATCGACCAATTCAAAAGGGTCCCCGAATCCCCAGCTGCAAGATCGCGTATCTGAAGACGCCAATTTCCCTGCCAGGGCTTATTATTGAAAGCGGATAGAGGTTGATCAGGTCTGAAGGTCCCTGTAAACGGCGCGGTACCTGACGCAATGGGAGTCAACGCCGCATCGTCGAATGTCGTATTGGTATAGTTGTCTCCCGAACCGCCTCGTCGGTTGGAGAGAATGACCTGGGTGTTATCGGGCGCAAACAGCGATATCTCCATATCGCTGTTCCAGGTATGGGTCAAATTGATAAGCACATTGATATCGTCGATCGTCAGCGACGAGGCCGGAACAGTGATCGTCGAGTTGGATGTCGACGAATCGATAATCGGAACCGGTACGCTGGTCGCAAAGTTCTGTGTCGACCCTCCTGCATCAACGACGAAATTCGATAGTGGAATATCATTGCCATTGAGAATTCCGTCCCCGTTGAGATCGTCAAACACAAACGAGTAGTACCGATTGTTCTTGCCGAACCCAAAGTTATTGCCGATCGAGAAATCCCCTGGATTGGTCAAGTTGACCAGATAGGATTCGTTCGCAGAGGTACGGGTCCAACCAGGGAGATTGACTCGGACTCTGTAGCTCCCGTCGGCCAGCGTCGGATAAGCGAAATAGCCCGTCGCGTCGATCGTCGCTTGAGATTCCCCGGTATCGAAACTGCCGTTGTTGTTGGAATCTAGGTAGACGAATCCAGCACTCCCGACACCTCGCTCGAAGAATTCAAAAGTCCCGTTGTTGTTGAAATCTTCAAATACCGATCCAGACAAACGGGGTGCCGTAGCAATCCCCGTCAAGCGAATCCGATAGGCTCCTTCGTTCGAATCGTTGTTGTTGATCACCAAGTCCTCCGAAAACGAACCGGGTGACATCGGATTGAAGCGAACGCGGATGACTGCCGTCTGGCCGAGTCCAATGGAACCTGAAGAGAAATTCACTACCGAAAACGGTGCCGGTACGACGATCGAACTGATGTTCAAATCGCTCGTTCCTTGGTTTCGGATTCTTAAGTTGGTCTCGACGAACTGACCTGTAAATGCCGAGCCCATGTTCAGCGTCGAGCCGCTGGCAAATTCCCGCGTCGTGCTGACGACCGAGATCTCGGGGTTGCCGATTCCGCTGAGCATGGTCTGTGCATTGATCCGACCAAATCCGTACTCATTGTTTTTTCCCGTGAAGATGTCATACGTCGCTCCACCGATCAGATCCGTGTTGTTGCGCATCATCGCACGCAATTCCGCAGGCCGAATCGTCACCCCGACGACATCGGCCTGAGCGATCGCCAAAGCCGCTATCCCCGCAGCCAGCGGAGTGGCCGACGAAGTGCCCCCGAAACCGGTCCCCCCGGTGCCTGTGTAGTCGCCACTTGCATAGCCGCTCGCCCCGGTCCGGTCGGTCGTGTCGATGGCCAAGGTTCCGCCGTTGCTCGGGGCCATCAAATCCAAGGGCGAACCGAATTGACTGTAACTTGAACGAACTCCCTGATTGGTTGTCGCTCCGACTGCGATAACTCCCGGAATGTTTGCCGCTTGGGCTGCCGGTTGACCGACCGTACCGCTCGAGTTGTTTCCGGTTGCAAAGAGGTACGTCGCACCGATTCCGTTTCGGCCAATGGTTGTCCCATCGACCAGCGCGTTGTTGATCGTCGCCGATTCTGCACCGCCACCCCAAGAATTGTTGACCAAATCGCCCGCATTCCACACGCGGACTCCGTCTGCGTTGATCCCGGCTGCATAGCGCAGAGCCGCCGCGATGTTGGCAGTGCTAGCGACGTTGCTGCCATCGAACATCTTGATCGAGATGACCTGGGAATTGTAAGCTGCACCGGTAACCCCCAAGGAATTATCTCCGCGGGCCGCCGCAACGCCAGCTACTGCAGTGCCGTGCGCATCTGATCCCATAGGTTCCGATTGGTTAGTGCCAAAGACAAAGTTCCAACCGTGGATGTCATCGATCCATCCATTTCCATCATTGTCGAGCCCATCCCCAGCGATTTCCCCCGGATTGGTCCAAATGTTCAAATCTGGATGGGTCGATTGAACGCCGTCGTCAATCACCGCTATAACGGTTGTGGGTGATCCACCTCGGTTGATATCCCAAGCTTCTGGCATGTCGACATCCGCATCGGCCAATCCACCCGATTGCCCGGTGTTGTTCAAATGCCAAAGATTTCCAAACCGAGGATCGTTCGGCGTGTAGAACCGCTGCCAGTTCTGGTAGAAGTTCGGTTCGACCCATTCGACCTGCTGGTTGTCCTGCAAAAGATTCGCACGATCGAGCGCCTTGCGACCCGTGGAACTGGCAAAACGTCCGACAAACTGATCGGTCGTTCCCTCCAAGGGTCGGTAACTTGCAACCTCAGGAAGCGAAGAGAAGAAATCCTGCGCCGAGACCCCAGCTTTGAGATTCACGATGAACTCGTCGAGCAAGGTCAACTCGGTTCCCGTCGAAGCTGCGATGTATACTGGGGCTGTATAAGCCACCCCAGGGATCCGTTCTATGCTCTTGAGCAGCTCCGGGGTGAGCTCCTGGGTGGTTTGATAAACCCTGGCTCTGCCACCCAATCCAAAATCTCCGCTCAGAAACGCCGGAAGGTCCACCGACGACTGATCCAATCCGATGACCAGTTTGCTGGTCGACACATTCAACCCAACGTATCGATCGTCGATCGAATAAAAGGCATCTGCATCCTTGAGCGGAACTTCGGATCCAGGCAACGCATCCCAATTGACGTTGTTCCAAACCACATCGCTGGCCAACATGGTTCGCAGCTCCAGTCGCTCGAACCGATACGATCGTCGAACGGGCCTTCGATTTCTCTTGAACATGCTTAATCAAACCTTCGAAAAAGACCTTGGAATATCCGACGAGCCTGGGATTGGGAAATGTAAAAAAACGAACCGCCCGCCGCTTAAGTGATGATCGTCACAGAAAACGATATGTTAAGATTATAAGTGCAAAATAGAGGGATTTGCCGGTAACTCAAAGACAAAATGAAAAAAACTATCCCCCTAATAGAGGGGTAGTTTCCTGGGACTTTTCTGACTTCCAGACGCTTAGGTCCGGATTCAATCCATCGAGCTGCTGACCCCGCCCGAGGCTGGAACATAAGCCATCCGCGCATAGTCCATCACCATCCGGTGGCTGCTGAATCGCCAAGCCAGGGTACTGATGCTGTTGCGCATGCGTTGGATCCAAGCCGCCGGTAGGCCGTCTTGGTCTCGCTCGAAAAACAATGGAATTACCTGGTTTTCCAGGGCCTCATAGAGATTGTTCGCGTCCCGTTCGTCGGTGATACGGTCCTCGACATGGCTGGTTCCTTTACCGATCGCAAAACCGTTAGAACCGTTAAAGGCCTCGGCCCACCATCCGTCGAGAATGCTCAGGTTCAATCCGCCATTGAGGATGACTTTTTGTCCGCTTGTCCCGGAGGCCTCCAAGGGGCGTCTTGGATTGTTGAGCCACACATCGACCCCTTGGATCAAATGCCGGCATACGTTGATGTCGTAATCCTCGACGAATACAACCTTGCCCGCAAACCGTGAATCGCCTCGTAGATTGGCGATCTCCTGGATGAATCGCTTGCCCGGTTCGTCCTTGGGGTGCGCTTTGCCTGCGAATAAAATCTGCACCGGGCGGGCCGGATCGTTGACGATCGCCGCGATGCGATCCAGATCGCGAAAGATCATGTTGGCGCGTTTGTAGGTTGCAAATCTTCGTCCAAAACCGATCGTCAATGCTGCGGGGTTTCCTACGCGCATCGCCAAATCTATCGATTCCTGACTCTCGTTCCGCTGGCTCATCTGACGTACTAACCGCCGGCGAACGAACGACCAAAGCATGGTCTTGAGCGCATTGTGGGTTTCCCATAACTCGCCCGGGTCGACCTGATGGATCGATTGCCATACCGCTGGTTCTCCCATGTGACTGATCCAGTGGGCCGGGAAATGACGATCGTACAATTGAAGCATTTGCTCGGCGAGCCAACTCTGGACATGGACTCCGTTGGTGATATGCCCGATGGGTATGGCGTTTTCTTCGCGGTTGGGCCATAAGGCCCTCCACATGCGACGCGATATGTGTCCGTGCAAATGACTGACCGCATTGGCACGCCGTGAAAGCTTCAACCCCAAGACCGTCATGCAAAAGGGCTCCTGGTGATCCCCAGGATTGACTCGCCCAAGACTCATCAAGTGCTCATGGGAGATACCAAGATGGTCCCTCAGTGGCCCTAAATGCTCCTCGATCAAATCCGCATGGAATCGATCGTGACCGGCAGGCACCGGCGTGTGTGTCGTAAAGACCGTCGAGTCGGCGATGTCTCTTTGCGCATCTTCAAAACTCACCCCGTCTTCTTCCATGCGCAATCGAACGGCCTCTAGAGTCGCAAACGCACTGTGGCCTTCGTTCAAATGATAAGCCCCTGGGCTGATCCCCATCGCATGCAAAATGCGTATCCCTCCGACTCCGATGAGCAACTCCTGACGTATACGCGTCCGCTCATCGCCCCCATAGAGTCGACTCGTCAACTCTCGATCCTCCGGTCGGTTGCTCTCGTCGTTGCTGTCGAGCAAAAACAAAGTCACTCGCCCAACGGCTAGCTTCCAAACCTTGGCGAACAAATCCCCAGATCGTGTCTCCAATCGCACCACGAACGGACTGCCCGAGGAGGTCCGAGCCGGCGTCAACGGCAGATTCTCGACGTTGCTCTCAATGTAATCCTCGGATTGATATCCGTCGGCCGATAACCGCTGCTTGAAATACCCATGATTGTAAAATAACCCGATACCCACCAGAGGTATCCCTAAGCCACTGGCGCTTTTGATGTGGTCCCCAGACAAAACCCCCAATCCTCCCGAATAAATCGGCAACGATTCGTGCAATCCAAACTCAGCCGAAAAATAAGCCACCGGCTTGCTCCCCAATACTCCCGCATGGGTGTGGGCCCAAGTGCTGTGGCAGCCTATGTACTCATGGAGCCTTCGGTACGCATAATTGATGCGGCTATGCAAAACCCGCTCGTTGGCTCGATAGGCCAAGCTCTCTGGCGTAAACTCCCGGAGCAACGCGATCGGATTGTGATCGAGCTCCCGCCACCGCACCGGATCGATGTCTCGAAACAAATGCACCACCTCGGGATGCCAACTCCACCAAAGGTTGCCGGCAATCGCCATGCACTTCTGGTAAACCAACTCCGATCCCTCAGCCGCTAGGTCTACCGAGGAACTGTTGGGGTTTTGATCATGCCCTAGAATATTCACAAGCTCTCCTGCTCACAGATGGAAGATCGCCGATTCGAAGCTACAATCATCGCATAGGTGCACACCCTGCGCTCGGGATCATTATGATCGAACCGCGAAAAAAATCTCCACCAAATAACCCACGGGCTCATGCCCCCCTATTTGGCCGCCGACCGGCCAATTCCAATCAAATCGAATGGGATGCGATTTGTGGATAATCAACTCTAATAAGGCCCCTTTCCATCACCGAAACACTTCTTAGCCAACAGCTCTCCAAGCTTCCGGATTTGCTCCCCCTCCTGGCGGTCTTGCGATCCACTCCGAAGTCCCTCTCGGATCGCCTAGGAAATCTCTCCGATCTGTGCACCTACGAACAGTCGGTCGTGTCCGACTCGGCTCTGCATCTTGCTTTTTATTGTGCTACGGCTCACGCATCGCTGACCGATGCGTTCATCCTGACCCAACGAAGTGCAGCCCTGCGGCGAATCGAAACCTCCCGCAATCCCGCCGCTTCAATCTACCTTGCACGGCATGCAAGTGCCAGTCGATGGATCTCGGTCGGAATCAGCCATCTGACGACCAGTCGACAACACCTGCCTACGCCGTCCGTATTGGCTCACCCCAGCGCCTCGGGCTGGACGCTCCAAGGCACGGTCCCATGGGTGACTGCCTGTGCTGATTCCCAAGCCCTCGTCGTCGGGGCCTGCGATCCGACCGATCCAGAACTCCAGTCCTTGTTTTATCTTCCGACCAACGACCCGCGGATCCATCGCGGACCGGGCATGGATTTGCTGGCGCTCAAGGATAGTTGCACCGATGAGGTTTTCCTCGATCGGGTCTGTGTCGTCCCGGAGCAACTCCTCCACGGTCCGGTCCGTCATGTGATGGCCGTTTCTCAAAGCGGTGGGGCAGGTGGACTCCAGACCAGCGCTCTGGCACTCGGGCTTGCCGCACGCGCCATCGATCATATTCTCGGGCAGTCGACCAATAGGTCCTCCCTCGGACGCTTTGGAGAGAGCTTCAAACTGCGCTGGGATACCCTCAGTGACAGGCTCTATCAAGCCACCCAAGCCGGTCAACGGATCGTCGATACGGCCGAGCTCCGCAAGGATTCCAATGACCTAGTCCTCAGAGCCACCCAAGCTGCCCTGGCCATCGAGAAAGGGGCCGGTTTCATCGCCAGCTCCCATGTAGCTCGCTGGGCCCAAGAGGCTTTGTTCTTTTTGGTTTGGAGTTGCCCACAACCGATAGCCGAAGCCCACTTGTGCGATCTGACTCAGTTTGACTCCCACCCCTCCGATGCGTATTAGGAACTCCAAATCCATATGTCCATGAAAGCTGAAATCATCTCCGTCGGTGATGAACTCACCAGCGGTCAACGCCTGGATACCAACAGCCAGATCATCAGTCGTCGGCTCGGTGACCTCGGAATCCGTGTCGGCCATCATACCACCGTTGGGGACGACCTTGCCGACAATGTCTCAGCGTTTCGGATTGCTGCGAGCCGTTGCGACATCGTGATCATCTCCGGTGGCCTAGGCCCGACGGCCGATGATTTAACCCGCGAGGCGATGGCCGAGGCCTTCGGCAAACCGCTTGAATTCCGCCCCGATGCGATGGCCCATATCGAGAACCTCTTCAAGTCTCGAAACAGATCCATGCCCGAACGCAATCGGGTTCAAGCCATGTTCCCTCAAACCTCACGCATCATTCCCAATCCCCATGGCACAGCGCCTGGTGTCGATCTGGAGGTTCTAGTCAAAGACTCACAGAACATGGATCACTCAAGCCGGCTATTCGCTCTGCCGGGAGTCCCGGCAGAGATGATTCAAATGCTTAGCCAAACCGTCGAACCCCGCCTGATCGAGGAACTGCGACTCGGGCATCAACGCTGCTTTTTTCATTCGGTAAAACTCTTCGGCCTCGGCGAAAGCGACGTCGAACAAGTGATCCCCGATTTGATCTCCCGAGATCGAATTCCTCGCGTTGGTATCACGGTATCCAAAGCGACCATCACCCTGCGCATCGCGGCGCTTGCTACCTGCGAGGCTGAATTTCAATCGCTCATCGAACCGACCCTCGCTCAGATTCGCCAAGCCTTTGGCGAAGTGATCTTCGCAGAAGGTGACTTGGAACTCCAGGATGTCATCCATGACCTTTTGGATCAAAAACACCTTACATTGAGCATCGTCGAAGTAGGCTCAGGTTGTTGGGTCGGCCAAATGCTCAGCGAAGGCTTGGAACCGAACAAACCGGGTGGTCTTAAGCACCTTGCATGGCAGCCTCAACTTCCCGCTTCGGCAACGGCCCTGGATTGCAATCCCCAATCACTTGCCGATCTGGCTCTGGAATCGAAGCAACTTCACCGGACCGACTATGCGATGGCTGTCGGTGTTTACCCCCCGAGCAGCTCGTTCCCCCGCGAATCCTCCTTGCCATCGACCGAATTGCAAGTTGCGATCGTCGGCCCAACCCATCGGGCGACGCTGAAAACCAAATCGGTCAGCGGACACCCTGAACTGTTCTATCAAAGGCTAGCCAAAACGGCGAAACTTCGAAATTCGAGTGGGTCAAGGTAGCCAAGATCGAGGACATTCCCAAGAACGAAGGGCGCGCCTTTCCGGTCGCCGATCGCATGATCGCGATCTTCGAGTCCGAAGGCCAGTACCACGCTTTGGATGATTTCTGCCCGCACCAAGGAGCTTCGCTCTCGGCCGGCTGGATCCACGATGGATGCGTCGCATGCCCATGGCACGCATGGCGGTTTGCCCTAAGCGATGGGACTTGGATGGACAACCCCAAGGTGAAAACCGACCACTTCGAAGTCCAGCTCCGCGACGGGGAGATCTTCGTCGCTATACCGATCCTGTAGCTGCTTAGTTACGCCTCCGCCGGGACGAGCCCGACGGTAGGCTTTTCAGTCCATCAAAAAGACCAAGGCGATCGCATTACCTTCTTGCAATATTCCCGCGACGAGCACCCCGGTGATCGCCTCAGTATCTCCGATACTATAAATCGATACATCTTGAATTTCCGGAGAATCAAAGACGCCCTGGAGCCCAAGTGCAGCTCCTTGGGCATCGTCATGATTCTCGGTCAACTGGGAAGCCGCCAGACTCGTGGCCGGATCCTCCAAGTTCTCAAGCTCCTTGAGAATATCCCCACAGACCCCCTCAGGGCGATGGTATTGAAGTTCCCACGGCGCGGTCCAATTCTCTGGACCGATCGACTCCCAAGCGTCCCCTACAAAATGCTGATACTTGGATTTCGCAAATGCCTCGAGGTCTTTGTAGGCAACCGCAAAGTCGCTCACAAAGACCGAAGCTCCCAGAGTGTTTCGAGACGGTTTACCGAAAAGCTCCTCCAAACGCTGGATGGCCTTGGTCAAATCGTCTTGCGACATCGGCTAGTCTTTCCACTGATATAGACAAAGGGATTTTTGGGTTCGGATCACCACGTCCGATCCAGCCACGGCCACGTGCGCCCAAGCTTCCTCGTCGGTGATCTTGAGTTCGCCCAACATAGTGTACTCGGCTGGATTGTGAGCGATCAACCGAATTTTGCCCGCTTGGTCCAACGCCAGGATCTTCTCCCCGTTGCTGACCATGCTCCAGTATTCGCCGTAAGGTCGTGTAATCCAGGTCTCTTTACCTTCCTTGAGATCGATGCACGCAAACCGCTTGTTCCGCAGGTGCAAGTACAAGTAGTGATCGATCACCACAGGCGAGGACATGTAACCCTCGACCTTGTTCTCCCAACGCGCATTGGCTCCATCGGATTGCACGTCCAGCAGCAACGATCGACCACCGTAACTGCTTGTGAAGATCCCATTGTCCCATACCGTCGGGGTCAAAATGTTCATGCCTCGGAACGAATCGACGTTCTTGCTCCAGAGCTTCGATCCGCTCTCCAAATCGACTCCGGCCATATAAGTCCGGGTCTGTACGATCAATTGACACTTGCCATCCAAGGTCGAAATGACCGGTGAAGAAAAGGCCCCACTGGACATCATGTCGCCATTGTCCCCGAGGGCGGACCAAACAATCGAGCCGTCCTTTTTGTTGAGCTTGTGCAACCCCTTGCCCGCCTGGATGTAGAGAAAGTCTCCGTCGATCAGCGGGGAACAGACCATCCCAAAATCCGGCACCTTGCCAAATTTCTCGGCGAAATCAACACGCCACTTCTCTTCCCCCGTCTGGCAATCCAACGCGACAAGAACGTCACGAATTCCGCCGACGAACAAGGTCTCTCCGTCGGAAGCGGGCGTTGAACGAATCCAACTCCCATTCCTGGCCGCAAAAAATGGGACCTTCATCGACCCCTCCCACTCCTTGCTCCATCGCGTCTCCCCAGTACGGCGATCGACGCAAGTGACCCTCTCTTTGTTCCCCGAGGACTCGGTGGTAAATACTGAGTTTGTAGTGACGATCGGCCCGGAATAACTGTCTCCAAAGGGGACCGACCAGACCTTTTTGAAATTCGCGTCGGTGAGAGTGCTCGGCCAGTTAGAATCCTTGCCCGTGCTGTCGCGGGAGCTACCCCGCCAGGTCAGCCATTGCTGATTGTCCTCGCCGTGCGCTCGACGATCTTGCAGAAATCCAGCTCCAAAAAAACCGGCGATCCCGGCCGCGACGATCGATCTTTGGAAGAACCGTCGGCTAGTTTTTACAGATGCTGCTTGGGGCAACGACGAGTCGGACATAGAACACCTACTTTTGAATCAAAACCCAGTGAATTACAAATCGCACACTTCCAGTGCGCGTATCCTGCGATTGTAAAGGTATGCCAACCCCCCCATTTGGGTGCTCGTGCATCGCATCGGATTTCGTCGTACTCGATGGCTGTTTGAACTGCGGCGCTGCCGATCGTCGATCGAAGTGGTTCGCGGTAACTCGCGGACCAATAGGTCGGATTGCTATACTAGATCGAATCGAGTACGAGTACGAGTACCGCTTCGCTGAGTACGAGTACGAGAAAACGCGCGAACAAAGTGGTGCACCAAAGCCGTCGCCGATGCGTTGTTAACTTTTAGAATCGTGGTCTCCGGCGGCATTGGTGACCACGGTCGTTATCCGACCGAACCAGCTATGAACAAC
>JAJTEK010000070.1 GCA_021299695.1 Pirellula sp. | reverse complement strand
TGCGATCATTGCGTTGCGAACCGAATCCGTTGAGAGCTTCCCATAATCGACTTCGGATGCACCACCTGATATCCGATGGTTGAGATTCGCGAACTGGACCATTCGTTGAGCAACGCGTTTCGAGACCTCGGCATGGTTCTTCTGTTGAATAAAAATCAAGTCCATGAGCAAATTCACGTTAGGATCGGTGGCTCCATCGAGCGCTTCGACCTGTTGTTTGAGGTTCGGAAGTTCGTTGCATTGATCTGCAGCCCAAACCAATTGAGTCAGATTGGAGATCACCCCGGGTTTGAGCGTGAGTTCTCCGAGGATTCTTCCTCGTTCGGTGCTCTGGAGGAACCGGCTCGGAACTTTGGGAGTGCGAATATTGCAGTCGAGCGTACGCACGGACGAACGCTGTGCGTTGGGCATCGTCCATTCGAACCATGTTCGGTACCGCTCCTGGGCAGGTCGCGTGCGTTGCCAGCGGACTAGATACTCCAGAGCTGGGTTTTGATGCTCCGAGTCTCCCGAAGGAGTGTACTGGGGGGCATCGGGGATATCCGCACAACGACCGAGCAATTCCCAAGCATAGTCGTTCAGGCCCATTTGCACTGCGTATTTCGCGAGTTCTCTGAGATCCCTGCGTTGGATGGCACGCGCGTAGTCGCCTTCGCCGATACTCCGCAAGAGGCGCGATCGCGATTGAAGGACGGCGTCGAAATTTTCGCGAACTCCCTTTGAATCGCCTTGGCCGGCAAGGTAGCGATTGAAGCTCGTGACAAAGTCGGTCATGAGGGGTTGGTTTAAATTCGAGTAAGAAAACCTGGAGTCCGATTCATTCTGCATTGCCAGGGATTTGGTTACCAATCGCCTCATGATCGGTAGGGCCGCCTGCCTCAACTCGGGTTGAGTGAATGCCTTCAACGCTGCTAGGCCTGCGGTCTTAAGAGCCGTATCGGTGGCCAATTTTCCGGATTGTTGTGCGAGTTCATCGAGCACTGTTTTTGACACTGCCATGTCCCCAGACTCGATCGCGATGAGGGCCAAAAGGGCCTTCTTCGACAGGAGGTGGATTTCCTTGGTCTCACGGGCTTGTACCTCTTGTTGAAGAGCATCAAGCTTGCCGGCCTTTGCAGCCGCGCGAACCAGCGAAGTCGCGAGCGATTCGGCGCGGCCACTCTCGACGGCTGTGGAATTGACATACAGTCGAATTTCGTCAGGCCGATTCGTTGGAAGCGCGATGAGCCGCAGAGGATCGTACAACTCGGCGGGCGTATCGGACGAATTGCCACCGGAGGTAAACGCCTTTTTGATCAGGTTTTGGACTTCGGTTTCGATCGGATCCTTTGCGGGTGCGTTGTTAATTCCAGGTGGGCCCATCGCCATGAGTCCGAGCGATGGATCCGGTAGATCCGATTGCGGGTCGGGTACAGGCATGCCGCCACGGAGCGACATGGTCAATGCCTTGGTTGCGATATCCGAACGACCGCTGGAGGCGGCCATGCTGTAGACCCGCATCACGGTGCGGAATTGAGAGATGGTAAGCGGTGGTATTCTTTCTGCTGTGTTTGGATCTCTGCGAGTTCCAGGAGCAACGAGTATTGCTCGGCACCCGCTAGCTTGCGCATGCTGGCTTCTGCCGCCAAGTTGGCTGCTTGCAGAGCCAGTCGACGGCTCTCGGGGTGCGAGGCATACGGGCGTGTTCTGGGAGGTTGTTGGATACTAGGGGGCTCGGCTGAAGAAGGGGTTTGAGCATCGGCATTGATAGTGCTAGGGTCGCGAAGAATCTCTCTTGCGAGGATCCAGAGATCCGCGATGGCTTGTGCCTCTTGGCGCTGTCGGTTGTTGGCTCGACGCCCTGGAGCAATCGGTTCGAGCTTGGCCAATTCGAGCAATTTTTCCAACTCTGGGGCGAGGACCTCTCCCTGGCAGTCCTGTTCCAACATCCACAGGACACGCACGAGGTTGACCGACAGATCGTTAGGTCGTTGCTCTGTGAGCAGCTTGAGTCGATCGGTGATGAGTTGAATAGTTTCCGGCTTGGTGATCGCAAGTCTCAAAACTTCAAGCAATCCCGACTCGACCTTTTGGTTCTCTTTCGCTTTTTGCGAAGGATAGCTGACCATCAGATCCAATCGCTTGTTTTCTGGTAGCAAGCGCTCGAGGGAATCGATCAGAGAGCGGTCGGTGATCGCCTTTTTGGAGGTTGCGATCTTTTGGTCGATCTGCGTTTTCAAGGATTCGATGCCTCCATAATATCTCGTTGCTTTTTTCATGTCCGGATCGTCTTCTAGCTTTCTGACGGCCAGGTATGCATCGATCGGATAGTCGAGCGATTGGAACAGGCCGCTTGTGGATATCGCTCGTTGAATTCGTCGATAAGCCTCGTATTCGTCATTCACATAGGAAGTCGGTTGATTCGCCTGTTCCCGCAAGCGTTCGTCGATTCGCTTTTTGACGTAGGCCCTTTCCTCGGGCCGTTTGCTCGCGATCTTGGCCAGCGAGGCGATGGGAGAAAATTGCAGGTTGTCCGACATCCGACGACTATCGTGCTTCAATTCCGCTCGTTTGAGAAGCCGTAGGGCGAGATCCTCGGACGATTCAATGTCGCTGATTTCCTGACCGAGGAACCAACACGTATCGATTGGGATATCGTCCCATGACTTCTCGTCTGTCAGGATCGTTTCCAATTGCTTGCGTCCCTGTTCTTTCTTCGTACCGGCCATATCGATCAAGGCCAACATGACTGGACCAGCCCGCCATTGCGGAGAACGCTGGACTTGCGCTTCGATGGCTTTTTCCAAATCCTCGCGGCGCGAGGGATTGGATTGGAGAAATTGCAGCAGGTATGTAAACCCGAGCGATACGCTTCCGTCTGCACTGTATCCGGTGATCCTATCCAATCCCATCCAAGGTCCAGAAGCAGCGATGGCCTGCGACTGGGGGATCACGCTTCGTTTGATCAATGCGTAGATCTTTTCGTTTTTTGCTAATTCCGGTTGATTCACCAGGTCGCCAAGGATGTAGTTGCGATTGGATGGGTCGGCCTCGAAAAGGCGTTCGATTAAAGGGATAAATGCTTCCGCACTCCCAGGTTCTTCGCGAATGCTATTTCGGACCATATTCATCAACTGCCAGGGGTCACGAAATCGCTTTAGGTCGATCGTCTGGCATTTGGCCATGAGTTCCTTTTGTCGCTTGGCCTGCGAGAAGGCTCTGGAGACTTCGTAAAAGTTTTCTGCAATCCAGTTCGGTTGCGCATCGAACAGAATGAGGTACTGATCGCAAGCCTCGTTGTACTTGTTCCTGTCCATCAGGTTGTTTGCGAGATTCCAACGCAAGATATGCGAGTCTGGGCGGAGCGCAATCGCTTTGGTTAAATACTCGTCGGCTTGCTCTTTCTGGTTAGCCGCTGCGGAGTACTCGATGAGTTGCTCAAGCGTGTAGATCGAGTCGGGCGACTTGGCCAATTTCTCTTTAAGCGATTCGATCATCTTCTTGAGCGCGCCGGAGCTGGCGAGTTGGGCAAGAGCGGCGTTTCTTTCGAAGCTGTTGCTGCTGCCTCTTTGGAAAGATCGAGGATTGAGAGTACGGCTGCTGTTTTGCGTTGCAGCATATGGCGAGGCGCTTCGCCGCAAAATCGCAAGCGCTATCTGGTTGGCAATTTCCGTCTTTCCCTGGGATTGATAGAGGCTCATCAAGTTCACTTGGTTGCCTGATTGACGGGCTGATGTGCGCTCGAGCCGGGCGAGCAACGCGTCGGCTTGGGCATCCATCCCGAGCCGTTTCAATTGGGGCAGCAGTTGCATCTGGGCATCGTTCGTCAGGCGTAGACCAAAGAGCCGTTCCGCCGATTGCTTGGCCCGGTCGGTGTCCCCGATTCGCTCAGCGAGTCGCAGTGCATAGGTTTCCCGTCGGATGAGTTGATTCTGATCGCGAGGCGTGATCTGGTCGATGATTGACAAAGCCTCCTCAAACTCCTCACGAGACTCCAACAACGAGGCCCATCGAAACTGCATCCTGGGCTCATTGGGATGTTCCGCAATGATTTTCGTTACGACCTGCATGGCTTCGTCCTGTTCATCGGACCACCACAGCACGGATGCTAGATACCATCGCCAGAATTCCACGTCGTCGGTCGCCATCTGCGAGCGGTCGCGCAGTCGGTTGACCATGTCCTGGCTGACATCGTTTTTGCTCAGGACCTCGAAGAACTGACGAAGAATCGTTACGGCTGGGGTGTCAATTTCTCGCGAGACAGGCGGGAATACGACATTCACTCGGGTTTGCGTTTTGCCGTAGTAGATCTGGATCTCGACGTTGCCCGCCTGTTGGTTGGTATTCGAGGTTGAGGCAGGAGAGGTCTTTGCGGCCGCCGCTGCTTGGACACGGTACTTCCCTTCCGCAATTGCGACGGGGAGGATGGTATCGAGCATTTGAAGGACTCGATCGTTTTCCTCCTCGCTTCCGAGTTGACCGATCCACTGTTGGAGTGCATCGGTGGCTATGACCAGGGGCATCGCCTGATTCGACTGTCCTTGTCCGCGATTGGTCGTCACCGGCGTTTCGGCAATCTGTTTCTTGGCTGCGGCAGCCCACTTCTCGATGGTGTCGGGGATCTCGCTCTCTCGCTTTTCTGCGCGCAGCATCCTCATGACAGCGATCCAATCGTCGGCCGACTTGGCCGAATCGATTTGTTGCTGAATCAGCTCTTTGACGCGAGCCGTTTTCCCTGCGGTGCGATATTCCTCCAGAATCTGGTTCTGAGAGCCCATGCTGTTGCGAAAGACACCGGGCAGCGCTTGGTAGCCCGAACCTACCATGATGTAGGCTTGGCCTTGGTCGTCGTAAGCAAGGTTGGAGCCGTAGATGGCATTGAGATCCTGATTTTTTTGCTTGGCGGCCACCTCGTCGTAGCACTTTTGCATGAAGTCAAGGTCCGCATCGTCAAGCGGCGTTTTCGCTGGCGTAACGTCACCGCCGTATCCTCTCATTAGAGATTCGGAGTAGTTCCGTCTGGGGAGTGATTGCAAGAAGAACCGTTTCTCGTCGATTCCTCCCGATTGAGCGAGTTGTTTCGATATGGAAAAGATTTGGGGATAATCGTTTTTGAGGGCACAAACATAGAGCCAATCGAGGAGATCTCGTTTCGATGTCCCGACTGCCGTGGACTTGTCCCGAACCGAGTCGGCGAGGGTTGCAGTTGCCTTGCTTGGTTCCGTAGGAGCGTTGGCAATCGCTTGGGATTCGTCGGCGTCCTGTTCCATCTTCAAGAGCCACCCCAGGGCCGCCATTCGTGCTACCCCGTAGGAGGGGGGCGTCCATAAAGTCGAAGAGGCGTTGCCGTAGTAATCTTCCTGTTCCAACCCGACGGCCCTTCGGACCGTCTGAGATTGCTGAGTCATTTGAAGAGCCGATTCGCTCGCGGGCAGCGCCGTGGCGATCCCTCGCAGGTTGTCCGATTTTGCTTTCTCCTGAGCTTGCTTCAGTTTGGCCTGAGCACTTCGTCCTAATGTTTCGTGCGGAATGGATAGAGATAGAATGCGTTCGAACCGCGCTTTGGCTTCGCTGTCGTTTTTCAAATTCGTCCAGCAGACACCGTAGCGATAGAGCAACTCCCAGTCGTCGCGTTGTTTCTCGAGCAGGGGCTCGATCACCCGAAGGGCGGTGTCAAAGTTGCCGGAGTTCAAAAGGGAATCGAGCGATCGGAGCTGCCGCACCGGGTCTTCTTCGGCTTCGATGAGCTTGGCATAGATGGCTTTTGCCTCGTCGACCTCCCCTACATTCAAGAGCATTGCGGCCAGCGGTGCTTCGGTCTCGTCGCCGGGTGCTAAGCTCACTAGCTGGCGTCGGTAGTTGATCGCGGCTTCCATGTCGGAATCTGACTCGCATAGCTTGGCGAGTTGGTTCAACAGATTGGTGTCCTTGCTGTTTTCGCCAAGGAGTCCTTCGAGTTCCTTGCGGGCCTGGGCGATGTCGCCTGCGGTCTGCCAGGCTTGTGCGATACAAATCGTCGCGCTGCGCCGGCTTTCTTCATCTTGCCTTTCGCGTTCGAGCCGCTCGATGAGCTTTTCGAATTGATTGATTTGAGAATAGAGAGGGACCAGCTTGGTCACCATGCTGGACTTGTCGGTGAGTTCCTCCGATTTTTCATAGGCTCGCCAGTAGAGCTCGATCGCCTCGTCGTTTCGCATCTGATCGGCCAATGCGGTACCGAGAGCCATCATGAGCCCTGGTTCATTGGGATTGATGCGAATCGCTTTCCGCAGCGCCTGCATTCCTTCTTCGGTTTCGCCGAGCCGCAAGCAGGTCTGGGCGTAGAACTCGTAGTTCTCCGTTTTCGATGGCGCGGCGACGATCAACTGCTTGGCCGCGTCGAGAGCTTGTGCCTTGCGTCCCAATTGGGTTTCCAAGCGGGTGACGCTGGTCCAGTGATCGCTGATCGAACGTCGGTCCACCTGGGTCAATTTGCGGAACAGATCCGAGGCTCGGCCAAAGTCCCCGGCGCTCTCGGCGATGCGAGCCGCAGCCGTGAGGGCCAGGATCGATTGGGGATCTTTCTCGATCGCTTTGTCGATCGTCGCCGCTGCGTTGTCCCATTTGCGTTGGGCTTCCTGATACCGAGCCAACCTATACCACTCGCTCGCTTTCGTTGCGGGATCTGCCGTCAACTGCTTCTCGATCGCCTCGGAGATCGATTCGATTTGCTGGCTCGACTGGAGTACCTCGATGCGGGTGTTTAGTACCGACTCTTGTTCTTCGTCGTTAGCCGCTAGCTTTTCGGCTTGGTCGACCAGCTTGATCGCTTCGTCGAAGCGAGTCGATTTGTTGTGATACTGGGCGCCTTTGAGGACTAGAGCAAAGTCTTTGGGCGACAGCTCGATGGCTTGTGCGATGTTCAGGCAAGCTTCTTCACCGTATCCAAAGCTGTTGTAGATTTCGGCCAGGCGGGCGAGGTTGTCGGTATTGCGACGATCGCCTTGGGCGATCTGCTGCCAGGCCGTCTTGGCCTCCTCTGGCCTTTTTTGGATCGAGAGGAATTCGCCCAAGTACTCTCGATACTGCGGTTCGCTCGGAGCGATATCTACGGCTTTGCGATAGAGCGATTCGGCTTGTTCGAGCATTTGGTTTTGGCGACAGAAGTCGGCGATTTGTGCGACCATGACAGCATCGTTCGGATTGGGTTCGAGCATTCGATTCCAGATCGCGAGGGCTTGCACTCGACGTTCCGCTTCAGGCATTCCCTTGTTGCGGAGGACCATCTTGCCCCAGTCTCGGAGGTAGTCGGCGTTGTTTGGGGATGTTTTAAGCAGTTGTTCGTACTGCGCCGCTGCGTCTTCGAATCGTTTGTCTTCGGCCAGGAGATCGAGGTAGGTTTTGCGGATGTCCTCGCGTTTGGGGGCCAATGCCAACGCTTTGTTCAGCCACGTTGCTGCCTCGGGGTTGCGCGCCGATTGCTTGAGAAATCTCGCCAGGCGGTTCATGGCTTCGATGTCTTGCGGGTGACTCTCGAGCCAAGCTTGATAGTAGCTCACCAATCCGTCTTGATCCCCGGTGCGAAGAAAGCAATCGTCGATTCGCCGCCTGACATCGCGATAGAGCCATCCATCGGGATTCAGGTCCGCTAAGAGGGCTTCCATGCGGCGAATCCCTTCGGGTTTGTCCCCTTGTTTGACCGTCAGCTCGGCGGCAGTGACGGCAAAAGTTGTTTTGCGATAATCGTCTTTGGAGGTTGCAGCGAGTTTCTCGTAGCGAGGCAATGCTTCTGCGAATTGACCTTCCTCTGCGAGCGTGACAGCGATTTGTTCGAGCACGCGCGGATCGTCGGGATAAAGACCCTCGAGCCGTTTCCAAACTTTCATCGCTTCATCGGTCCGTTGAGCGCGCTGGTGGACACGTCCTAACTGCTGAAAGATCTCTAGCTCGTCGGTGCGCTGCGGTTTTCGCTCGAGAGCCCTTTCAAAGGATGCGACCGCAGCCGATGAATCTCCGATTCGAAGCTGCGATTGCCCGAGATAGTAGCTCGTCAGTGGGTCCTTGGTCCGCAGCATCTCGGCTTTGGTGAACGCATCGACTGCTTGCGCGTCGTTCCCTCGCTGATACTCGATCATCCCGAGGATCATCCAACTCTCACCACTCGATGTGGGGGCACTTGCACGGTCCTTGAGCTGTGCTGCAAACGAGTCCAGCGTCCCGAACTCGACGTGGTGGCCGTAGACCCGATCCAATGCGGTCCCGCGTCTTGGGTTTTTCTCCAAGACCGCGACGAAGCGCGCGATGGTCTCGCGCTGCTTTTGCTCCTCTTGGCTCGAGTCCGGTTGGCCCGAGTCCTGTTGGCCCAGTTCCTGACCGCGACAAAGAGAGTCGGCCGTTAGTTGAAAAGCACACTGAATGAAGCACCAACAAAGAAGATACCAACGAAAAGTAAGCATGAGGGCAGCTCTTTCTCTTCAATTAGCAGGGAGTGATAGCGGGGGTGATTGTTTAGTTGGTTGGTCACCATGGGGTGATCCGCGAATGGTCGCCAGTTACCGCAATATAACATTGTGGCCACCAGATTTCTCGGGAACCTATCGCATTCGTTAGAAATGCATGTTAATCTTAATGGGTCTTATACGACATCGAATTCGGTAGTTCTGTCGTCCAACTCCGAGGGAGGGAAGCGCCCATGACTGAGCCCATGACTGAAATTGTTCGCGGTGAAATTGTTCGCGGTGAGCTTCTTCATACAGTACGCACTGTGCGAAAGCGTCAGCAACTTGCATGGCTCTGGCAGGTGGCGTCCTTGGGTTTGTTGGCCGGGGGTGTGGTAGCTTGTGGCTTGGCGATCGGTAAGCGGATTCAGGGGGATCTGTTTCCATGGACCTGGGTCGCCTACAGTTCTCTCATCGGCTTGACTGCGGGGGGGCTTGTTGCCCTGATCCGGTTTCGATCTTTGCATGCGGCAGCAAGTGAAATCGACCGAGCATGTGGTCTGAAAGATCGTGTTGTGACCGCACTGGACTTCCAGGGTCGATCCAGATCTGGTCAAACGCTGAGTCCCGTGCAACAACTCCAAGTTCAAGATGCCGAGGAGCATGCTCGCTCGATCGACCCGGTCGATGTGGTGCCGATACGCGTTCCTCGCTGGTTTGTAAGCGGCTTGGTCCTGAATCTATGCGCTGCGGCGATCCTTTTGGTTCCGATCCGAGCCGAAAGTCCGCTCGCTCCTGTTGTGATCCATGAAGTGGTCAATCGCCAGGCGGACAGAGTCCAGGAGAGTCTCGAAGAGCTTCTGGCGATTCAAGAAGAGCAAAAGGATCCCGAGTTAGAGAAGCTCTTGCAGGAACTGCAATCGGTCCTGCAAGAGATGAAAGAGCCAGGGGTCGACCCCAAAGAAGCGATGGCCAAACTTTCCGAGATGGAGTCGGCCCTGATGGACATGCAGGCACAACTCAAGGACCCCGAGTCTCTTGCGCAGATGGAACGGGTCGGAGAGGCACTTGCGCTTTCGCCGGCCATGGCCCAAGCCGGAAATGCACTTGCAAAGGGGGATATGGAAAAAGCCGCCGAGCAACTGGCAAAGCTTGAACTCCCTGAGCTCGACCGACAGACCGAAAAATCGGTCTTAGAGAAACTCGAGCAAGCCAGAAGTCAACCGAACAAGAATGACGTCGCGTCCCAAAAGAAACCAGAGAATCAGATCGACAAAGCAGCCGAACAGATGTCCCAAGGCTTGAGCCAAGGGAACCGTTCGAAGTTCGGCGATGGAGCGAAAAGCTTGAGTGGCGAAGCCAAGAAGTTGGCCAATAAGAAGAAGCTGACCGATTTGCTTAAGAAACAGTGCCAATGCTTGAACGAATGCAAGTCCGAGTGCGAAGGAGAGTGCCAGTCACCTAGCGATTCGAAAGGCAATAAGTCGGGCAACAAGGCAGGCAAGTCCTCCGGCGACAAGACGCCGGGAGATAAGACGCTAGCCCTCTCGGCCAAAGAGCAGATGAAACTCAAAGGCCAAGAGACTGGGCAAGGCCAATCGGATATTGAGACCGAGAAATCGAATCCCCAAGAAGAGGAAACGATCCGCGCGTATCGCGAGCAAGCCCAAAAATTTGAGAGTCTAAGCGAATCCGCCTTGGAGACCGAATCGATCCCGATGGGGCATCGCCAGACGATTCGCAAGTACTTTGAATCGATTCGACCCAGCAGCGACCAAGTCGATCAAATCAAGAACTGAAAACAGAGCAAGTCTAGCGATTGCCAGGGAGAAACATTCCACAAATCAAAAACGCTCGATCGAGCTCTTCTTGGCCTCCGTCGGCTTCATGCCGGCGGGGCCAAGACTTGCAGCTACAAGGGCGGTGTTGCGAATCTGTTTTTCTTCCGCCGCAAGGCGGCGGAAGAAAAGAAAGGGCTTGGGCCGGATCGTCGAGCGCATGCTCCGTAGCTGCAAGTTACGCCTCCGCCGGGACGAGCCCGACGGGCCTCCGCCGGGACGAGCCCGACGGTAGGCTTACCCAGCGCCCATCGAGCTCTTCTTGGCCTCCGTCGGCTTCATGCCGGCGGGGCCAAGACTTGCAGCTACAGAGGCCATGTTGCAGGTCTGTTTTTTTCCGCCGCAAGGCGGCGGAAGAGAACAACGGGCTGGGGCAGATCGCACGAAAGAATCCATGTAAGTCCAAGGTGTAGCGGGTGGGAGCCATTCGTGTAAAACTGGCGACTCAAACCCGTGATCTCGTGTCGCGCTAACGACAACTGTCACAATCATTTCCACCCACCACAACCATGGATTCAAAACTATGAAGATTCTCGCACTTGACCTAGGAAAATTCAACACAATGTGCTGCTTTTTCGACTCAAAAACCAGAAAGCACGAGTTCCTTAACGCTACCACCGATCGAAACTACCTCGAGACAATCTTCAAGAAGCACAAGATCGACCTCGTCGTTATGGAAGCCTGCGGCCCCTCCGGTTGGATCAACGATCTGGCACAATCTCTCGGCCTCAAAACTCTCGTCTGCTCCACCAACGAAGATGCGTGGAAATGGAGCAATGTCAAACGCAAGACCGATAAAGACGATGCTTTAAAACTGGCTCGTATGGCTGCCATGAACGAACTAAAAGCTGTCCACATGCCATCAGAGGCCCACCGCGAATTCCGCTCCCTCGTAAAATATCGCAAGACTCTGGATTCACGCATCAACAAGATGAAATGCAAAATCCGAGCTTGGTTCGTCAATCACGGCATCTCGATCGACACTGGCGAAAAAGCTTGGAACACGGGCCGAGAACGAATCAACTCCTTTCGTAAACCTCTGACAGACTGCCAACCCCATGAGTTTTGGAAAGGGGAGCTCGATCTCGAACTAAACCAGCTGGACTCTCTCACAACTATCCTCGATGGAGTGGTCAAGAAGCTGGAGTCTATCGGTAAGACCGATCCCCGTATTGCCCGTGTACAAACCATTCCAGGGGTAGGGCCACGAACCGCTGAGATCCTCGTCGCCTGCATCGACGATGCGAAGCGTTTCGAAAATGGTCGACAAGTCTCCCAGTACTTTGGCCTCGTGCCTCGCCAGTACCAATCCGGCGAAACCGATCGGAATGGTCGAATCACCAAGCGAGGTAACCCCTTGGCTCGAACGATCCTTGTCGAATGCGCTTGGTCCTCACTCCGCTACAACCCTTGGGCCAAACATGTCTACGATCGAATCTGCGGTAAACAAAAGACTCGTAAAAAGAAAGCGGCAATCGCATTGGCTCGCAAGATCGCTGTACTGGCTTGGGCCCTACTTCGTGATGAAAAAGATTGGGAGCCCAAACGCATGATCGAAGTCACCGAGTCCTACGGCCGCATTCCTCTTGGCCTCAAAGAGAAGCTACTCGAAATGCCCAAAAAGGAGTGTCGCCATAAACGAAAAAATCGAAGGGTCAGCGAAGAGCGTGTAGCGAAGCGAGCTGCCGCCGAACAAGCAGCCCAGACTCCCAAGAGCACTTTACAACCAACCAAATCAACTCCCAAACGATCCCCGGTACGAAGCTCTGCCGCTGGCCCCGCTAAGCGAAAGCCCACGACCACAACAACTAAAGGAAAACCGACAAAAACAAAAGCTAAACCAACCGCAAATCCAAGGCGAATAAGAAAGCTCGAAACCGCTGGCTGATGAGTTGCCATCACTAAGCAACACACATCGTCGAACGAATAAGCCTTGTTCGCCCTTTTACCCTTCTCAGGAGACTGCCTTACACCGAGCACCGAACGAATTCCAACAAGGACAAGACCTACCCACGAAGTTGAGCACTGAACACAGTTGACGCAGTCGTCTCACATAGGACGCGAGGACTCGTAAGAGCCTCGCAGAGATGACAAGACACGTCGCCCTAAAGAATGTGCCAACCCAAAAGAGGAAGGCAGCTTGCTGCTCAGCGATGCGAAGCATCCAGAAGCCTCCAGGCAAGCTGTAGCCAACCACGAAGTGAAGTCATAGCGAACAAGCGATGAGTCGAACCGTGCATGGATAACTGAGGGGATGCAAGCCGAGAGGCTTCACAACAGTGACAAGGCATTCACACCTCGAATAGTCGCCTAATCAACCATCCTTGAACGAATTAGTCCGAGCAAAGCGTAAGCAAGACCATAAGAAGCCACCTAACCAGACCAGCAAACGATGTAGCCTCGAAAAATGATAAAAACAGTGGCGACCGTCACTTGCAAACCTTGGACTTCATAGTCGCCACCGTTCACCGGGCCGCGGCGAACGGTATTGATTTCAGAAACCGCTCGGCCCGCGGCTCCGTGTGCAACGGATTGTTCGCCGCCGCGTCGCCCGTGGAGTCAATACCGGCTTTTGATTGACAATCTTTGGGAACGGGGCGATTTGTTTTTGTTGCAAAACAGTCGCGTGTCAATCGGTTAGGATTCTTGGTTTTCTGATTTCCATAAAATCTCGGCGAAAGACTCGGCAATGTGACGCAAGCAAGATGGATCGTATTGGTGATCGGGGAATAGCGCGACCAATGACTTGTTTAGATCATGTGCGCGATGTTCCAGTGTTTGATTCTTGTTTCGCGAGTTTCGTCGATCGTATGAACGCCAGCGTCGTATGGCAGGATCGATCAAAGATTCAGCGGCCATACAACATCCGTCAGCATGTTCGCGACGAATCAAGTCAGCCATCGCAGATCGAATTGCAGCATCATCCATCAGCGTACGCCATTGAAGCCTTTGTGACCGAATTTGGGGGAACTCTGGACCTATTGCGGCGAACGTTACGCATCAGCGGGCCGGCGCGAGATGCGTTGATTTCAAAACCGACCCGACCGCCGGCTCCGTTGCATGCGATTGTTCTGGCCCGTTTCAGCCTAGCGTTCCAACCCCCGGTCAATTATGGCACCTTCGACCTCGATTTTGAATCCTCTGTCCAACAAAGACGAGCAATAAGGACCGAGAAGTTGACGATAGTCTGGGCAAAGATCCTGCAGAAGTCTGCTAGCTTCTGATTCCGATTCAGACATTTTGATTCGGATCCAAGCAAGGTCGCGATTAGCGTGAATGTCCAAAAATTGGTCGTTCACACCGTGCCAGGCAATTGCAAGATGTTCGCGTAGCCACGAAAAAATCATGAGATCCGGCGGATCGCAATCACCGATGAAGATGGGACACTGAACCGAGCCTCGCAGTAACGGCAAATCACAACGCATTGGAAGACCGTAACGACCTATGGTCGCGATCGGCTCGCCGAATTGTGAAAGTCCCTTGATTCGCGCGACACAGTGTTGCTTGGTTGTGTAAACAATCGTTCGTGCAATTGCGAAGTTTCCGATTTGCGAAGAAGGGTGATCGGGTGGCAAAACCGAAAATTCCCCATCATCGTGCATGCGGAACCAAGATTCGATTTGGTCAATTCGAGTAGCTGAAGAATCTACCATTGATTGAACGAAGGGCCAGAACGATTAAATTCAGCCAGTGCGAGTAGGGGACTCAACGCCAGTCAAAACGGCCGACCGAGCACTTGGCTGCAATTTTTTGTTATCTTCTTTGCCTAAGATATCTTCACCCAAGGGGCGTCTTGATTCAAGTCCGCAAACTCGTAAGCATAATCAGGCGATTGAAACTCATAGTCCACACTGTCTCTATAGGCAGTGATATCAATGCAAGGGGGAAAGAAAATTTCCCAAAGGATGTAAGGTGATGCGCAAACCAGAAGCATCGCCACCGCAACCCAATGGCGAAACGGGATCGAAATAAAATCCTTCACGTATGGCCAGACAAGCCACATAAATGCGAACGACAAGGCTAGGACTATCAGCCAGCGACCGACTCTCTGTGTGCGAATCCAAATCCGACATGATTTGCAGGCAGGCACTTTTGTCGAGAAAAACCAGCCAAACGTTAAGAAAACGAAGGTCCACCAGCCAATTGTGTGAGTCAACAATCGAACAGTATTGCCCGCTGGATCACCATTGCACCGAACACACCGATTTGGATAGACGGCACGATGCGAGCGAGGAAGTTTGACAGCAGTGCTAAGTTGCATAATGGTACCAGTGGGGAAGTTGCAAGCTTACGGAAGATAACGGCAACCATCACCGAGTGGCCGCCAAAGTGGTTTCTAAAATTGAGCGAGGCCGATCGGCCACTTCGGTGCATGGTTTTGTTCTGGCTGTTTTTCGTGCTCGTGCTCGTGCTCGTGCTCGATCGAGCACGCAATTGTATCATTCCATCCCGGTCAACGCGCTGCTCGGGCAGGAATTTGGTAATGGAGGTAATGGATAGGATAACGGAGATAAGGAGCATGATCCGCGAGTTGGGGAACGGCGGTTTGTGTGCCGTAAGGCAAGGCGCGTTGATGCCATGCACGCGAGGCGTTCGATTACGATTACGAGCACCGTCCGCCACGGCGGACTGAGCACGAGCACGATGGGAGCCTGTGGTCGCGTAGGCCAGAACGGTGGCGATCAGCGAGGCCGAGGAATCGACTCAACACAAGTCAAAAACGGCCGATCGAGGCCTTCGTCTGCATCGCTTGGTTCTGGCTCTTCGTCGTGCTCGTGCTCGTGCTCGTGCTCGTAATCGCCTGACTGATTGTACTCGCTCAATGTTTCCGCGACACCATCGAATTTCATCGCCATCCGAGTCAACATCGCGACAATTCGAACCAGTTTGGATTTCAATTCGTGATCCGTTTCCCGAATCATGCCACCGGAAACAACAAGCACATCTTGAATCGAAGCGCACTCTAAAGCCGAACCACGTGCAATATCAAGAAACCGCGCTCGATCTTTCAAGCTACGTTTTCCATTACCCTCGGCAATGTTGAGCGGAATAGATTGGGCCGCTCGCAACCACTGATCACGAGCATGGCGATGAAGTCCCTCCAACGACCGCGATGAATCAAATGCGTTCGCAACGTATTCGATCGATAGGCGATAGACGTCAAGCCGATCGTGGTCGAAGAAGTGTTCTGTCATGATTGTCCCATTTCGATTACGAGCACGAGCACCGTTGCACTGAGCACGAGCACGATGTGGTACTCCATGCCAGAACGTTTCGATTCACCCAGCGGCGGGATGGATCATCGATTTGTCAGTGCACCTTATCGCCGCTTGGGTGCAATCGTTGGTTCTTGCTCTTGGTCGTCACGGTCTCCAGAGGCCGCTCGATTACCGACAGATGATGGATCACTCATCCAGACGAGTATACCGATCACGCCAAACAACGTCGCGAGTATCCAGGTGAGAATCGGCAAATAGATGTGAAGACCACCAACCGCGCGGACTCGCTGCTCCACGGAGTAGTCAGGCCTAGAGTACTCGGTTTTGATAGCTTCTAGGCGCTCTTGGTCGATCAGCTGGTACGCTTGAAATTCGTGAGCCGTTGCCATGCCGTGTGCATCATGGATCGCACGAACAATCGTCGGCAATAACCACGACAGGACCATTCCGAGAATGCAGAGTAACAGTGCAGGTATTCGATACTTCAAGCTATGAAGACTCCGTGGCTACAGCCGACGAAAGCGCTCGACGGACGAACGCTGGCGATAACCGAGCCCGAGCAGTTGACTCAACGCAAGTCAAAACGGCTGTTCGAGGGCTTCGTGTTCATCGCTTGGTTATCCCATTTCCACTGTCACTTGTCAAAGACGCGGGGTTCAGCACGCTCCGCAATGATCTCGCCAAAGTCGATTGTCCCGTTGGTTTTCGTATATGGCAGAAAGCACGTTACGGGTTGGTCATCGATGTGCTCAACGGTTACACTGATAGCATCGGTCTTCGTTTTGCCATCAAGTGATATTCGCACGTCAGAAATTAAAGCAACGGATTTATAGTCGCCAGTCGCTGCACCGGTCTTGAACCCTCGCAGCAGTAAGTCGATAAGTTCAAGAGATGGTGGGCATTCATCGCCAGTGTATCCCTGTGTGTGTGCAACGCTTCCATCGGGAGCCATTGTTACACCGAATGGAAAAAACTCGCCGTTCTTTTCTAGGAAGTGAATCGCAACCCGCAATCCTTCGTCTAGTAAGGTATCCATTTCAGGGTGCGCCATCTTGCTGGAACCTTCGGTTTTTCTGGAGCTTTGTTGGGATAACATATATTCTATTGATTTTACCATAACCCAGCGAAACCCAAATTTACTATAAGACGTAAGCCGAGTCAAGCGGATCCCAATACTAAAGTCTTACCGAGCAAGTGTTTACCGCAGCGTTAGCACCTGGTTTGCGGCCAGGATATATCGAAACGGTGTTTTCTAGGTTATGTGGAATTTTGCTTTTCCAGGATATATTGGGCTCGGATGGACGTGGAATCAGAATCGCTTTTTCATCGCTATATCGCAACTAGGAGCTATGGCACCACCGCCGTGAAGCCGGGTCGTGGCCTCCCTTCGCGTGTGAATGGCTGAGATTCATTAAGAACTACTTTGAGGGCATGCTAGCATTCGTTCGTTATGTCGTGCGCGTCGCGCTACTTCTTGAGCTTCTCGCCGATGACCAGTTCTTCGTCGGCAGATAATTCGCCTTCGACGAGTTGGGTGTAACGGTTGTCGGAGATCCCGATTTTGACTTTCTTGGCCCTTAGGTATTTACCGTCGTCGACCCAGACATGGCGGTAGCTCAGCGACTTGCTGTTGTCGGCTTTCTCATCGGCCGAGACCATTTTCGGGGAGTCTGCGAACTCCTTTTGGTCTTCGAATCCGTCGAGGATCTTGCGATCATCGGGGTGGACTTTTTCTCGATTGGGATAAAACCGAAGTGCTGGATTGGGGATCTTGAGAATATTCGCTACGCGGTTGATTTGAAACGATAGGTTGGCGGTCATTCCAGGCAAGAGTTTCATACCGATGTTGGGGGTCTCGACGATTACCGGGTAAGTAATGACGTTTTGCTCTTCTTTGCTGCTCAGACGGACCTGAACAATTTTGCCTTGATCGAAAAGTTCGTCGGGATAAGCATCGACGGTGAACCGGACGAGCTGTCCTGTTTCCATAGCTCTGCTGATCCAGCCGATGTCGGCTTCGTCCACCGAGGCGTAAATGTGCATCCGCTGATCCATCTCGGGGGCGACAACAAACATTTCGGGTGTTTGGAATTGAGCCGCTAGGGTCTGTCCGACATCGATTTTCTTATCGATGATGATCCCATCGCAAGGAGCGAGAATTTGTGTGTAGGCCAAGTTGGCTTCGGAGTTGTCGAGTTGGGCTTGGGATTGCTCGACGTTGGTCTCAGCGACCAGCAGTTCGGCTTCTCGCATCATGCGAGCGAAACGAAACTGGTCGATTTCGGCTTCGGAGATGAATCCGTCTTGGGATTTGTTAAGCTGTCCGCTGCGTCGTTCATCGTTGGTGGCTTGCTGAAGCATCGCCTCGGCGCGAGCGACCTCGGCGCGTCGGGTCCGCAGATTCGCGAGGTCGCGTCCAACAGCCGATTGGTAAAGCTTCGGGTCAATCTTGGCCAGCACCTGGTCCTTGGTGACTTTGGAGTTAAAGTCCACGAGCAGCTCGGCGATCGGACCGCTGACGGTCGCTCCGACGCTCACGCGTTTGATAGGCTCGACCTTGCCGGTCGAATTGACCGCTTGAACAATCTCTCCTTGTTCGACCTTCTGGGTCCGCCATTGCGTTTTATTCCGTTGCTCGAAGTAGCTAATCACCGGACGATACGATGCGTAGCCAATCCCTCCGAGGATACCCAAAGCGATCAGAAGCTTAAGTAGCGTTTTCATGAAAACGTTGCCGGGTGAGAAAATAAACAAGGCCGATTCCGCAAGCCACCGATGCGAGGCTAGCGAGAATCCAGATCGGGGGGAAGTGCTGATTGGTTGAACCGAACCACTCGGAAAGCTCTTTTTCCGAAAATCGGGTCAACCAAAAGAGTAATCCATTATGAATCGCGTGCAATAACACTCCTGGCCAAAGCGAGTGTGTGCGGATTGCAACAAAACCAAGAGCCAAGCCCAGGAGCGTCGTTGGAAAGAATCGCTCAAGCGAAAGGACGCTGCCATTGATGACGTGAAAGAGCCCGAAAATCAACGCGCTGTAAAGCACGGCTCGAAGCGGCGCGATGCGATTGCGAAACGCAGAGAGAACATAGCCCCGGAAAAAGAATTCCTCGGCCAGGGCCGGCACAAGCGCCGAGGTGACGAAAATCATCCAAAAGGGAATCGAGGCAAACTGAACCTTGGCCTCCTCGAGCGCTTCGGTTCGGTCGATCGAAATCGCGCCAAATCCAAAATCCGACAGAACTTTGAGCACCTCAAAGGCGATCACCCACAACCCACTTGCCAGCAAGCACACGCCGCAGAGGACCCCAAGCCCGCGAAACAACCCCGCCCCATGAGAAACCCCGGGCGCGCCGCTTGCCAGCTCGCCGCTTCCCATCGGGCCGCTATCCCCCAGCCAACCTCCTAGCAAAAACGTCGAACGGGGGTTGAGTCGGCGATACTGAGCCACGAGTGCCGGAGCGATCAAGAACAGCACGAGCAGGATCCCTGCATTGATCCAGAGTTTGCTTGCGATCGACAAGTCGATTTGTCCAAAGAGGTTCGTCAGGATGAAAAAAACTGGGAACATCAGTGCAAGGTAGACGGCCAGATCTCCCAGATCGGGCAATTCCTTCATTCGTTTCGGGCGTCGGACCAGATCCGACCAAGTCTCTTGGGACCCAGCCGTGGCCGACTCGGCGCCAAAGAGCCGCGAGGCGACCACCAGGGCGGCAGCCGCATAGAGCAGCGTTGAAAAAACCGCTGCAAATGCCGGCAAGGCTTGCGGTGAGCCGGTCATGATGTCGCGAGACAACAGCAGGATATTGACCAAAGGGACGATCCCAAGGAGGGTCGAAAATTCGATGTTGGGCATGAGCGTCAGCAGCGCCGGGGCCAGCGACACGAGCATCACGGGAATCAGATACGCTTGGGCTTCTTTGAAGCTTCGTGCAAAGGAACACATCGCCAGGAGGATCGCGCTGAAGAATGCAGCGAAGATCACCAGCAACGGCAAAATCTGAACGATAGCCAGCAGCGACAAACCCTTTTCGCCCAAGAGAGCCCGGCCCAGTCCACCGATCGATAGGGTGATCCAACAGGCCAATAAATTCGCCAGTGCCGTCAGGACCGCCACGGTCACGACTGCCACATACTTGCTTAGCAATAACAAGAACCGCGGAGCAGGAGTGGCGATCATCGCCTCCATCGTACCGCGTTCGCGCTCGCCGGCCGTCAGGTCGATCGCCGGATAGACCGCCCCGGTGATGGTCATGAGGATCAAGATCAACGGCAAAATCCCCGCCAGAGAGGCCATCGCATCGACTTTTCTCCCTGTAGCCGTCGAGATCATGCGGACCGCCGGGGGCAAGGCCCCTCGGAATTGCAGCGATTGGGTATCGTTGACCAGTTCCATCGCCTTGCGAAACTCGAGCATAGCAGCTTCGCTTCGAAGATCCGCGTCGCGAAACGACAGTTCGAGTTGGTAGGCCGGATAGGTTCCATTTCGTCCAAGCGAAACCGACTCGGAACGGACCTGCAAAACCGCCACATCGACCTGCCCTTCGTCAAGGGCTTGTTGGAGCGAGATCCCCTCGGCCACGACGATGTTAAAGCCCGCCGTCTGTGGATCGATCGCCGAAGCATTCTCTCGAACCTCCGGATTGCGATCCGCGGTGTCGCTCTGCGGTGCGTTATTGCCCCCAGTGTTTTCGGCCACGGTCGCTTTAGTCGCGGTTTTTTTAGTCACTGAACTCGTCAGCATAGGCCTACGAATCTCGATCGAATGGCGGACTCCCTGTCGGATCGCCAACGCGGTTTCGCCCAGGGCAGACGCGACGAGACTACCGGCCTGTTCGTCCTTAACCCCGATGATGTATTCGGTTTTGTCTGCGTTGAGCCCCGATGCGGTCCCTACAATCAACCGCTGCATCGCCATGCTCAGCAGTGGATAGACCAGGATCGGCATGAGGATCAACGTGATCAGGGTCCGGCGGTCGCGCAAACTCTCTCGGAGCTCTTTGAGGCAGAGCCTACCGAGTCGCCCGTTGGCCATATAGGAAGCGATGGAACTCGGTTGCATACTCAATCCGATTTACCTAAGGTTGCTTGGCCGACCCGATCCTCACGGATCAGCTCGATGAACATATCGACCAGATGGGTCTTGCCCGTTTGCTCGCGAAGGTCCCCCAAGGTCCCCTCGTAGCGCATCGTTCCGTGATGCAGAAGTCCAAAGCGATCGCACACCCGTTCGGCTTCGTCGAGCCGGTGGGTCGAGAGCAAGACCGATTTGCCGCGAGCCTTAAGCAGCTCGATGAATTGAAATACAGTTTGACTCCCGACGACGTCCAGGCCCCGTGTCGGTTCGTCCAAAAGCATCACCGGGGGATCGTGCATGAGCCCACGCGCCAGAGTGACCCGTTGCTTCTGACCTGTGCTCAAGGTGCTGCAGCGTTGGTCGAGGAAAGAGCCGATCGCGAGCAATTCGGCGAGCTCCGCAAGACGACTCTCCGCGATCTGCGGTTCGACGGCATAGAGGTCGGCAAAGTACATCAGCATTTCCCGAACGCTCAACCAAGGGTAGACACCGTCATTGGTCGAAATCAAACCGAGTTGGTGCCGGATCCCCGTCGCATCGGTATCGGTCCGAGTCCCCCCGATTTCCACCCAGCCTGAGTCCGGTTCGGTCAGTCCCATGACCATCCGCAAGGTGGTCGTTTTGCCAGCCCCGTTGGGACCTAGCAGGCCGTAGACCTCCGAGTTGCCCACAGCGAAGGAAACTCCGTTGACTGCCACGAGCGTATTGCCGCGCACGCTGAATTGTTTCCTGAGTTCACTGACGACGATCATAGAAGCCTGAGGCGGAGCATTTCGCCCCAAAAAAGCCGGGTGGTAGCATCCGGCATGAACCTCCGGAGTGAAAAGCGGATCGAGGCAAAGCCAGAACCTCCTAAGAGTATAAGCCTTGGTCAACGGATTGGAAAACGCCAGGGAAATCCAAACCTTGAAGCCAGCCCCTCACAGCCCAGCCCCACAGCCCAACCCCACAGCCCAGCCCTACAGTCCAGCCCCGCCGTGCCAGCCCCGCCGTGCCAGCCCCCTTCAGTGGACCCGACGATCCGGGGACGCTTCGGCCGCTGGGCCAATCACCGAGCCATCTTTTTTTGAGCCATCTTTTTTCGAGCCATGGTCGCCCGCGCGGTGGTAGTCCTCGAGCAAATGGAGCGCAGCTTTGTAACTCGATTCGACCTCAGGCTGCGGATAAAGACCTCCGGCAAGGATCAATAGGCTCAGTCCGACGATCGCGAAGCGCTCTTCGAATTGGCTGCGCATCGGGATCGTCGTCGGATGTTTCGTCCCGGTAAAAATCCGAAAGTAGGCCCTCATCACGGCGATCCCGTTGAGGGCAGTTGCCAAAACTACAATCCAACCGATCCAGGGCGAAAAGTTCATCGCGCTTTCGATCAATAGTTCACCGGCGATAAAGCCGATGGTGCAGGGAAACCCGACGCTTGCAAGTCCCGTCAGCAGGAAGAATGCTGCCATCGTCGGCATGTGGCTGTAGAGTCCGTAGTACCGATTCAAATCGATCCGGCCGACCCGAGCCTCTATGCACCTGAGGGTAATGCCATAACTGGTCAATGCCAAGCCCACCGAGAGCCACATGCACAGGGCCGCCGTCAGGCCGATCGGAGTGGCCAACTCCAGTCCGACGAGCACGAGCGATGAATGGCTCAAAAACAGATAGCAAAAGAACCTTCGTCCATCGTTCTGGACCAAAGCCATCCCAGAGGCATAAACCGAGGTGGCGAGCGACAGAAAACTGATTGCATGGAGTGCCCAATCCGGTTCGGTGGGCAAGACCAATCGCATGCACAGGTAGGCTCCGAGCATCGGCGAGACCATCAGAATCGACGATCCGAACGATGCTTTTTCAAACATATCAATCCGCCAGAGATGAAAAGGGAACGCTCCGCTGCGCACCAATACGGCAAGAGTCAAAAGGATCACGCTAAGATTCAGCGCCGGAGTGCCGATGCGCTCCGATAGGCAACCGCCGAGAATCAGACAGCCGACGAAGATCGCTTGATGGATTTCGTAGACCCGCGTCGAACAACCTCGAGCCTTGAGTTCGAACCACATCGGAACGACGCTCAGGGACACAAGCAAAATCATCCACCATGTCGTATCGGTCGATAAGGTTCCGAGCGTGAGCGACTCGCTGATCAAAGCGCCCGCAAAAGGAAACTGCTGGGTCTTGTGCCCAACGGTCGCCAGGAGCGTCACAAAGTAGATCAACGCTGTCAACGGGATCAGCGGTGCGCTGAACTGGTCGATATGGATCAGATTCCAACCAAACCAACCTTCGAATGACCCGGCTGGACTTTGAGGTCCACCGAGGTACAAACCGCACGCGAGCGCAAGGGTAATCCCTGCAAAGGCCAAGCAGACGCTCCGAGCGTCCCTGGAAGCCTTGGCTCGAATCCAGAAAAAACCAAGCAACGGTAACCCAATGACCAGTTCATGCCAAGGAATCGCGTTCACAACCAATCCTGTCTAATCGTCTTTTTCATGGATCCTGACGCCTCGGGCGACTCGTGCCCTCGAACCACCTTAACCAATCGTTTTCCACCCGCTCGAACGCTTTGAAAAGCTTCCGAAAGGGCTTCAATAGGGCTTGGTCGATCATCGAATCCATGTACCCTCGCTCCAGTGCGAATCGGTACCATTGGATTTGGCGATGGTTGGCCATGCGGGCAATCCAGGCCGGCTGACCGTTGGCCAATCGCCCTCCGATGGCATTTTCGAGTGTTCGGTAGTCTCTGAGCAAAGTCGGTGCACGAAGCAGTTGCAAGGATCGTAAGAAGGCATGGCCGATGATGTGCACGAGGGCCAAGTACCAAAACCCCAGGGCGATCTCCATGACGATGATGCCGACTTGGCAAACCGACGAAAATGCCAATGCACTTTTAATGTCGGTCTGAACCCTAGCGGTCATTGCAGCATAAATTGCAGTCAGAGCACCTAAACCAAACATCAACACACGGATCACGAGCGAATCGGCGAAGATCGGTGCCAAACGCAGCAGCAAGTACGCACCCAAATGGATCGATAACGCCCCATAGAAGACCGCGCTCGATGGGGTCGGACCTTCCATCGCCCGAGGCAACCACCCCGAGAATGGAACCAGTCCCGACTTGCCCGCTGCGGCGATCAGGAGCAAAAGCCCAACCGATAGACTCGCCAAGGGGTCCAAGTGGGAGGTCCCCTGAGGCCAGGGCTGGTCGTTGACCATCCGCAAAAATTCCCCTTGATCGGTCCAGTGATGCATCATCAAGGCGGCCATCAGGAACGCCGCATCGGCCACCCGATAAATCCCCCATACCCTCAACCCATTCTCAACCGGCGAAGTGCGCTCGTGAAAGTAAGCGATCAAAAGCGCCGAGGATAAGCCGACCAACTCCCAACCCAGAAACAATGTTTCAATCGTGCCTGCCAGGAAAGCAAAAAGCAATCCGACGAGAAACATCGAAAAGCAAACAAAGAACCGATAATACCCCGCGTCGCTTTGAAGATAGATATTCGCAAAGGAACCGATCACCCCGACCAATACGAACGTCATAAGCACCATCGGGATGCTCAAACGATCGAAGATGAACTCCAAATGAAAATGGAAATGCTCTTGGCCAATCTCAACGAAATTCCCTAAATCCAAAACCTCCATCGAGTGGTTCGTTCCGATCATGATCCCCAGGATTCCGAGCGTAGCGACCAGACCCATGGCGACATGGAACTTGGTGAGTCGATCGACCAATCGCTCAGGCAAAGGCCTTTGGATCAAGCCCGAAAGCCCCAGAATCAGCAATGTCAAAATCGGGCAACCCAGCACGATGGCCGCAAGACAATTCAGCACGGAACTCATAGCGAGCTATTGCACTCCCAATCTTGCAAACGAAAGATGGTCTCGTCGATGGTGGTAGCAGGCATACGAATCGGCAACGACCCGAATCGCCGATGATGTCGGTTGATAATCCGCAAACCCACCGTCTTGGTAGAGCTCGATTCGATTCGAATCCGGAGCTAGTGTCGCAAGCTGTACCCATCGATTCGATACCAAGCGATCCAGAACCGGGTTCTTGGCCAAGATCTCCAGGACAGCACGCGGAGTGCTCTCGATGACGAACAAGATCCGCATGGGCTCATGGATTTCAACCATCTGCTGGCTCAGACCCGTCCTCAAGTCGCTTGCGGCACCCTCCATGACCCCCAAAAGCGAGGTGATGTTGTGCGGCAACTTCGAGCCGCATCCGTAAACCGCGTTGTCGACAGTCGAAAAGTAATACTCCAAGGAGATCCCAGCGCACACCGGAATGACCGCTTGTAGGATCCTCGTGAGAATCTCCGAGCCGGGTCCATCCCTCGTAGGGTCGTACGAGGTCAAAAAGGATCGTCGATCCATGAACAATCCCCGGGTCCGCAATCGCCGCCCCACAAAGCAGACCGCGTTGCTTGCATGGTTGTACTCGGGGCGTGCTTGCGCCAAATCCTCAGCGCGGGCCTCGACATGCTTAAGCGCTTCGGGAGGCTTGAGCCCCAAAGACGCTGAAGTGAATCGACGGCTCCTTTCCGAGGCGTTGCGCTCACGAGCTTGATCGATCAGAGATTGAGCTTGCAAAAAGTCCATATGGCGGCTCGGCGCCAAACGGTCGATGTCGAAAAACTCGACCGAATCGGTGCATGTGTTGTGATAGCCGCCGACAAAACAAGTCGATTCGGGAATCTCCAAACCACGCGTTTGAAGGATCTTGCGAACGCGATAATCGTTGGCCATCATCGCGAAGGCTCGAGCGTTCGGGCCGCCTCGCCCTCCCCCGCATGCCCCGCAGTTGTAAGCCGACTCGTGGGGATTGTTCAAACTCGAGGAGCCATGTCCCAGAATCAACACCAAGCGTGCAAAGCGATGGAGTCCCAGATCCCCTAAAAGGCGCTCGACCATGTTGGCCATCTCCTCGAGCGTAAAGCCCTGATTGAGCATCGCTTCCTGATCGAGCTTCGCTTCGCGATAGTGAGCCGCTCCCGAGGCAGTAGCGTCGATGCTCGCCTCGGGCGTGATCCTTTCGATCAGTAGCAATGTCGCTTGGCTGGGCTTTACCACCCTGGCGACCAACTCGCGGATGCGGGAAGTCAGACGAGGAGCTAGCACGCGAGCGACCATCGGAAGGCTAGCCAGGGACCCGAGCAGGCTCGTGAGAGTTCCTGCAGCCAACGAACGGCTCCCCATATGCAGACGGTGCGAGGCCTGGCCCAGGACCCGCCTGGCTTCGGCCTGCCGCCTTTGAAGCTCTTGTTGGGACAGTTGCCCGATCTCGTCGACGAAGTGCTTGGGTTTGATCACGACCGGACAGAGCGGGATGTAGTGAGCATCAGAACTGGAACGAAAGTACATCGGTACGGAAAAAAACCCTGCGGCTCCAAACGTCTCGACCGCCGGGTCGATCTCCTCGAGGATACGCCGAAAGGACTCCTCTCGGTCGTCGATGCACGTGATGACCTGGAACGAAATAGGCCTAGAAGCCGTGGTAGGCACTGCAGCCGCAACGGGTGCAGGTTGCGATGCGATCGCATCGAGGGCTTCGTTGCGGTAATGCTGTTCGTAAGCAAGATGGAGCAAACGACGTCGTTCCATGGTCCCGCAGTGGCTGATCTCGTCCATTAGGCTCTGCCACTCGGTGGCCGAGAGGGCCTCGAGTTCGTTGGGTGACCAACCTAGGAGCTGGGCGACCTGAAAGAGAATGAACGCTCGCTGATCTACGGTCTGGCGAACATTTCGCCGCTGATGAAACGCGAGGACTTGAGCCAATCGCTCCATCGACAAGCTCCCCTGCTCGAGCGACGGCCGGTCCTCGAGTTCCGCGATTTGCCCCAAGGCCGAGCGAAGGCTAGCGCGGTCGAGTAGAAGTCGGATCGCAAGGTAGTCCTGAAGCGAACCGTCGCGCAAGGGGCGAGGTGTCCATTCGGCATTGGTCTCGAGTTGCCAAATCATTCCGGTCCAACCCGGCAAGCTCAGCAAGGTGCTATCGATGAAATCATCGAGTCCATACTCCCTTAATCCAAGCGATTCCAAAGAGTGGACGATCGACTCGATCGAACTGCGATCCGACGCGCGGTCCTGTGCGATCAGATCCGAAAGCTCCTTGAGCCAACCGGGCTGAAAAATCGAACGTACTCCGTAGAGTTCTTGAAACAACTCGAACAAAGGTCGATCCCGATCAGGCAGCCCCCATTGCGCAAAACCTTGGTCGGTCGCGCTGCCCAAAAAACGAATCAATTGCTCATTGACACGCACATCGCAATCGATGCCGTGCGAGCCTAGCACGATATCCCGATGGCGACGGACCGGGATCGTATCGTTGAGAACTTCACCGACGAGCGATGCCCCCTTGATGCAGACTCGGTGCAACCATTCCAAGGTCCACGCTCTCCATTGCTCAGGAGAGGAAACCGCTGTCGGATCCTCGCTTTTGGACCCCTGTGTAAAATGCTGTGTAAAATGCTGTGTAAAATGCTGTGTAAAATGCTGTGTAAATTGCCGTGTAAATTGCCGTGTAAATTGCTGTGTAAATTGCTGTGTAAATTGCTGTGTGACTTTCGAATTTCGCTCCATCCATTCCTGCACCGAACGGATGACCTTCGATTCCACGTTAGGGGGTACATCATCGCGGAACTCCCTGAGCGCTTTGGTCTCGGCGATGAACCAACGGAGTTCCTCCTCCGGAGCATTTCGAATCGGGTGGAGCAACATGGCCAATCGCAGCTCATAACGCGTCGTGCCAAGCACGATCGGTTCCTCGGCGCGATGGTCCAAGTCCTTGGCTAAGACCTGCTCGATATCCTCACGTGCGATGCGTCCACGGAGAAACTCCTGACGGTAGCGATCCTCAGACAAATAAGGTTCTGCACCGTATTTTTTCCAACCCTCGATAACCGCTAGTTCAAACGGCAGATGCTCAAAGGCATGCAAGGTGTTGTGATGAACAAACACCGCAATCGGCCCTTGAGAGGGCAGATAGTGGATTGCGTGTTCGATGGCATGTTGAACCTGCTCAGGCGAGAAGGCTGACGGCTTGGTATCCAATTTTTTTCTTCAATATTGCGGCACGTGTTGGGTCCGGGATGATCTTCCACGCCCGATCGATTATAAGACGTTTACTCTGATGGCGGAAACTCCGATTCGGAGTAATTGCTTAAAGACCCATAGATAACAATTCGTTCAGCGATCGAACCGAGTCGGAAATCGGCCGATTTTCGAAATCCGCCAGGGCTTTGCAGCGGCTCGCATTCTCAAGCGACCTAGTTTTCGCTACCGTTAGAATCCTGCATGCGGACTTTGAAACGTCCGATCCGCCGATCTGAAAGAACGAATGCCAACATGAACACCAACGAATTCGAAAAACTACCCTTCGATTGCCCCAACGCCGGTCTCGAGAAGTGGATTCGCAAGATGGCAAGTGTGTGCCAACCCGACCGCATCGTCCTGTGCGATGGGAGCGATGAGGAATGGAACACGCTGACGGACCAGCTCGTCGAGTCCAAAACTCTGATTCGGCTCGATCCTAAGCTGCATCCAAACTCGTTCTTGGCACGCAGCCATCCTTCGGATACGGCCCGCGTCGAAGACCGTACCTTCATCTGCTCGCTTCGAGAATCCGATGCCGGTCCGACGAACCATTGGCAACATCCGGAAAAAATGAAAGCGCTGCTCAGGGACAAATTCCAAGGTTCCATGCGAGGACGGACCATGTATGTCGTCCCGTTTTGCATGGGACCGATCGATAGTCCGCTGGCACTCGTAGGAGTCGAATTGACCGACTCGCCCTATGTCGTCGTCAGCATGAAGATCATGTGCCACATGGGGCAAAAAGTATTCCGCAAGCTCGGTGCTCACGGAGCGTTTATCCCCTGCTTGCACAGTGTCGGTGCTCCACTTGCCAAAGGCCAATCCGATTCGGCTTGGCCCTGCAACGATGAAAAGTACATCGTCCACTTCCCTGAGACCCGCGAGGTGTGGTCCTTCGGGAGCGGGTATGGCGGCAACGCCTTGCTCGGTAAAAAATGCGTCGCCTTGCGGATCGCCAGCACCATCGCTCGAGATCATGGTTGGATGGCAGAACATATGCTCATCATGGGACTCGAAAGCCCCGATGGGGTCAAAACCTATCTGACGGCTGCGTTCCCAAGCTCCTGCGGCAAGACCAACTTGGCGATGATCACGCCCCCGGAGGACTACCTAAAAGCCGGCTGGAAAACCACCCTCGTCGGAGACGATATCGCTTGGCTCTGGCCCGGCAAGTCGGGCAAACTCCATGCGATCAACCCCGAGACCGGATTCTTCGGCGTCGCGCCGGGTACCTCCTGGCAATCCAACCCAAACGCGATGCACGCGCTGTCGAAAAACACGATATTCACCAACGTCGCTCTGACGGACCAAAACGGCGTGTGGTGGGAAGGCCTCTCGGCACCACCTAGCCATCTGATCGATTGGACCGGGCAAGACTGGACCCCGCAATCAGGACGACTCGCCGCCCATGCCAACTCCCGATTCACCGCACCGGCCGACCAATGCCCCAACATCGACCCCGAATGGCAAAACCCAGATGGAGTGCCTATCGATGCGATCGTCTTCGGTGGTCGTCGACCAACAACCATGCCTCTGGTCTTCCAAGCCTTCGACTGGACCCACGGAGTATTCCTCGGGGCCACCCAAGGCTCCGAGACGACCGCCGCCGCAAGCGGTACGGTCGGAACCGTACGACGCGATCCGATGGCGATGCTCCCATTCTGCGGATACAACATGGGCGACTACTTTGCCCACTGGCTCGATATGCGAAAACACATCCGCCGACTCCCGAGAATTTTCCACGTCAACTGGTTCCGAAAAGACGCCCAAGGGAATTTCCTCTGGCCCGGCTTCCGACAGAATATCCGCGTCCTCGAGTGGATCGTCAAACGATGCCACGGTCGCATCCCAGGACACGAAACCCCCATCGGCTGGACCCCGGATTGGGAGGACTTCTGCGTCAAAGGACTCGAGGGCTTCACCCACGACCAATTCGATGCGGCCATGGAATTCCGCCGCGAGGACTTCCTGGCCGAAATCACAAGCCAAAACCAGTTCTTCTTGAAACTCTACCACTCCATGCCCAAAGAACTGCTATGCCAACACGAACTTCTCATGGCTCGAATGGCATAAGCAAAACCGATGCTTATTTCCGGGTTTTTACCGTTGCGAGATTGACACCGGGATTGTGCGCGCCCTACCATAGAGGGCCAAGCAACGTTCGTTTTTTTGTCCGATTGTTCCATCTGGAGTCAGTTCATAATGAAGAATCTTTTTGCCGCGGCTTTCGCCGCTCTGGTCGCTTTCTCAGCCGTAACCGCTTACGCTGAAAAGATCGATTTCGCCAAGGTCAAGTGCATGGTATCCGGGGCTGCGGCCAAGGAAGCCAAGACCAGCGAATGGAAAGAATGCAACGTCTACTTCTGCTGCGATAACTGCAAAGGCAAGTTCGATGCAGACAAAAAGGCCATGGCAGCCAAGGCCAATCACCAATTGATCGCAACTGGCCAAGTGACCCAAAAGGCTTGCCCATTCTCCGGCGGAGAACTCAATAAGGACGCTACCGTTGAGTTCAAGGGTGCCAAGATTTCCTTCTGCTGCAACAACTGCAAAGGCAAAGCAGAAAAGATGAGCGACGACGACAAGGTTGCTAACCTTTTCGGCGAAGAAGCTTACGGCAAGGCCAAGTTCGCCAAGGCTGCGAAGTAGTCCTCTGATCTGACTGATCTGACTGATCTGACTGATCTGACTGATCCGACTGATCCGACTGATCCGACTGATCCGACTGATCCGACCGATCCGACCGATCC
>JAJTEK010000069.1 GCA_021299695.1 Pirellula sp. | reverse complement strand
CTGTTCGCTGGAGTTCTCTTCATCGCTCTTGCTCCATTGATGTATGCCTTGCAGGTTCCGCTGAAAACCTGCCTGATGTCTGCAATTTGCTCTGTCTTTCCCCTGGTTATTGCCGCAGCGCTGTTGTGGCCCTCAAAGCGATCCATCGCCATACGAGCTCTAGGGATCATGCTCCTGGCGAGCGGCTCCGTAATGCTCGTCTCTCAATTGATGTCACGTTTTGGGTTCGGTTTCGAAGGGGATCCTAAGTTTTCTTCACGAGGAATTGGTTTTTCGATCCTGCTGGCCTCGGCAGGCTTCTGGATGGCAATGAAAGGTCGCTGGATAGGATCGTCTTAGGGGCCACCACGGAACACACGGAACACACGGAAACAGAAGGGCTGTTGTTCGGTGTGTTCGGTGGTTGTTTGCATCCCCTGGTTCTTTGGTTTTCGGTGACAAGAGCGAGTATGTGGTCGCTGCATGGATGGGAATCGCTAGCCTGCTGGAGCCCAAAGGCAGCTTCCTGGCGGGCTTGGGTTAAATCGCCCAACGGCTGGCGCTCGTTGGCTCACCTTGCCATCACGCTGCGGCCTCCGGCTTTGGCGACGATGATGTGATCGAGCACACGGATGCCGACAAGCTCGCCGACTTTGCTCAGTCGTTCCGTCACGGCGATGTCCTCGCGGCTAGGTGTCGGGTCGCCCGAGGGGTGATTGTGCACCAGCAGGATCGCCGAGGCGCTGTCGCGGATCGCGGCGCGGAAGACCTCGCGGGGGTGGACCAAACTCGCATCGAGGGTCCCGACGGTGATCCGGTGGCTTGTGATCGGGCCGTGCTGGGTGTCGAGCGAAACGATATGGAATTCTTCTTGCACTCCATCGGCGGCCAGGCGAGAAAATCGTCGGGAGCAGTAAGCGATCGCATCGTCGCTGCCGCGAATGCGTTCGGGGAGGACCGGTTCGATATCCCGCAACGACGCGATCCGGCGGCCTAATTCGATTCCAGCCATGATCTGGCAGTAGCTGTCGGCACGCATCGCTTTGGTAATCGGTTTGAGTTCTTGGAGGCTCGCATCGATCAGCCGCGCCAATCCCCGTTCTTCGAAGCGCGACGCAAGAGCCAATCCAGCTTGGACGGCCGACTCGCCCGGGACGCCGACGCGAATCAGGATCGCCAGCAATTGCGCGTCGGTCAACTTTTCAACGCCCATTTCCAGCAGTTGCTCTCGGGGGCGGTCGGCAAGGGGTACGGATTTGACCTGCTGGCGATAGACTTGTTTTTCGATCCAATGATCGACTTCACGGGGATCCTCGACGAGCCACTTGTAGTAAGTCTGTTTGTTTTCCTTGCATGCCTCTAAGTGCCCGTCTTTTGCCAACTGCTTGAGGATCTTGGTGACGTAGGCCGGAGCCAGATCGCGGCACTGGGTTTTGGCCCAATCGACGCTGAAGACTTTTTCTTCCCGGATCGAACGGACTGCCCCTCGGAGCTTCTCCAACCGCACGGCGCTCATAGCCTCACACTCCCTTCTTCTGACCTCGGTTCGGACCTTATCTGCCCGTGGTGTTGGTTCTAACATAGCGATCAGGTGCATTTACCGCCCGAATTTGGTCGGAAATCGTCGGCTCTCCCATGCCTTGAGCGTTTCCGAGCTATCCCCTGATGGATACACTGTTGGAGTCTTGGAAAAAACTAAACTAAAACTATAACTAATACAGATCTCATTTACCCTGGAGTTCAAGCAACGTGACGACTCAATATTTAGCGGCTAAGTCTGGTCAGATCACCCCTGAGATGGAGTTTGTCGCCAAGCGGGAGGGGCTCACTGCGGAGCTGATTCGCGACGAGGTGGCCGCCGGTCGGATGGTGATTCCTGCGAACCGAGTTCACTTGACTGGAGCCTTGGAGCCGATGGCCATCGGGATTGCGGCCAAGTGCAAGATCAACGCGAACATTGGCAATTCGGCTGTCACGAGCGATGTGCAAGAGGAGCTTGAGAAGTTGCACGTGGCGGTCCATTACGGTGCCGACACGGTGATGGATTTGTCGACGGGTAAGGACATCGACAACATCCGCAAGCAGATCATTGCGGCTTCGCCTGTACCGATCGGAACGGTGCCGATCTATCAGATGCTCGAGGAGCTCGGCGGCAACATCGAGGACATGCGACCGCAGCATTTCTTGGACATGGTCGAGCATCAGGCCAAGCAGGGGGTCGACTACATGACGATCCATTGCGGATTGCTTTTGGAGCACCTTCATTTGACGACCCAGAGAGTCACGGGGATTGTCTCGCGAGGTGGATCCTTGATTGCCAAGTGGATGATGGTCCATCGCAAGCAGAACCCTCTGTACGAATCGTTTGACGATTTGTGCGACATCATGCGTCAGTACGACGTGACCTGGAGTCTTGGGGATGGATTGCGTCCGGGGTCGATTGCCGACGCATCGGATGCGGCCCAATTTGCCGAGCTCGACGTGCTGGGCAAGCTCTGCACGCGGAGTTGGGCCAAGGGGACGCAGGTGATGGTCGAGGGACCTGGACATATCCCGATGGACCAGATCGAGATGAATATCAAGAAGCAGATTGAGGTTTGCCATGGAGCGCCGTTCTATGTGCTTGGGCCGTTGGTGACCGACATCGCTCCTGGGTACGACCATATCACCAGTGCGATCGGCGCGGCATTGGCCGGTTGGAGCGGAGCGGCGATGTTGTGCTATGTGACCCCCAAAGAGCATCTTGGGTTGCCCAATCGCGAGGATGTCAAGCAGGGTGTGATCGCTTACAAGATCGCGGCGCATTCGGCCGATGTGGCTCGTAAGCGACCTGGTTCTCAGGATCGCGATGATGCCTTGTCTCGAGCTCGTTTTGCATTCGATTGGAAGGAGCAGTTCCGGCTATCGCTCGATCCGCAAACCGCTCAAGCTTACCACGATGAGACGCTTCCTCAGGACACCTTCAAGAGCGCTCATTTTTGCAGCATGTGCGGACCGAAGTACTGCTCGATGCGTATTACCGAGGACATCCGCAAGATGGCCAGCGAGGATTCCTTGCCCAAGGCAGACATCGCGCCGACCTTGGTGGAGCTCAAGAGTTAAATTTTTTCTAGCCCGTTTGTTTTTGATGGATGGAAGTTTACGATGTCAAATCCGTTGAGTTCGATCGACCGCAGCTTGGCCAAGTCACCTTCGAAGTCTGTCAAGCGAGGGCATACCGACAAGACGATCGGTCAGTATTTGATCGATCGGCTGCGGGATTACGGAATTGACGATTGCTTTGGAATCCCTGGCGACTATGTCTTGCGATTCTATAGTTTGCTCGAGGAGAGTGAGATCAACGTCGTGGGTTGCACCCGCGAGGACTGTGCTGGATTTGCTGCGGATGCTTATGCACGCATCCATGGAATGGGTGCTTTGTGCGTGACGTACTGTGTCGGTGGGTTATCCGTGTGCAACAGCATCGCGGGTGCATTTGCCGAAAAATCGCCGGTGGTGATGCTGACCGGCTCGCCGGGTCTGAAGGAGCGGATCAACAATCCACTGCTTCATCACAAGGTCCGCGACTTCAGCACGCAGCTCGAGGTTTTCGAGAAGCTCTGTATTGCAGCGACCGAGCTGAACGATCCCTCGACGGCCTTTAGCGAGATCGATCGCGTGCTCGACGCTTGCTACCGCTACAAACGACCTGTCTATATCGATTTGCCTCGGGATATGGTCGACGAGATCCCGACAGTAGCCAAATCGTATCGATCGCCGGTCAACCCCTTCGACACCCAAGCCTTGGACGAAGCGGTCCGCGAGGCGATCGGACGTTTGAACACCGCCAAAAAACCGCTGATCATCGCCGGGGTGGAGATCCATCGATTCGGGCTGCAGGACCAGGTCATCCGGCTCGCAGAGCAAGCTGGGATCCCGATCGCGACGACGATTTTGGGCAAGAGTGTCGTCGACGAAACCCATCCTTTATTCGTTGGGCTCTATGAAGGTGCGATGGGGCGTCAAGAGGTCACCCAGTATGTCGAGGACAGCGATTGCGTGCTGATGCTCGGTGCGTTCATGACCGACATCAATTTGGGGATCTACACGGCTAAGCTCGAAGTGCGAAACGTCATTTACGCCACCAGCGAGCATCTTCAAATCTCGTACCATCAGTACCCCAATGTGCCATTAGGCGACTTCATCGCAAAGCTCATCGAGTCGAATCCTAGCCCATCGCGAAGGCACATCCCGGACCAACTGCACCTGAAGAAACCGCATGCCTTTGTCGTCCAGCCTGGACAAGGTTTGAGCGTCACGCGGATCGTCGAGCGGATCAATACCCAGCTCGATGCCGATACGATTGTCATCGCTGACATCGGCGATGCGTTGTTCGCATCCTCGGAACTGGTCATCCACGAGCGAACCGATTATCTTTCACCTGCTTACTACACCTCGATGGGCTTCTCGGTCCCGGCGGCTCTTGGAGCCTGCGTTGCCAAACCCAACGATCGCGTACTGGTCATCGTCGGCGATGGGGCCTTTCAAATGACCGGCCAGGAAATGTCGACGCTAATCCGTTGCAAGTTCTCCCCGATCATCATCGTCTTGGATAACCATGGCTACGGTACCGAGCGGTTCCTCCAAGAGGGGACCTGGAAGTACAATGAGATCGCCGTCTGGAATTATTCGAAATTGCCCGAGGTCTACGGTGGTGGCAAAGGGTATTTGGTCACCGACGAAGCTGAATTCGATGCGGCGATCGATGCGGCCTGGAACGACCGCAGTTGCTTGCATCTGATCCATGCAAAGCTGATCGAAAACGATGCGAGCAGTACCCTCAAGCGACTCGCAGAGCGATTGGGACAAAGGGTTTAGAGCCCCGCGATGATCCCGGAATTAAGGCGTCGACTGGCTCTGGAGTCTATCGAGCAATTCGAATTTTTTAGAAGCGTCCAGTGGCTCGATCAAGTCGACTCGACCAATCGGCACCTCGATCGGCAGATCAAAGCAGGTCAGGTCTCGTTGCCCTGCATCGCCGTGGCCGACGAGCAATCTGCAGGGGTAGGACGAGGAGCAAACCGGTGGTATTCCCCCCAAGGATGCTTGATGTTTTCGATGGCTATCGAGCACAGCGTACTCGATCCGGCCAACACCCCCCAACGCTTGGCGATGCTCCCGTTGCGAGTCGGACTGGCCCTGGCCCAAAGCCTCGAACCCTTGGTCCGATCGCAGCCCAAGGTCAAATGGCCGAACGATGTGCTTGTCGAGGATCGAAAGATCAGCGGGATCTTGATCGAGTCCCAGACGGTCGGTTCCCAGATGGTCGGTTCGATAGGTTATGCGATCATCGGCATCGGTATCAACTGCACGGTGGAGTTCGACCAAGCCCCCGAGGAAGTACGACGGCATGCGGTCAGTTTGCATCAGGTGTTAGCGGACCGGGCCCAGGAGCAAGTCAGCTGTGAATCGGTGTTGTTAGGGTTTCTAAGAAGCTGGTTCGATCTGCAAGAAGTCTGTGCATCGGAGCCCGATTGGATCGAACGCAATTGGCCGGCTTGGGATTGGCTTGCCGATCGAGAAATTCAGGTCCAGCAACCTTCGAGGACTTGGCATGGCCGGGCCGACGGGATCGGTTCGGACGGATCTTTGCGGTTGATAGACAGCCAAGCGATTCGACATACAATCCTTTCGGGCACCGTCAGGGTGCTCTAGCCAGGGGTGTCGGAGTTTGACCGATCGTTTTAAATCGAGTGTTTTCATCAGATAAGTATTCCACATGAGCAATCCAAAGCGTTCGGAAGTCGCAATCACAGATACATGGGACCTCTCGAGTCTCTTTGCCAACGATGAAGCTTGGGCGGCAGCCTTGCCGCAGTTCGAGGCCTGCATCGAGGTTTTTCAGGGGTTTGCAGGGACCTTGGGGCGTTCCCCGGAGCAGCTTGCCGCCTGCCTGGATCACGATGTAAAGACCGATCTGATCGCAGAGCGGATCGGTACTTATGCGTTCCTCAAGACGGCCGAGGATCAGGGGAACAGTCAGTATCAGGGGTTTGCAGCTCGCTACCAGAATTTGGCTTCGAGGGTTGCACAGGCCGCCAGTTTTATCCGTCCGGAAATTCTAGCGATCCCCGACGAGACGATGACCAAGTGGCTCGAGCATCCGGCGTTGGCTCCTTATCGCTTGGTCATCCAACGGATCCATCGGTACCGAGTCCACACGTTGGATCAGAGCCAAGAGCGACTATTGGCTATGCAAAGCGAGATGGCGCAGACGGCCAGTAAGACCTTTCGGCAGCTCAACGATGCGGATTTGAAGTTCGGTTCTCTTTCGGACGAGGAGGGGAACGTCATCGAACTGACCAATGCATCGTTTTCAGGGTTATTGCAATCACCGGATCGCGAGGTCCGCTCCAAGGCTTTTCATCAGTACTATTCACAGTTCGCAGCACACGAAAATACGCTAGCATCGACTCTCGCTGGAAGCGTGCATACCGACGTCTATTATTCCAGGGCACGGAATTATCCGAGCGCACTTGAGTCGTCTCTCTTTGCCGACAACGTGCCTGTTGCTGTCTATGACAATTTGATCGCAGCGGTCCGAAACCATCTGCCGGCCGTCCACGCTTATTTCGATATGCGACGGCGGAAGATGAAGCTCGATACCATCCATCATTATGATACTTATGTTCCGATTCTCTCGGAGTCCAAGACCCATCGCACGTGGGATCAAGCCGTAGAGATTGTTATGGAGTCGTTGAAGCCCCTTGGGCACGAGTACTGCCGGGTCCTCGAGGGGGGCTTGAGCGGACGTTGGTGCGATCGGTATCCCAATGCGGGTAAACAGAGCGGTGCGTTCAGTTGCGGCTCGTTCAGCGCGGACCCTTATATCCTGATGAATTACAAGACCGACGTGCTCAACGATGTGTTTACATTGACGCACGAAGCGGGGCATTCGATGCACAGTTACTACTCGGCGGCGAGTCAGCCGTTTCAGTACTACAACTACACGATCTTCGTCGCCGAAGTCGCCTCGACGTTCAACGAGCAATTACTAGCTCGTACACTTATCGAGCGCGCATCGAGTCCTCAGGAGAAAGCGTCGATCATCAATCATGAGATCGACAGCATCCGCGCGACGATCGTGCGACAGACGATGTTTGCTGAGTTCGAGAAGAAGATTCACGCGATGGCCGAGGCTGGCGAGCCGTTGACCGTCGAGACGATCAAGTCGACCTATGGGGCCTTGTTGCGAGACTATTTTGGACCAGGCTTTGAAATCGACGAAGCGTTGCATTTGGAATGCTTTAGGATTCCGCATTTCTATCGAGCGTTCTATGTGTACAAGTACGCCACCGGTCTATCGGCCGCGATCGCTTTGTCGCAGAGGGTTCTCGAGGGTGGGGCAAGGGAGCTCGAGGAGTATCTCGGGTTTCTTCGATCGGGCTGTTCGAAAGATCCTCTTGATCTTCTGCGCGACGCGGGGGTCGATATGACCCGTCCCGAGCCGGTCGAAACGGCCTTGAAACGCTTTAGCTCTCTGGTCGAGCAACTCGATAGCTTGATCTAACCAAAAGGTATCGTTTTCCTGCTTTCTCGTACTCAGTCCGCCGCGGCGGACTGTACTCGTACTCGATTTCTTGCATCGACTAGTGTCGAACACCGTTATTGAAGTGCTTGAGAGCATTGGCAGCCGGGACGTTTACCGGATCGCTTGCCATGCGTTGTCCTGCCAGCGAAACCAGAGCATCGATCCATCGGGCAGGATCATCAGTCGCAGGGCGTGCTCGCGGGCTGTGTGGAGCACGGTTTGTCCATTGGGTGAGTAGGTTTCAAAGACGCGGGGGTCGAGCGAGCGATGCGAACCGCTGATGACGATTGTCGATGGATTGCACCAAGCGATTAGACCATCTTGTTTGGAGGTCAAGGATCCGTGGTGGGGAGCCATGAGGATATCCGAGTGCATGGCGGGTTGGCTTGTCAGTCTCATCGTCCCGGGGTTTTCCAGATCGCCGGGTAGCAGGACACGTCGCTGTGCGAACTCGATCAGGACGCATAGGCTTTTGGCATTGTCGCTGACGTTTTGCTTCTTGGCCGTTGATGGATTCAGAGGATAGACAGCCGCGAAGCGATACCTATAGGCGTCTTTGAGGTGGGAGCCGGCGGCCCAGGTCTCGATGCGAATTCCGAGTTTTTCTGCCTTTGCAAGGAGCGATTGGATGCTTCGGTTCGGATGCTCTAGGACATCGCGGGTGGTGATCAAGCGACCGACCCGGAAGCGTTCGATGAGGCCTTCCATGGCATTGTAGTGGTCTGAATCGGCATGGGACAAAAGCATTCCATCGAGGCGTTGGATCTCCAGGTCCCAGAGAGCTTGGGCGATGGGTTGATGGCTTCGTTGATGATCGCCGAGTCGTCCGGCGTCGTAGAGCCAATTTTTTCCGTCGGGGGTTTGGATTAGGACGCAGGTCCCGTGTCCGACATCTAGGAAGGTGATATTCAGAGGGGCTCGGTTTGCCATCGCCTCGAGGCGATTCAAGGAGTCTTGGGTAAAGAGCCAGAGGAATCCCAGGGCGAACCAGGATCCGAGTCCCCAAAGTAGAGCTCGGCGCGCCGCGACGCGTTGGGTACCGAGCCATACAGCGATTCCGAAAGCGATGATGTAAAAGCCCGCGAGCCACCATTCCGGAGGGGCAGCGGCCCAAAAGTGCCCGTAAGGGAATTTGTCGGCCATGGCGACGACCAGGGTCAGCAACCAAAGGGAAAAACCGCAGCAAACGCCCAGGCACCAAGCCAGGGGTGGGCACCAAAAAAACAGAACCAGCCCCAGTCCGGTGAGCAAGGCTACGAGCATCGGCAACCAGAGGATCAGGTTCAGCACGATCGAGATCGGGGTGATGATATGGAACGAGCACCAAACCAGAGGAGCGGAGATCAAGCTGACCCAAAAACTGCTCCGCATCGATTCCCAGCAAAGTGAGCCGATTCGGCGCAGTGTTTGGTTCGATGCCGTTCGTCGCGAATCGACCAATCGCTCGATGGGGGCTTTGCGGTTTCGAAACAGGGGAAACGTCAGGATCAGTACCGCTACGGTCAGGAACGACAATTGGGTGCCGACTTCGAAGGCGATGGAAGTTCGTTGCAAGAGGATCAGCAGTCCTGCGAATGCCAGGATGTTCAAGCTGCTTGACGACCAGCCGAGGTACTTTGCCAAGCACGCGCCGCTGAGCATGATCGTCGCGCGAGCTACCGGAGGGTTTGCGCCGCAGAGCATCGCATACAGAGCGCAGATGCAAACGGTCCCCAGGAGCAAAGGGCCTTTGGGGATACGCAGCATCCAGCCGCTGATCAACAGCGTCAGAGCAACCATCTCGATATGCATACCCGAGATCGAAAGCATGTGGATGGTTCCGGTGGCGAGCATCTGCTCTTGGAATTGCCAAGCGGCCTGCTCGCGTTGTCCGAGGACCAGTGCGGCCGTCATGGGAGCTTGGTCGAAGATCACATACCTTTGAATCGCAAGGTTGGCTTGGGCTGTCCATCGCGCCAACCATCGATCGAGCCTCCAGGGCGAGCCATTAGCAATCCGATGGATCAGGGCAGGGGAGTCGGCTTTGAGTTGAGCGGCGATCCCCAGTTCGGCGTAGCGACCTCGTAGATCGAATTGGCCCGGGTTGCTCGGTTCCGGGGGGCGACGCCAGTAACCATAAATCTGGACTGTGTCGCCGGGTAAGTGTCCCGATGCTTTGCCATCGATGACCAGAGAAGCGCTCAGCGAGAGATCGGCCCAGGATTTTAGCCGTTGGATCTTGGTGACCTGTAGGTGTGTGAGTGTCTGCCAATCGTCGATCGAATCGTCTTCGGATGCCTGTGGGTTTGCGATCGATGCGCGGCGGTACCTGAGAGTCTCCTCGATCGTGCCTTGGACAACGACCGGTTTCCAGATCGCAGCCGATTCAGAAAGTCCGGCAGCTTGATTCCATTGCTGGAGTTCGCGGCGAATTTTGAGTAGGGCGCGTTCGTGCAGTGCTCCATAGGTCAGAGCGATCAGGCTCATCGAGAGCAAGCAGATTGCAGGCGCGTTGTCGGGCGGTTCGGGTGCATAGAGGCGAGCCCAAGCAAAGAGCGTCCAGCCCAGAAGCAAGCAGGCCGTCCAGGTCGACCACCCGAGCCAATGGGACATGTGGATCGAGACAAGCACGATTAGGAGCAGGACCAGCATGGGGTAGAAGGCCAATCCGGTCAGGAGTCTGAGCCTGAGTTTCCCGAAGTAGCCTACGAGGGCTTTTTGGGAATCGAATTGGCCGAAGGGGCCTCGATGCGCCATACGTCCGTCGCCTGGGTCGAGGGGTTAGGAAAGCCGGCGTGTTTCGCTGGCCGAGCGTTAAGGAGACTTGAACGTGGGGTGAGCGACCGAATCGGTATCGTGAGGGGAATAAATCGTCCTGCCGCCATCGACACTCAGGCAGGTTCCGGTGATGAACGATTGGGTCGATAGAAAAAATGCGGCTTGGGCAACATCCTCGGGGCGGCCATGGCGTTTGACCAAGCTTGTTTGGAGGATGTGTTCGGCTCGTGCGGCCGAGATGCTCGGGTCGAGCATGACCGGCCCAGGGAGGATCCCGTTGACGTGGATGTTGGGATTGCGGCTGGCCAGTTCCACGGCCATCGATCGGACGAGCGTTTCGATCGCACCTTTGGAGACAAAATAAGCTGAGAATTCGCGGTAGGGGCGCAAGACCGCCCAATCGCCGACAAGGACCAGTCGTCCGCCGGAGGGTTGGTTGACCATCGCCAATCCTGCAGCTTTGGCTACGTTGTAGGCGCCAAGGGTATTGATTTCGAACTGGTTGCGAAGGTCCTCTTCGCGGGTTTCCTCGAGGGACTTCCAGTCCCAAACCGCAGCGCAATGGACCAGGGCATCGAGTTGTCCGAACCTCGAGCGGATCGCCGCGGTGGCATGCTCCATCGCTTCGTAGGAGCGAATATCGCCCGTTGTCGCCATGCAACCGGGGCCCAATTCAGAGAGTTCATCGGTGGCTCTTTGGAGTTCCTGGAGGCTGGATTTGGCATGGAGCGCGACGCGATATCCGTTGCGGGCAAAATGTTCGGCGACGGTGCGTCCGACCCGTTTGGCACCGCTACCGGTGACCCAAACGACTGGGGCTCTGGTGGTGCCGTCGTCCGAGACATGGGGCGAGACATGGGGCGAGATGCTGGGGTTTGGCTGGTGGTGGCCTGGATTTGGCATAGGTTCTCAGCAAGGTTTTTCGATAGGGCCGGCTCGACGGGAGCGGTGGCCAGATACACAGTCAGCCCCCCAGTATACCGGCCGGTGGTCCAACCGCCCGAAATTGGTCCAATTGAGGACTGCATTTATTTTTTCAGGCAGTGTTTTAGGAGCCGAGGACTTCGAAGTTTTCTTGCAAACCCAGCCCTTTTCGATAGGATACAATGCACGAGATGCCCGTGGCGGTTTCGAATCTTTTCGGTCTTTCTGTAGACTTCCAACTTTTAAAAACCTATGGCTAGTGGAAGACCCAGCACCCATTCGGACGGATCAACCGGCGCGAGCAATTTTCCGATCCTCTTGACGCTCGACGATCTGGATCCTAAGGGGTCGAAGGTATCGAAGTTGGTCACCGGTAGGAACAGCGGCTCGTCGAGCATTCGACTCGCGGTGCTCTTGGCGATTCTGATCCCTCTTGCGGTTTTTGGATACATCCACAACCGCTATACAAGCTCGATCCAACGCATCGAAAAATCACTTGCGATGTGGGACGATCAGGCGGCTTTGCGGGAGATCAAAAAACTTGAAAAGGACTCAGGACTATCGGCTGAATCCGCATTTTTTCGAGCTAGAGCCTACAGGCACCAGGGGGATGAAGTGGCCTTTAGTCAGTTCTCTGGGATCGCCAAGCAGCTTGGGTACTCGGAGGAAAAGCTCTCGACTGAGAAGCTCCTGAGGGAGATCCAAGGTGGATTGCTTGCGAACATGGATACGGCGATCGCTACGGCCATGTCGACGGCTGAGCCAGAGCTCGGGGAGATCGGTCCTGCGGTTCTCTATGGACGGCTCGGTAAACTCGAATTCGACAAGGCCGAAGCTTTCTTGAAGTTTTGGTCGGAGGCCGATCCAAAGACCCCATGGATCGATTTCTTTCGAGGCATGCTCGCTCTATCGGGTCGGGATGCCGAGAAGGCGACGGAGTTGCTCGAAGGTTGTGCGAGATCTTACCCAGAGTTTGTGCCCGTTTATCGACAACTTGCCAGCGCCTACTTGCTATCGCGCGATTCGGAGCGAGCCGTCTTGGCCCTGGAGCGATTCATCAAGAGCAATCCGCAGGATCTCGATGCGATCGGCGTGCTTGGTACTGCACTGTTTAATCTGGATCGTATCGATCAGGTCGTCGAGCTCTTCGAACCATGGGTCGCATCGGGCAAGGCCACGATCGACATGCGGATGACATTGGCTAGGGTCTACAGTGGTAGGAACGATTCGAAGAAGGTGGTCGATCTCCTCAGCTCGGTCGCATCGCTTTGGCCTGAGGATGTTCGAATTGCGAACCTACTGAGCCAAGCCCATCAGGCCTTGGGCAACACTGCCGAGTCGGACCGCTACGCCAAACTCGCTGAGGCCGGACAAGCTGACGTGCAGTCGATCGATGGACGATTGGCAAGGCTCATGTCGGGAACCGATCGAGAGGCCCAGCAGCACTACGAACTAGGCCACATCTTGCTCCATAAGCAATCGCGTGAGGACGGGATCTATTGGCTCAACCTGGCGTTGGGGATCGACGAAACGTACTTGCCAGCCCACGAGGACCTGGTTCTTTACTTTACGCGGATCAACAAGCCCGAGTATGCGGCTCGCCATCAACGTTACATCAATCTCCGTCGTGGGGTGCAGTGATCCATGGCGGGTCATTCCTCTCCAACGGCGATGCTCGGGCTTGCTCTGAGCATGAGCTTGCTCTGCATCGTCGCATGCAAACCCAAAGAAGCTCCGCCTGATTTTTTGAACAAGACGGCTTCGTCGTCTAAGGCTAAAGAGAAAAATGAGTCCCGTCCTCTCGATAGAGCGATGCCTGAAGGAACCTCGGCGATCGACTTGAAATGGCTCCCTGGGGCGATTCCCGAGGCGATCGTCAAGACAGGCCGAGAGCAGGGCAATCTGTTTCTGCCCGAGACGACCGGTGGGGGGATTGCGGCGTTGGATTTCGATCGCGATGGATGGACGGATATCGCTTGCGTCGGAGGAGGATATGCCGAAGTTGCGCAAAAGAAGATGCTCGGCTATCGTGGTTCACTCCATCGAGCACGCGGCGAGACTCGCTTTGAGCATGTCTCGGCTCAGGCGCGATTCGATTTGTCGAGTCGGTACAACGCCGCGATTGCCGTTGCCGATTACGATGCGGATGGGTTTGTAGATTTATGGATTACCGGATACTCCATCGGACAATTGCTTCGCAATCAGGGGGATGGGACATTTGAGACCATCGACGTGCAATCGATCGGTCTTGATGATCCTCAATGGGGGGCCTCGGCGGCATTCTTCGACGCCAATGCCGATGGACTGCTCGATTTGTATGTAGCCAACTATGCCAACTGGAGTTTCGAAAACAATCCTGTCTGTGGAGTCGATGCTCGATTTGGGAAATCCGACAAGAGTTCTGATTACTGTGGACCTCGCGAATTCAAGGGGCTCTGCGATGTGCTCTATGAAAACCTCGGCGACGGGACCTTTCGCAACGTCAGCAAAATCGCTGGGATCGAGGATCAGTTGCGGGGACTCGGAGTCCTGGCTGCCGATTTGGATTCCGATGGGGATGTAGATCTCTATGTTTCCAATGATGTCGATCCTAACTTGCTCTACCGCAATGACGGTGAATTTAAGTTCACCGAAGTGGCTCGCCAAAGTGGCGTAGCGACCAACGACGGCGGAACTCCCGAAGGAAGCATGGGGATCGCGTTCGGGGATTACAACCTCGATGGATTCGGAGACCTTTGGGTGACGAACTATCAGAACGAACTCAATGCGCTTTATCGCGGCAATGGCCAATTGCAGTTCCAGTACGCATCGATCCATGCAAGGGTCGCACAGACCGATGAAGCCACGGTCGGATGGGGGACTGCGTTTGCTGACTTGGATTGCGATGGCGATGAGGATTTGGTGGTCGTCAATGGACACATCGAACTCAAGCCCCTTGGCTCGACCTTCGATCAACGCCCACAGATCCTCGAGAATCTACGAGGAAAAACCTTTCAGCTCGTTCCCCGAAAGAACACGTACCTCGAGACACCGCAAGCTTCTCGGGGCTTGGCCCTGGCCGACTTTGATCACGACGGCAAACTTGATTTTGTCGTCAGTCGAGTGCATGCCGAGGCTGCCGTTGTGATCAATACAACCCCCGGGGGTAACGCGCTGCGACTGCGGCTCATCGGAACACGAAGCAACCGCGATGCGATCGGCTCTAGGGTCGAGTTGCGGATCGGGAATAACCGATGGGTCAGACAACTCGTCGGAGGGGGATCCTATGCCTCTGCCAACGACGCGCTGATCCACTTTGGAGTCCCCGCCGGGGTGCTCGATGCGGCAGCAGGGCAGGGGGGGGATTCAAAAATCCAAGTGGAGGTGATCTGGCCCAGCGGCATGAGTCAGCGATGGAACTTGGCGAATTTTGATCAGGAATGGCTCCTAGTAGAAGGTCAGTCGTCCGAGTGAACCAAGAGCGAGAAACAATCGGGGACGAGTCCGATGCGTCGACTGCCATGTGGTTGGCCCAGTTGCGTTGGATCGCCATTGCCGGCCAGTTGATCGTCATCAGTTTTGTCTCGTTGGTTCTGGGGATTCCCTTGGCGATTCCTCAGTTGCTGACCTTGGTGCTCCTGACGATCGCCAGCAACGTTGCCCTATGGGCGATCGCTCGGCGGGTGATCGCCAAAGCATCGACGCAACCCAACGGCTACCAGGGGTTTGTTCCCAATTGGCTTTTGGGGGGTGTATTGTTGTTCGATGTGGCGATCTTGACAGGGTTGCTATATTTTTCCGGGGGGGCGGCTAACCCATTTACACTTTTCTATGTAGCGAATATTGCGGTCGCCGGTGTGGTGCTTTCGCGATTCTGGGCGGTGTTGATTTCCGCAGCCTCGGTGATGGGTTGTTTTTGGCTCCTTCACAGGGCAAGTCCTGTGAGTGTCTTTGAGGGTTCGCCTTATGAGTATCGAGCCGCATGGGGGGTGACCAAGTGGGCGTTTTGGATTTCCTTTGCCACTTGCAGTTGGGTCTTGACCTATTTTGTTTCGCAGTTGGCCATGGAAGTCCGCTTGAGGGACCGTCGATTGGCCATCGCTGAAAAGGACAAGGAGCGGGCCCAGAGGCTCGAGGCACTCGCGACATTGGCTGCCGGTGCGGGGCACGAACTGGCATCGCCCCTTTCTACCATCGCTGTGATTGCAGGAGAGTTGTCCCGCAGGCTCGACAAGCCAGAGATTCCCGATAAGGTCAAGCGGGACTTTGGTCTGATTCGCGAGGAGCTTTCGCGATGCAAGGATATCTTGCATCGAATGAAAAGTGGCGCCGGTGAGGCGGCCGCTGAACGTCTCCATCCCGTGGCTTTAAAGGAGATCATCGACGAGACGCTCTCGGCGATGCGAGAGCCACATCGTGTCGATTTGTCGATGGAGAAGGCCGTTGGGGATTTCAAGGGCATGCTCCCAAAACAGGCTCTCTCGCAAGCGCTTCGCAACTTGCTTCAAAACGGCTTGGATGCCTCGGAGCCTGCCTCGCATGTTTCTTTGTCCTCGACGATTCTCATGGACAAGCAAGATCAGAGGGTCTGGCAGTTGCAAATCCTGGATGCAGGAAGTGGACTGAGCGATGAAGTCCTTCGCCGCATCGGGGAGCCGTTTTTCACGACCAAGGAAGTTGGCAAAGGGATGGGAATGGGGGTATTCCTAACCCGCAACGTGATCCAGGGACTCGGCGGCTCGATCCGTTTCGAGCGAGCGATTCCAAGCGGAACGATTTGCACGGTCAGAGTGCCGATCGAAACCCATTAGATCGATCGTTTGTGCATCGCATCGGATTTCGTCGTACTCGTACTCAGTCCGCCGCGGCGGACGGTACTCAGTGAAACGGTACTCGTACTCGATGGCTGTTCAAACTTCGGCGATGCCGATCGTTGATCGAAGCGGTTCGCGGGAACTTGTGGACCAATAGGCCGGATAGCTATACTGGATCTCCTCGAGTACCTTGATGGTCAGGTTTCTGGCCGCGCCCCCGTGATTTCAATCGTCACGCAATCCAGAGAAACGACATCGAAGCTGTTGGCATGCACGACAAAAACACTCGTTTGTATTACTGGTACCCATCGGAGGATTGGCCACCCAAATCTGTTCAGGAACCAGGCGAGATACGAACCGACGGTCGTTTGAGTGTATCGTGCACTCAAACCAGTCGGAGCGCTCATGATCAACGTAAACTTGTCACGCGTTGGTGTGATACTTTGCCAAACTTACAAGGCGTTCGACACCTTTGGCTTTGTTCCCGGGTACCCCAGCGACTGTTTGATGCGGCTTGCCAAGTTCCAGGCCTCGAATCGCTTTACATAAAATGGGGCGGCATCAAGAAATTGAATGCCTTAGAGAATGCCTCTGAACTACGGTATCTCCATATCGGCAGCTCGACTGGAGTAGAATCCATTGAGCCATTGGAATCGATGACATCCCTGATTTGGTTGGGGATTGAGAGCTTCACCCGCATTCGCTGCCTTGATCCGCTGGAGAAATTGATTGGTCTTGAAGGACTAACGGTTGAGGGAAGTATTTGGACAACGCAGCATGTTGATACGTTGGCTCCGATTGGCAAACTGCTCAATCTCCGTTACCTTGCAATTACAAACCTTCGCTCCATGGATCAGACTCTGTCGACGCTTTTCACTCTGAGACAACTCGAGGTTTTTCATGCTGCGAAGTGGTGGGCGGCGAATGAGATTGACGAATTGCAACGTCTAAACCCAAAACTTATTGCGTAGCAAGACGTTGCAGACGAAGCCCTCGATCGGCCGCTTTGACTTGCGTTACGGTCCACAAACCGCCGTTCCCCAACTCGCGGATCATGCTCCTTATCCCAATCCGCCTATCTATTACCAAATTCCCGCCCGAGCAGCGCGTTGAACAGCGTGGAATGAAATTGGATGCTGGGTCGAGCACGAGCATCGCATCGAATTTCGTTATATTCGTACTCGGACATTGCGGGCCGATGAGCACCTGCTAACCGGCTCGAGCGACGCTGGCCTTGGCGATCTCTTCGAGTGCTCGAAGTGCTTGGGTCTGACGCTCGCTCAATTCAAATCCACCAACGGCCTTACGGAGATCTTCGCAGGCGCTTTGCGCGAATCCCTTGGCGCATCCTAGCGTGTATCCAGATGCGTCGCTCTGTTTGAGCAGAGATTGAAGTTCGGCCTTGGCGGCTTGGGGATCGGAGTTGTAGAGGCTGAACCAAGCTTGGCGATCGGTTGAGTTGAGATTACCCAGCAAGTAGATCCAAGGTAGGGTCGGTTTGTCGTGCGCGAAATCGGTTCCGAGAGTTTTTCCCGATGGGCTTTGATCGCCCCAGACGTCTAACCAATCATCGAAAATCTGGAAGGCTAGACCTAGTTTGTTGCCGAAAGATTGGAGGACATCGCATCGCCATGCTGGGGCGGATGTCGACCAAGCACCCATCGCACAGCTCGCTCCGCAGAGGGCTCCGGTCTTGCAGGAGAGAATGTCAAAGTACTCCTCTTGGGAGAGTTCCCAGTTTCCGATGGTTTGGTTTTGTCGGATCTCCCCTTCGCAGACTCGCTTGGCAGCATCGGCGATCCATCGTCCAGGGAGAGTCGACTGTCCGGCGTTGGCAAGTCCGTAGGCGTGCGTAAAGAGCCAGTCGCCGATGAGGATACTTGTCGGTACATCCCAGCGGACATGGACGGTCGGTTGATGGCGACGCAGACCGCTCGAGTCGAGCACATCGTCGTGGACGAGGGTTGCGGTGTGGACCAACTCGACGACCATCGCCAACCGCATGGTCTCTTCGGTACTTGCTCCGAACAATTCTGCTGTCAGGAACGTCAGAGCAGGTCGGAGTCGTTTGCCACCTAGCCGTGCGACGTACTTCAGAACCCGATCGATCTGGGGGTTGTTGCTGACGAGTTGCGAGGAGAGTTCTTCCTCGAAGGATCGCAGGTGCGGCCCGATGCATCGGGAGGCTTTGGAAAAAGCTTCGCGATATTTCTGTTCGTTGGCGTCGGGTTGGAATGCGGTTGCTGGGACTTGGTTTTCGAAGCTACGCGGGGCGTTTTGGAAAGCGTTGAGCGTCGAAGTTTCTGAGGTGTCCATCGCTTGATTATTCGGCTTTCTGGAAATCGCCGCGGCTTCCCCCAGTTTTTTCCTTGAGGAAGATAGGGCCTATGACCATTGTACGATCCAAAGACTTGGCCATGTCGTAGATGGACAGAGTCGCCACGCTGGCCCCTGTAAGTGCTTCCATCTCTACACCGGTTTTCCCCGTACTTTGGACCGTCACTCGCCATTCGAGAACCTGTTCCGAGATCCACTGATGCTCGACACTGACCGAGTCGATCGGCAAGGGGTGGCAAAGTGGAATCAAGTTCGAGGTGGCCTTGACGGCCTGAATGGCGGCGATGCGAGCCACACCCAACGCGTCCCCTTTGGAGATCGCGTTGGATTGAATTGCACGGGCAGCCTCTTGGGACATGGTGATTCTCCCGAGAGCGACCGCCTTTCGAACCGTCACGGCTTTATCCCCGACATCGACCATCCAGGCGTTGCCGGATGGATCGACGTGGGTCAGTTGGGACGGCTTGGGGGGATCGTGGTTCATGGGAAGTCACACCAGCCATTAGGATGCCCGAGAACACTGGGGAAAGTTAACACTCCAGGATGGTATTAGCTTTTGTATTCGGCGCCGAAGAACTCTTTGCTTTCGTTCACGCCTGGTTTGATCGTCCGTTTGCCTTCCTTCCAGTCGGCAGGGCAGACTTCGCCGTTCTTTTCGAAGAATTGGAGGGCTTGGACCATTCGGAGAGCTTCGTCGACCGAGCGTCCAAAGGGCAGATCGTTGACGACTTGGTGGCGGACGATCCCATCCTTGTCGATCAGGAACAGGCCTCGCAGGGCGACGGCATCTCCGACGAGTACGTCGTAGTTTCGTGAGATTTGTTTATCCAGATCGGCGACCAAGGAGTACTGGATCGGTCCGATGCCCCCTTGGTCCCGAGGGATGTTTCTCCAGGCCAGGTGGGAAAAGTGGCTATCGACCGACACGCCGATGACTTCGACTCCAAGGTCGTTGAATTCTTTGGCACGCTCGGAGAAGGCGATGATTTCGGTGGGGCAGACGAAGGTAAAGTCGAGGGGGTAGAAGAACAGCAGGACGTATTTGCCTTTGAATTGGCTGAGGCTCAATTTGGCGAACGATCCATCCTTGAGGACGGCTTCGGCGGTGAAATCGGGTGCTTGTTTGGTGACCAGAACGGCCATAGTGGAGTGCTCCTGTGGGAAACGGTTGGTAATGAAAACTGGGATTGGCCCGATGGGAGTGGATGATTGGACGTTCCACATCGTCGGCATTGTGTGGGAATCGTCAAGTCTTGGGGTACAAATGCCAAGACGCTCGGGTTATTACCCGAGCGTCTTGAGTGGAATGTTCAATGAAAACCGAGGGTTATTCCTTTTGAGCCGATGCGTCTTGGGCTTCGGTGCTCTCGCCTGGTGAGCTTAGCAGAGCCGACTGGCCGGAGGAGGGGAGTTGGTCCCCGGGGCTCGCATGGGATTCGGTCGCTGCTGCGGCTTGACTTACCCAACCGGTAAGACGCAGAGCGTTTTGGATTTCGTTGTTGGAGAAATAGAGTTCAATTCCGGTGTATTGGGAGATCATGCGAGGCTTGCTTGCGAGTTCTTCCCAGGACAGGCCGTTGGCGATATGCCAAGCTGCGGCTTGTGCGGTGTTTTGTGGGACTTTGCCTTGGGCTAATGCTTTGCAAAGTTCAGCGACTTCTGGGTTCGGGTTGACTTCCGAGAGCCGCACGATTCGGTATTTCATGCGTGGAGTCGGGTCGGCTTTACCGTGTTCGAGGCAGAGGGTAGCGAC
>JAJTEK010000068.1:5391-30967 GCA_021299695.1 Pirellula sp. | reverse complement strand
CCTGTACTTGGCCGGCGACCCGGAACAGCAGCAGGATAACTGGGGCTTGATCCAGTCGATTGTCAGCCAAAGCGACTCGCATCCGATCACAGAGCGAGAATTGGAGTTGGCGCAGAACAAAATAGCCGCAGGGATCCTTCTGTCTGCAGAGCGACCCTCGAATCGCCTGTTCTCCGTCGGTGGAGCTTGGGTCTCTCGCCATCGTTACGAAACGGCCGCCGAGGTCAGTGATCGCTACCGCAGTGTAAGGCTTGAACAGGTTCAAAAAGCTTTCGAAAGACTCAAGACTCGGACGGCTGTCCGCGTCTCGGTAGGGCCCGATACGGCTCTTTAGTTTTCCCCCCCTTGCCCTGCCTTGGCCTGGCCTGCCCTGGTCTGCCATGGCCGGCCCTGGCCGTCGAATCCAAACGGCATCCTATTTCCTATGAGTTCTTCAGAAAATAAAGTTCGCAACTTGCGATCTCGATTCCCATCCTTGGAGCGGATCGAAAATGGGCACAGGCTCGTCTACCTCGATGGACCGGCCGGGACCCAGGTCCCACTCGAGGTCGCCCAGCGGGTCGCCGAGTGCTTGATCCACCACAATGCAAACCGTGCCGGGAAGTTCATCACCAGCCAAGAGGTCGAGCAGATCATGGCAGAGGCCCATGAGGCCGCAGCGGATTTCTTGCAGGCCGATGAGCCACGTTCGGTCGCCTTTGGTCCGAACATGACCACGCTGACCCTAGGTTTCTCGCGGGCGCTTGCACGCACTTGGTCGCCTGGAGATGAGATTCTCGTATCGAGTTTGGATCACGATGCGAACTACACCCCATGGGTCCTTGCGGCCAGGGACGCAGGTCTAACCGTGCGCACCATCGGGATCGATCCGTCGGATGCAACACTCGATATGGAGTCGCTTGAGTCTCAATTGACCGAGCGGACTCGACTCGTCGCGGTGACGGCCGCGTCGAATGCCGTCGGATCGTTGACCGACATACCGGCGATTGCCAAGTTGGTGCATCGGGTTGGGGCGGAGCTTTTTGTCGATGCGGTTCATTACGCGCCGCATCGGAGGATCGATGTGGTCGGTTGGGATTGCGATTACTTGGTATGCTCGGGCTACAAGTTTTTTGGGCCGCATATCGGGATTCTCTACGGGAAGCCTGATCGCATGGAATCGATCGTGCCTTATAAATTGCGACCTTCGCCCGACACGATACCAGGGCGTTGGATGAGCGGCACTCAAAACCATTCCTGCATCGCTGGGTTGACCGCAGCGATCGATTACATGGCGTCGATCGGAGAGGATCCTACCGATCCGAAGCCGATGGCGACGCGTCGTGAGAAGCTCGATCTTGCGATGGATTGGATCGAAGCCGTCGAGAGGGAGTTGATCCAGCGTTTGATCGCTGGGTTAAAGGAAATCCCCAAGGTTCGTATCTACGGAATCGTCGATCCGGATAAATCGCATCTTCGAGCACCGACGGTGTCTTTTTGTATCGACCGAGTCGACTCGGCAATCGCTGCGAGCGAATTGGGCAAGAAGGGGATTTGTGCTTGGCATGGGAATTACTATGCGCTCCCTTTGACCCTGGCCCTCGGGACCGAACCGAACGGAATGGTTCGGCTCGGTTGCATGCACTACAATACCACCGAAGAGATCGACCGAACCCTCGAAGCCGTCCGTTGGATTGCTCGTTGAGGTCTGGGCGATACCCCAACGGCTTAGGAATTGGATAAACAATGAATCGAAAGCATGGACTTGTTCTCTCGTTTTGTTTGGCAAGTCTAGCCTTTTGGCCTGAGTGCAGCGATGCCCAGAGTCAAGATCCCAAAGAGCCTGCGACGCAGAGCGAGGCTGTAAAGGACCCTAGGGTTCCTGCCCAAGATGCAGTTTTTTCGGGCCCTCAAGTCGACGAAGAGCTTGCCCCCCTGAAAATGATCTTGGGGTTGGGGGATCAAGCAGGTCGGACCATCGATCCGGTGGCAGGCGCAGGTGCAAAGCCTATCGTTCTGGTGTTCGTCCATGACGTCAATCGCCAAACGATTTCTATGACGCGGATCCTGACGAACTACACCCTAAGCCGCTCCAAAGAAGGTCTCCATAGTGCCGTTGTTCTATTGGCCGAGGACACTACCGGAGCGCTCAATACCCTCAAGCGGATCCAGCACGCACTGACGGCAAATGTTCCGACTGGCGTTTCCCCCGACGGCCTTGAAGGCCCGGGGGAATATGGACTGAATCGATCCGTTCAGATGACCATTCTTGTGGCTAACAAAAACCGAGTGACCGCCAACTTTGCGCTGATCCAGCCGAGCCTTCAGGTCGACTTGCCCAACATTGTCCGCGCTGTCATCGCCCAGATTGGAGGTCCCGAACCGAAGCTGTCGGATCTTTTGCAATCTGGAGGAGTGGAGGCCAACCGAGGGATGCAAAGCACCCCGGATCCCGAGGCGATTCGCAGTTTGGTCCGCCCATTGATCCAACTCAATGCTCGGGACGATCAGGTCGATAAGGCGGCACAGGCCATTGAAGAAGCAGTTGAAAAATCCCCTCAAGTGCGCAAGGAAATCGGACGCATCGCTCGGACGATCGTCTCGAGCGGCAAATTGGAAAACTATGGGACCGCCCGTGCTCAGGGTTATTTGAAACAATGGGCTGAGAAACACGGACAGGATCTGCCCGGCCCGAGAGCCGAACCGAAGTCACCGGATTCACCGGATTCAAAGAAGGCACCTGATGCACCCAAGGCACCTTGAAAGGTTAGGTTGTATAGGTTGGTATTTTTCGGGTAGAAGCCTGCTTGGGGTCGTGATTTGGTTGTTTCTGTTCGTGCGAATCTTCGCACAGGAAATCTCAGAGCCTTCTTTTGAGCTCGATGTTCTTACGCTACTGACCAAGCACGGTTGCAATTCGGGAGCTTGCCATGGAGCCGTGGCGGGTCGAGGCGAGTTTTATCTGTCGTTATGGGGTTCGAATCCCAAGGCGGATTACGATCAGATCGTCCATGCATTTAAATCTAGGCGGGTGAGGTTCGCTTCGCCCGAGGAGAGTTTGCTGATTGCCAAGCCCAGTGGTCGGATCGCTCATGAGGGGCAGGAGAGGTTTGAGCCCGATAGTCCGACGGCCGACACTCTGATCCGATGGATCGCTGCTGGGGCTCCATTTGGTCCGTCGCTCCGGGTAGAGGATTTTCAGGTTTCGGCAGAGCCCATCGAACCGTCGAGCGATCGCTCGGGGTACAGGCTCAGGGCCAGCGCGCGTCTAAACGGATCGGAGAACCTCTTGGATGTTTCCGACCGGACGACTTGGGAGACAGAACCAGACGGTGATTCGATGGGGTGGATCCAGCAGAGTCCGCCGACGTTGCGTTTGCTTCGGCCTGGTCGGCATTGGATCACCGCAAGGTTTGCAGGGCAGGTGCGTTCCTTGGTCTTGATAGAGCGCTACCAGGATCAGGGCCCGGTGTTGGCGGGCAGTGCTTTGGACCCGATGTCGTGGATCGACCAGGAGGTCCAGGATGGGCTCGATCGGGCCAATCTTAAGCCTTTGGCGATTGCGGACGATTTGACTTGGCTTCGGCGTGCGAGCTTGGACTTTGTCGGGCGGATACCGAGTCTAGGGGAGATTGCTGAATTTCAGGGGCTCGATCCGAGTACACGCAAGACTCAGACGGTCGATCGGCTTATTGAATCCGAAGCGTTCGGAACGTATTGGGCTTACAAGCTTGCACGATGGGTTGGTTTTAGGCCGATCGCTTCGGAGCCTCAGGCGACCGATGCGTTTGAGCAGTATCTTCGTCGCAGCGCCGTTGAGCGACGGTCGTGGAAGCAAATTGCTCAGGAGTTGGTTCTCAGCACTGGGGATTCGCATCGGGAGGGAGCGGCGAATTTTGTTCGCTTGGCTTCGGACCCTAGGGTTCATGCCGAGCGGATAGGGAGTGTGTTTTTGGGGATACGTATTGGGTGTGCGAATTGCCATAATCATCCGCTGGACCGTTGGACGCAGGACGATTACCACGGCCTAGCGGCGATTCTGGCGGGTATCGACCGAGGGCGCGAGGTCCGATACATCGGAGGGGGGCAGGTTACGAATTTGCGCACTCGGGAGGCTGCGATTCCTCGGCTTCCTGGGGAGGAGTTTCTATCGCTCCAGAGCGATGCACAGGCTGCGCAAGCGAATGTCGAGCGGCTCAGCGCTTGGATTTTCGATGAGAAGGATCCTAGGTTTGCCAGGATGTTGGCCAATAGGCTTTGGGGGGCGATGATGGGACGTGGGTTGGTCGAACCGCTCGATGATCTGCGAGAGACCAATCCGGCATCGCATCCGCGATTGCTAGATCGTTTGGCCAAGAGTTTGATCGACGCGGATTACCAACCCGCCTCGATTCTCAAGCTCATTGCATTGAGTCAGACGTATGCTCGCGTGGAAGTCGACGCGAGCGTAACGCGTTTAGATCCTAGTTTCTATGCGGCCCGGGAACCGAAGGCCATGGCTCCCGAGGTGCTTTACGACGCGATCCATGATGCGCTAGGGCTTTCGGTCGAATCGCGAGCCATCGGTTGGTTGGATCCGACCACCCCCTCGGAGTCGCTCGATGTGCTTGGTCGATGCGGTCGTATGGTCGGTTGCAGTCCGGAGCCTCTGCGTGGGGGGGCGATCCAACAGAGCCTTGGTCAGCAGCTTCATTGGATCAATGGGCCGTTGGTCAATCGAGCGATTCAGTCCCCGGAGTCGTTTATTCGTCGGGAGTCCGGATCGGGCGCCTCGGACGTGGAGATTCTCGCGATGGGGTACTTGCGATTTTTTGGGCAGCCAGGGACTCAAGAGGAGTTGCGGGACTGGGGTTCCCAGATTCCCCAGCGGACCGAAGAGAAGTTGGCTTGGTTCGAGGATTGGGCTTGGAGTATGCTTAGCAGTCCCCGGTTTTTGAATCATTGAAGCATGAGAGGGGTCGGGAGTTTGAAGCGATACAGCACATTCTCAACGCGTCGGAGTTTTTTGCGGATCGGTGCGCTGGCTCCGTGGTGCATGGCTTCCCCGTGCATGGCTTCCCCGTGCATGGCTCGAGTTGGCGATCTTGGAGCTTACGAGGGGACTTCGTTTGGAACGGCCAAGTCTTGCATTTTGTTATGGCTCGACGGCGGCCCGAGCCATCTAGAGACGTTCGATCCGAAGATCGATGTGCCCAGAGAGGTCCAAGGTCCCTTGGGGACCACACCGACGCGTATCCCTGGGGTCCATTTTTCGGGGGAGCTCGAGCGATGTGCGAAGTTGGCTGATGAAATGACGATCATTCGATCGATGACCAGCCCGCTCGGGGAGCATGGGCTAGCGAATCAATACGCTTTGAGCGGGTATTTGCCGTCGCCCAATGTCCAGTATCCGAGCTTCGGATCGATAGCGTCGCATCAACGGGCATTGGATTGGAAAGGGTTTCTTGGGGTTGGCGATGAGCCTTTTTGGGTTCACAGCGATCCGGGGAGTCCGAGCTTTCAGGTGCGGGATTTGGAGATCCATCCGTCGTTGGACCCGACCCGTTTGGAACGACGACGCGAGATGCTCGATCGGCTGCAAGACTCCCGAAAGGGATCGGGATTCCGGGGGGCATTCGAGTGGATTCTATCGCCGCAGGCCAAGCGAGCATTCGATTTGAAGCAGGAGTCCGATGCGACCAGGGAGCGATATGGTTTGCGGTCATTTGGGCAAAGCTGTCTTTTGGCGCGAAGGTTGGTCGAGCAGCGTGTACCTTTTGTGACGGTGGTTCAGCCCGGATGGGATACGCATGAGAACATGGTTGTTCCATTGCGCGATGGGTTTGCCGGTGCGAAAGTTGGGGTGGGTTTGATACCGACGTTCGATCAAGCCGCAAGCGCTTTGATCGAAGATTTACGGCAAGGCGGCCTGCTCGACGAGACCATGGTCATCGCCATGGGAGAGTTCGGCAGGACGCCTAAAGTCAATACGCGAGGCGGGCGCGATCATTGGCCGCGCGTCTACAGTGTGATGCTCTGTGGCGGAGGATTGCCGCGGGGTGTTGTCTATGGCAGCAGCGACCGCATCGGTGAGAGTCCGATCGATCACCCGACGAGCCCATCGGATTTGGTCCATACGCTTCTGATACGGCTTGGAGTCCGACCCGATCAGACACTTATGACTCCCGAGGGGCGGCCGATTCGAGTCAATCAGCATGGACGGCCCATCGATGCGTTGTTGTAGTTCGATGGGAATATTCTTGCTGAGGGATTATTGGTTTGGAGTGATCCGAGTTGCCCTTAGTTGGTTTCTTGCGATCGATACGGAGTCTCTTTGTGCTCAGGGGCCAGTCAAAGCGGTCGATTCGATCGGACTCAGGAGCGTCACGGCAAGTCGGATCGAGCCGAGCGGGCTGGAGGCGTTGGTCGCGATCGAGGGAGGTTTGTGTGTGGTATCGAAGGGAGCAGAGACGAAGGATCCGATTCGGTTTGAGTCGGCCCGGAGTTTTCCGATTTCCAGGTCGATCCAGAGCTCTTTTTCGCAGATCAACTCGCTGGATTTTTCCCCTGATGCCAGTCGCTTGCTTGTCGCCGGAGGGGATCCTGGGCAGCTCGGTGGAGTTGAGTGCATCGAGTGGCCAAGTTCGACTCGATTGGGGCTTTATCAGACCGAGGATCAGGGTCGAGCCATAGGCGATGTGGTCACCGAGGTGGATTGGTTTCCTGGGGGATTGCAATGGGTTGAGAGCCATTGGACTGGGTGGGTATTGGTGCGACGGATCGACGGTACGGTCCGAGTCAAATTCGGGGGGCACACCGGTCCGGTTCTCAGTGCGATGGCTTGGGATGAGCAAACAGTGATTTCATCGGGTCTAGATCAGACCATCAAGGTATGGCGGGTTGCCGATGGGGTGCAGGTGCGCAGTCTGGACAATCACACGGGGGCTGTGGTTCAGTTGCTCGGATGCGATGGGCCTAGCGACAAGCGGTTGCTTGTGAGTGCGGGTCGGGACCGAACGATTCGTCTTTGGGATCCCTCGATCGGTCGACTGATTCGATTTGTCAAGCTTCCGGAGGTCCCGGTGCGGATGGAGCTATCGCACTCGGGGTTGATTGTGGCTTTGGAGAATGGGTCGATTTGTGAAGTATCCTTGCCTAGTTTGCGGATCGATCAGACCATCTCGATCAGCGATCGGCCGATCGCGACGATGGTACAAACTTCGCGAGGCGTTTGGTGGTTTTGGTGAGTGCGAGCAAGTAAATCCATCGCAAATGAAAAACGCTCGATCGAGCACTTCGGTTTACTGCTTGGTTCGTACTGCTTCTCGTACTCAGTCCGCCGCGGCGGACGGTGCTCGTGCTCAGTGAAACGGTGCTCGTGCTTGATGGCTTCTGATGAGCGATTACCAGGACGGATCGGTCATTGCGTTTTGTTCGAAGCCTCTGGTGCGTAGGAGGCACGAGTCGCAATGCTTGCACGGTTGGCCTTGAGGACCCGGGTCGTAGCACGAGAGGGTCTTGGAGTAGTCGACACCGAGTTCGATTCCTTTGCGGATGATTTGCGATTTGGTCCAGGTGATCAGAGGCGCGTGGATGACCAAGCGATTGCCTTGGACTGCGGATTTGGTGGCTAGATTTGCCATCGTTTCGAAGGCACGGATGTATTCTGGACGGCAATCGGGATAGCCGCTGTAGTCCAAGGCATTTACTCCGATGTAGATATCCATCGCACCGAGGACTTCGGCCCAAGCCAGTGCGTAGGAGAGAAACACGGTGTTTCGAGCTGGAACGTAGGTTAGGGGAATATCGGTTCCGAGTTCTTCGGCTGAATCGTGTTTGGGAACGGCCAGGGACGTGTCGGTCAGAGCGCTGCCGGCGAAGCTAGCCAGGTCGAGTTGGATGATAGCGTGTTGTGCGACGTTCGCATCGCGGGCGATTTGCTCAGCGCGTTGGAGCTCCAACGCGTGGCGTTGGCCGTATCGGAAGCTGATGGCATAGGGGATAAAACCGGCATCTTTGCAGATCGCCAAGCAGGTGGTTGAATCGAGTCCACCGCTGAGCAGCACGACCGCTTTGTTTCGATTGATTTTGGTAGACATAACCGCGTTTGTTAAATTAGGAGCACCCTCGTTAAATCGGGACCACATCGTATAATCGATTTTTATGTCCATCATTCAAATCGATCAACTGACCAAATCGTACAGGGTTTACCAAAAAAAGGAGGGGCTGCTCGAATCGGTTCGGGGGCTTTTTCATCGCGACTACAAGACCATCGAGGCGGTTCGGGGGATTACCTTACGGGTTGAGCCTGGTGAGTTTGTGGCTTTTTTGGGGCCCAACGGTGCCGGAAAGACCACCACGCTCAAGCTTCTTTCTGGGGTGATTTACCCCACGAGTGGAACGGCCAGCGTCATGGGTTTTGTCCCTTGGAAAAGGGACATGGAATACCGACGTCGGTTTGCGTTGGTGATGGGTCAAAAGAACCAGTTATGGTGGGATTTGCCCGCACAAGAGTCCTTTAGGCTTCATCAGCAGATCTACGCGATCGATCGGACCAGTTTCGACTCGAACCTCTCAGAACTGACGTCCCTTTTGGATGTACAAAAGCTTTTAGGCAGACCCGTTCGAGAGCTTTCTCTCGGCGAGCGCATGAAAATGGAACTGATCGCTGCGCTGCTGCATTCTCCGGACGTGTTGTTTTTGGACGAGCCGACGATCGGACTCGATGTGATCGCACAGCGCAACATCCAGCAGTTCCTCAAGCACTACCAGGAGGAGCGTCAGATCACGATATTGCTCACGAGTCACTACATGAAGGACGTGTCGGCTTTGTGCCAGCGGGTGGTGGTCATCGCCCAAGGGATCCTGCAGTACGACGGTTCGCTCAGTGGCATCATCGATAGTTTTTCGGGTTCCAAAGTGATCCAGCTCCAGTTGGGTATCGAGCAAGCGGCGAGCGGACTCGAACGCTTCGGCGAGATTCTCAAGACCGACATGCCGCGCGTATCGATTCGAGTACCAAGGTCGAATGTGTCGCGAGTATTAGCCGAGATTCTCAACACCTATACGGTCGATGATGTGGCCGTCGAGGACCCACCGCTCGAGGAAGTCATCGCGAGCTTGTTCCATTCGATTGCTGAGGCGAACTGAGGCACCCATGCACAGCACCGAGCGAAGCGCATGGGCGCATGGTTGGTCGACGCGTTGGATGATTGTCAAAACGGCATTGGCTGAGAAATTGGCTTATCGGGGCGATTTTGCCTTGGGAACCCTGATGCGTTTTCTGCCGATCGTCACCCAGGTTTTCCTTTGGTGGGCCGTCTTTCAATCGTTATCTCCAGAGGATCCCCATGCGGGTCGCATCTCTGGATATTCCTTCCGCGACATGGTCGCTTACTATCTGCTGACGATGGTCGGAAGGGCGTTTTCGAGCATGCCGGGTCTCTCGTCGAGCATCGCGAAAACGATTCGAGACGGGGAGATCAAGCGGTACTTGGTCCAGCCCATCGATCTGCTTTCGTTTCTGTTCTGGTCGCGTGTGGCGCACAAGGTGGCTTATTATTTCATCGCCACTGGCCCGTTTATCTTGATGTTTTTTCTCTGCCGCAGTTACTTTACGGCTGGTTGGCCTGATGCGTTGACGATTGCTTGCTTTGTCGTTTCGCTGGGAATGAGCTTTGCGCTTGGGTTTTACCTCGAAGCCTGTTTGGGTTTGGTCGGGTTTTGGATGCTCGAGGTTTCTTCCTTGCTGTTTGTCTACATGCTTTTGCAGTTTTTTCTTTCCGGGCACATGTTCCCTTTGGATCTCCTGCCGGCTCCCTTCGATACGATTGTCAACTACTTGCCGATCAAGTACCTAGCCTATTTCCCTGCCGCGGTTTTCTTGGGTAAGGTTCAGGGTACGGCGTTAGCGATCGACATGGCGATGCTTTTCGGGTGGGTGCTGTTTTTTTATCTGCTTTCGCGTTGGACCTTTGCCAGGGGGCTTGAGCGTTACAGCGGTTTTGGCGGCTGACGGCTTCGCAGATGCGCCTGCCAGTAATGGTGAGTTTTTGCGACCGAAGTGATCACGTTCTTGATCTCTTTGTCGATTCGGTAGTCGGGCCCGGCAGGCAGATAGAGCTTGGTCGACTCGCGACGAACCGAGATGTTTTCGACCAAGATTGCTCGCATGAGCCAAGCGGCCATGGGCTCGCTGTCGCACTCGATGCAGACCCAGCCTAGATAAGGACTTTGGCAGGTGTTCAGGCCGCTCGCGAGGCGGATTCCACGTTGGAGCTCGGCGACGACGGCACGATAGGCTTCGGGGGCTTGTTCGATTCGCTCGATCGAAACAGGTTCGAGAAGCTTTCCTCGATGAGGGGGCCCACCGGCCATCGCAAGATCGCAAAAGGAGGTCCAGATTTTGTCCCAGGGGACCAAGCCCGATTCGTCTGGGGCGATTTTGGCGCTTCCCATCGATCGAGCCGAGACATCGTCGAGCCGCTCGGCGTATTCGGACGGAAGTTGTTGTTGGAGTTGGTAATGCAAGGCGTTGAGCATTGGCCAATCGCAATCCGAATCGGCATTCCAGGGGATCGCTCTGGAGCGAACCGCACGGAGGTATCGTTGGATCATCCAGGTGCTCAAGTCCTCTGGGTCCAGCTCGATCCGAGGGAATCGGCTGCCACCCGTGCCAGGAATCTCAGGGGCATCTTCCGAGGGAATATCCGACCAATCATTCGAGCGACTTTCCGCGAAGATCACCGAGTTTGTGGACAGGCCATTGGCCCAGAATGCGATTAGGGCGAGGGTTTCGAGTTGGGATTGAGTCAGAGTCGAATGGGATTGGTCCATGGGTACTCGTGGGAAAACCAGCGGCTTGCGATCCGAGTCTTGTATCGAACCGCCGCGATTTCCGACCCACTGGCCGACCTCCCGTGCCGTGAGCGGTTCTGCCATATAGACCTTGGAAGCGGCAGGGATTTTTCCAAACCAGCATGCAGCACGCATTTGGTCTAGGGGCACAGGTTCGAAGCCCAGGGGGGTGATGACGACACGATGGTAGATTTTGCCGGACGGGTGCAAGGGGCCCGGGCTGTTGAAATCCTCCGTATCGTTGTTCAATTCGATGAGAGACACCTCGCAAGCGAGCCTCGGACCTAGCAGTGCACACGCTTGCTTGATTCTCGATGCATCGATCTGGATGGGAGATCGGGTCGGTACGACGAGGACTAGATCGATGGGTTTTTCCGGTTGGTCCGATGGGTAGGACGAATCGTCGTTGCTCATCGGCCTACACCTGTAAGGGCATAGACGGCAAAGGTCCCTAGCCAGTGTTCCCCTTCGTAATGACCGCTGAACACGTAGGCTAACCCTGCATCACGGTGGGCCTGGGCCGAGAGGGCGAATCGATCTTTCCAGGTTCCATTCTCGGGGAGCGATTGACAGATCGCATCGAGGGTCCAAGCCCGCGAGAGGTTCAAGCCGGCTAGGTGGACGAGTTTCCCGTCGGTCAGATCTGAGACTACGACTGGGGTAAGGAGTTTCGAGTGGGCTCCGGGATCGGAGGGATTCAGAAACAGGTCGAGCCATGCTTCGAAATCTTTGGCCGGGAGGATTCGTCGCATCAGGTCTGCTTCGTTGAGCGATGGAGAAAAGAAATCTTCGCCAGAGGGCTCGTATTGCGAGGCGTAATTGCGATCGTTCATGTAGTACTCACGCGATCGTTTCTCGACGGCATGGGCAAGTTCGAGGTTGCCCACGGTGCGTGCGTAGTCGAGGGTTTGGCTTAGTGCAAAGGCAGTATCGGGATGGACGCCGGTTCGGATCGGATTGCTGAGCCTAGGGAGGTATGCGAGCGTCAGGTCGACAATTTCTTTTTCCAGGGGTTTGAGCGTTTCGAGCCACTGGCGTGCCTGTGGGTCGTCCCATGAATGGAGTTCGGCTACGAGCCTCAGGAGCCAAGCCCATCCGTACATGCGTTCGAAGGAGCGGTTTTCTTTGATTCGAAAGTATGCGGTTTCAGCGTCGATGTTTTCCTTGGTCAAGCTCTGACCGAGGCGTTCGCGGGACGTTTGGGCTAACGCATGGTTGGGGTTGGTTTTGAGTAAACGGACCAAGGTCCAGTGTCCGTGGACGCTGCTGTGCCAATCGAAGCACCCGTAGAAGGCTGGGTGGAGTTCTTTGGGGCTCAGGACATCGGCTGGTCCGACCAGTACGTTTGAGGGTTTGTTGGGGTATTGGCGATGGATTCCATCGAGAGCGAGTTTCGCGATCGATGCGGCTTGGTTATCGAGGATTCGCGGCGCGGAATCCTCGGCACCCGGGCTAGTAGCTAGCAAGGATAGCAGCAGGGATAACGGCAGGGATAACGGCAGGGATAACCAATACATTTTCAAGGTGGCTCCAATTCCCAGTGGCTCCAAATCACAGTGGCTCCCAAGTTGAGGGTGCATTGCATGGGTGCAAATCCTAACTCAGGACTGGGGCTCGCTAAAGGGACCTTGGTTGTGCCGAGAGGTACGCCGAGAGATATACGGAGCTGACTTGAGTTGTTTTTCGAGCATTTTGGGAGATATCTCAGGCAAGTGCCTTCGAAATGAGAAACCTTAGGGTTGGTATCGAAAAAACGAGCTTGGGATTTTTATTCAAGTAGCTCAAGGGTTAAAAAAGCCGTCGTCTGTTCAATTTTGTTGCACCATTGGTGTGCGTAAGGAACGCAGAATTTTTACTTGGACTTTTTTAGTAGAACCCGTGTTGGAGAAATTTCATCATGTTGCTCAGATGGCAGCAAAGGCAACTCGAGGACAGTTACCTTGGTCAATTGGAGCAGATGCTCGTTGGCCGATTGAGTCGTCGGGACGAGGGGGCACCGTTGCGATCGCATGCGAGTCTTCGTCGGAGTCGTCAGTTATCGTGTTTTTCGTTGGACATCAACGAAGAGTTGAGCAGGCTCGAGCGAATGATTGACGAGTATGCTTGGTAGATATCAAGGGCTTTAGAGAATGAAAAAAGGGGTGGCTTTGGCAAGCCACCCCTTTTTATTTTGCGACGGATGTGTCTTTGGGACAGGTCGTCGATTTTTCGGCGAGTTTTACTGCTGATTGACCTTTGGTCCGTTATCACCCATCTTGACCGCACCTGGATCCATCAAGGTTTTTTCCTGGAAATCAGGATTCTTTTTGGGATCTGGGCCTTTGCCGCAGCCGGCCAGGGCCAGCGACAACATCGAGAGTGCAAAGAGACTGAGCACAAGGTTTTTCATTTGAAAACTTTCTGTTTTGGGGAAGCGAAATACAACCGAGACTAGTCGGCTGGATCGGGAGTCACGTTGTTGTCAGCGATGGCGTTGAGTCGGAGGTAGACGCCGTAGTTGACGTTTTGCGAGAGGGTGTTGGCGCTCCCGTCAGCACGTGCGACTTGGATCAGTGGACCGTGGTAGCTGGAGGTACCAGGCCATTCGGTATTGATACCCCAAGCGCAGATGTAGGTCGGTTCGTAGGCATAGGCAGCAGGGCGGAACCAAGATCCGGACTGTTTGGGGCCCGATCCGTCGACTTCCAGTGCGCCGGCTCCGCCACCTTCGTTGGATCCCCAGCCTGTGTGGGTCAAGCCCACGAAAGCAGCGCGGAAAACACCGCTGGTGTAGGGAGCCCGTCGGAGACCGGATCCGGTGGTCATGAATGGACCGCCGTAGAAGTTGGCCGTATCGGTTTCGCCGACTACGATGGTTCCGGAGGTTCCGTCGGTGATATCGCGCATTTGGTTAGCGCGCGATGGAGCAAAGAGACCCGACAGGTCGCCTGCGGTACCGATGCCCATGTTTGGACCACCCCATCCTGGGCCCACGCCTGCATCTGGCCACCAGTGGAAGCCTTGGCTACCGGCGTAGCTTGTAGGAGCGATGTTGTGCTGCGCGAACACCTTCTCGATGGTCGAATCCGAAGGGCAAAGCAAGTTTGCAACGCGGGTGCTGACGATCGGTTGACCCCAGACCCTAAGGTTGTAGTTAACTCCTGAGGAGATCGTCGAGCCTTCCATTTGGGGGAGGATCGCTGCTAGCCACGTGTGGTGGTAAGCGTGGAACTGTTGACGACCGCGTGCCGAGCCATAGTTGACCGACATTGGGAAACGCTTGTAGGCACTCTCGTAGTTTTGGAGCGCCAAACCAATTTGTCGAATGTTGCTTCCGCAGGACATTCGACGAGCTGCTTCACGGGCCGCTTGGACCGCTGGCAACAACAAACCAACCAAAATGCCGATGATGGCAATCACCACCAACAACTCCACAAGTGTGAAGCCCTGGCGACCGGACTTTTGACCCTTAGTCATTGCTAAGAACCCTTTCAGAAAAGATGAAGAACTGCCTGACTTACTGGAGATCGGGGTCAAAACCGTTTGAACCATTCGCAAATAATAACGATTTGTTTAGCACTAAAGCCGTTTAACGCGGATTTTGGCCCCATGTGCAATATACAACGCGGCTTTGTGACGCGTCAACTAGCTTGGGGGGGCGGGTTGGATTAATTTCGGATTTTTAACCTCAGATCCCCTTGTCAATCGGAATTAAAAAAGGTAATCGGCTTGAGGGTTTGCGTCGGACACCCAGTGCGATTTGGAGTTCGAATTCGGTCGTCTTGGGAGCACCTCGACGGGATGATTGGCTAGACTATGGGTATGAATCGATCGAATTCCAGCACATCATCGGTACCTTCGAGCCGAGGCTTGCATAAGCTTCGTTTGCCGTTTCTTTTGGGGTTGCTGGCCCTTGTGTCGGTCTACGCTTGGCAGAATATGGGGTATCGGCAAGGGATCGTTTCGGTCGAGAGTCTTTTGCGATCCGAAGAGAATTCTAAGGCGATAGCGGCTCTGGAGTCGCTCAAGGCGCGATTCGGCGAGCGAGCCGACCTTAGGCACATGTTGGCCCGGGCGTATCGTCAATCGGGCAAAAAAGAGCCGTTTGAGCGTCAGTTGGAGTTAGCACAAGGCCTTGGGCTCCGATCCGAAACTGTCCAAGCAGAGAGATTCCTTTTTGAGGCCCAGCTCGGGGACCTCGAATCGCTTGAAGCTCGCGTCGCGGACTTCATGGTTTCCAACGAACCCATGTTCGATGATGCGGCTCGCAGCTTGGTTTTTGGATTGCTTCGCAATCAGAATTCCGAGGCGGTCGAGCGATTTTTGCCTTTGTGGGAAGCCCAATCCCCGGGCGTAGCTTGGATCCCGACGTTTCGAGGCATGATGCGACTTGCTCGTCGCGATTGGAAAAACGCGCTGCTGGCGCTTGAACCGGCACTTGAAAAGCATCCGGATTTTCTTCCGCTGTATCTTCAAGCGGGGATGGCATACCAAGGCGACCAGCAATTCGAAAGGGCCGAAGCGATGCTGGATCGATTTTTGCAAAGTCAGCCTGACAGCGCCGAGGGGCTCTTGAGTTACTCGGAGGTCTTGCGCAAACTCGGCAAAGCCGAGCAAGCCCTCGGGCGCATCGAAACGACTTTGAGCATCAGCGATCCGTCGAAACCTATCCCGCCGTCGCTAAGGCTTCAGATCGCCAAACTCTATCTCGATGTTGACGAGAGTCAGAAGGTCATTGACACACTGAGCGGACTGGCCAAGCTTTGGCCCGAGGATGTCGAGATCGCTTCGACTCTGAGTCAAGCTTATCAACGTCTGGGAGATGAGCAAAGGTCGGCTAGTTACGCAGCGATCGCCGACACGGGGCAAAAGCAAACGGTGCTTGCAGACGGCATGTTGTTTGAATTGCTGAGCAATCCCAATCGCACGGCTGAACAGTGTTATGCGCTTGGGCATTTGCTGCTCCACAAGAAATCGCGAGAGAATGGTATCTATTGGCTCGAAGCGGCTTTGAAGCTCGATGAGAAGTTCGCACCTGCCCACCAGGACCTTGCTCTTTACTACGATCGGACCGAGCAGCCTCAGTTTGCGGCGGTCCATCGACGGTACCTCAATGCCCCCGGAAAACCCTAATCGAAATCCCCAGGTCTGGATTGCCTCATGAGTCCAATGCACACGACGATTTCGAGGACCCGAGCGACCCGAGTGAATTTGTTGGTCTTGTTGTTGGTGGTGCTGGGGGGATCGGGCGTTGGGTTGCTCGTCGGTTGCACCAAGCGCCCGGGGGGAGGTCAGGGACCGGCGGGGGCCGAGCCTGTCGTGTCCGGATCGCAGTCTCAGTCCGCTTCGACTCCGGTGAGCCGATTGCGGTTCGAGGAAGTCCCGCGAGCGTTGCTCGGCAGTGAGTATCGCGATGGAAGCGAGCAAAACGTGTTCTCGTTGATCGAGACGACAGGGGGTGGCTCGGCGCTGATCGACTACGATCGCGATGGCAAGCTCGATATCGTCACTTCCGGTGGGGGATCGCCCGATCGGTCGACGCAGCGGATGCTTGGTCACTCCGGGGGGCTGTACCGCCAGGTCGATGCTTGGGCGTTTGATCCATGCAGGGAGTTTGCCTTTTTGGATTTCTCGGCGACTTACCATTCTGCGATTGTGGCTGCCGATTACGACAGCGATGGAATGAGCGATTTGGTCGTCACCGGTTTTGATCGTCTCCAATGGTTCCGCAATCAGGGGGATGGGACCTTTGAAAAGGTTCAGCCCATTGAGGACACGCTTTGGAGTACAGCGGCCGTTTTTTTTGATGCAGACCAGGACTCTGATTTGGACCTATACGTGGTTCATTACGCGAATTGGACTTGGGCAAACAATCCGACGTGCCCCTCCCAGAAGGATCCGAATCTTCGGGATTACTGCGGTCCGACCGATTTTGTTGGATTGCGGGATTCACTCTATGAAAATCTCTCGGACGGCACTTTCATTGAGCGCACGCCGGAGAGCTTTTCGGGGATCTCCTTGCGAGGCCTTGGGATTCTGGCAGCGGATCTCGATTCGGATCGCGATACGGATTTGTACATCGCCAACGATGTCGAACCGAACTTGCTTTTTCGCAACGACGGCAGTTTCCAGTGGACGGAAATCGGGCGTAGAGCAGGAGTTGCCACCAACGACCAAGGCCGAGCCGAGGGGAGCATGGGCATTGCGCTCGGAGACTACAACAACGATCAAAAGTTTGATCTCTGGGTGACCAATTACGCCGACGAATTCTGTGCGTTGTACCGTGGCCTCGGTCGGTTGAGTTACTCCTATGCGACCCATGCGACTCGTGTGACGTCAACCGACGAACAGTCGGTCGGCTGGGGGACAGCCATGTGCGATTTGGAGCTCGATGGCGACGAAGACATCGTGATCGTCAACGGCCATTTGGAGCGTCACTCGCCGAACCATTCGCAGCGTCCTCAGGTCCTCGAGAATATCGAAGGGAGTCGTTTTATGCTCAGCGCCAAAGACTCCCCCTTTTTCCAAACTCCGCAAGATGGGCGCGGGTTGGCCATCGGAGATCTGAATCGAGACGGCTTGGTCGATCTGGTAATCACTCGTATCGATGCTCCATGTGCAGTTCTCGAAAACCGTTCGGATCGCCAAGGTGCTTATCTGAGCGTACGTCTTGTCGGACAGGCCTCGAATCGCGACGGGGTTGGCGCGATTGTGACTTTAAGCCTCGGGGATCGGGTTTGGGTCCGCCAGCGCGTCGGCGGTGGGTCTTACGCTTCGACCAACGACTCAGCGCTTCACTTCGGGATACCCGGCGTCGGTCCTGCTGAATCGGGCCGTGTTGAATCTCGAGTTCCGTCTGCAACCGAGTCTGGCTCTGAGTTGCCAAGTCTCGGAAACTTGGCAAGGGCGAACCTCAAAGTCGAATGGCCCAGTGGTCAAACGAGCAGCTTGAAACTTGAAAAACTCAATTCAGAGATCTTGATCATCGAACCTAACGGGCCCCATTGAAGCAAAGCCTTCATGGAAATTTCATGAGTGGATTTGGCGACCGGTAGGCCTTCCATGGGAGGCCTACCGGTTATCATGTCAATCCCCGACGGGAGACTCGTTTAGCGTCATCAAGAGATTACTGCGAAAGGTTCAAGCGATGGTTCATTCTGCCACTGAGCATGTCATTCGTCTTTTCGTGAATCGTGGGCAGGGACGCTATGGGAGCGAGCAAGTCACTCAGCTCGAGCATGCTCTGCAGTGCGCAGTGTTGGCCAAGCGGCAAGGTGCTGGCTCAGCGATGATCGGGGCGGCTTTGCTGCACGATTTGGGCCACATCATCGACGATCAAGCCATGCCTGGCAGCGATACGGAAAATCTCGACGATGCCCACGAGCAACGGGCTTATGGATGGATCGAATCGAATTTTGGCAAGGCTGTCGCCGATCCGGTTCGGTTGCATGTGGCAGCCAAGCGTTATCTGTGCACCGTCGAACCGGAGTACTTGGCCAAGCTGTCCCCGGCATCGCTTAAGAGCTTTTACGACCAAGGAGGGGTGATGTCCCAATCGCAAATCGACGATTTTCGGGATGAGCTCTATGCGTTTGAGGCCGTGCAACTTCGGCGTTGGGATGACCTTGCCAAGGATCCGCAAATGCAGACCCCATCGATTGAGGAGTTCGCCGGTTTGCTCGATCGGCTCGCCGAGGACCACCGATCTGTCCGATCTGCCTGATCCGTCCGATCCGTCCGATCCGTCCGATCCGTCCGATCCGTCCGATCCGTTAAATCAGGGATAGTTTTCCTCAAGGGAATCTTTGTTAGGACCGATACCACAGGATAAGGTCGCCGGATCGGGCGCCGAGTATCGTCCATGCCGGGTGAGAGTCCAACGACGGAAACGAACACATGAAAGCTTCTAAAACACTACGCACCCCATCGGTCCGCTTGCTTTCCGTACAGCATGCATTGGTTGCCTTTGCTGCCGTGGGCGGGATCGTCTCTAGCACTGGGTGCCAGGTCCATGTCGCGGGCCAAACTCTACCCAGCGGCTACTACTTGATGGACGATATCCAATACTTCCCCGCTGGTTCTGAGAATAAGCTAGCTAATGAGACGGCTGCGTTGAAGGCCGATCGCGAGGCGGCTCGGAGTCGGCGTTAGATTCTCCAGGACTTCCTGGGATTTTGAGTTTGTGCGCAAGTCTCTGGTGGGTTTCGGTTCGGGAATTTCAGTTCGACGCGGCATCCGAGTTGTTTTTCGCTGGAAAGCTCGACGGTTCCGCCGCTTTGGGTTACTAAGCGGCGCACGACGGCTAGCGATAGGCCGAGTCCTCGACCCGCTTCTCTCCCGCTGTAGCACAGGTCCCAAGCGCGTCGGACCGCATGTGGGCTGAGTCCTGGCCCGGTGTCATGGATAGCGATCCGGATGTTCGAGGCGAGGATTTCAACCGACCAATCGACACGATCGGACTGACGGCATGCATCGATGGCGTTTTGAGCGACGAGTCGCAGAGCCTCGAGCACCCCGGCTGGATCGACTTGGGCATACGCAACGGTTGGGTCGGTACGCAGTCGCCAGGCGAGGTTTTTGGGTTTCGCCAGCGGTTTGGAAATCGCGAAGGCTTTTTGAACAAGCGGTAGGAGGTCGACATCGAAGCATTGGACCTGTTGCGGCTGGATAGCCCGCATGATTTCGGCGAGCATCTCATGAGCCCGCATGGCTTGGTCGACGACGGTGGCCAAGGATTTTCGGTCGTGCGGATCGGTCGACTTGGACAAAAGCTGCTGGGCTCTTGCGAGGATATTGCCAAGTGGGTTGTTGATTTCATGGCTAAGGCCGTAGGCCAATTCGTAGGTTTGGCGTCGGGCGGCCGATTCGATCGCCTCGTGGACCGAGAGATTGGAGCTCAGGAGGGAGATTGCGCGACCGAGGGATTCCTTGAGTGGCGTTTTGCACTCGGGGCTCAGTTGCGATTGGTCGAGGTGGCTTGAAAACCACAGCAGCCAGGCCAAGAGGCCTCCCTTTCCAAGGGGCACAGGATTGGACAGATCCACTGAATCGAACAATTCCGGGATCCGCGATCGCGCTTGGTGGATCAGTTCCAGGAGGGCTTTTGGATCGCCTGGGGGGCCTTGGGAGAGCGTTCGGTTCCATTCATCGATGGCCGATTCGAGAATCGTGTGCGATAGTTTGATGATTCGGTGGTCGGACATCAATGCAGGGGTCGAATCGACGCAGGGGAATGGCTCTTTGGGGGTGATCGGTGGCTCAGTATAGTTCGATCCTTCAATCAGCGATGCCCTTTGGGTGCGATTCGGCCACGGTAGCGGGTCTCTGAGCCGATCGGAAAACCGGTTTTTTCAAGGTTTTGCATCGCACACGTTTCACCTAAGTTGCGATAAAATATTGACTTCCGGAGCGTTCTAGGATTAAATAAACCGTAGCGATGTACAGCCTCCGTCGCACCTAGGCACACACGAAAAACTCACCTGCGCGTTGGTCCATCACCCCGTCGAGTACCCGTTTGGGAACACCCATGGGGATCGGTGGAACGAAAACTCATCGAAAACAATTTTCAACTTCGGCGAATCAAAGAGGCGATCCCATGGCTAGGCGATTTGTACCCCGCGGAATGACTTTGATCGAAGTCCTCATTGCGACGGCATTGACGCTGATGATCATGCTGGCCCTGGCCCAGGGCTTCAAGACCACGAGTCAGAGCATTTCGTCGGGTCGGGCTCGGTTGACCTCGAGCGATCAGCTTCGATCGATTTCGACCTTGTTGCGGTCGGACTTGCAGGGGTTGACCGTCTCGACGACGGTGCATCCACAGAGTTCGAAGTCTCCCAATGGTTATTTCGTTTATTACGATGGCCCGTTGTCGGATTCGACAGCGATGCTCTTTAATTATGTCCCGACTGGGGTTGAGATCGAAGACAAGCTCAGTGCAAGCCGTTGGTCGGACATCGACGATATGATGATGTTCACGGCCAAGGCTCGCGATGGGCAGTGGTTTTACGGACGAGTCCCATTGGCCTTGATGAAAATCCATTCAGGGGACCTCGGAACGATTACGTTTCAGGATTGGCTTACCGATGTGACGATCGCATCGGAGTACGCCGAGATCGCTTGGTTTATGCGTCCGCTTAACGAGGTAGGGATGCTCAACAATCCGGACCCACAAAATTCCAACGGGAACTATTCGAGCACGCCTGGATCGACGCCGGTCAACGATGTGATTCCCGTGGTGGATTTGAATGGGGACACCATTCCCGATCCGGATGGGATGCCCGACCGGGTGGCTCTGTGTCGACGAGTGATGTTGATTCGTCCCGATTTGGACCTGAACGTATCGAAGCTACCTACAGTACCTCTCGACGAGCAACTGATCGCGTCCCCTTTGCCGATCGATCTGAACGATGCGGACTCTTTCCGTTATCAGATGCGGTTTGCTTACCAGCGTACGGATCTTTCGGTGCGTAAGCATTGGGACGCTGCGAACAGTCGTTTTGTGCTCAAGACCAATTCGCTCGGGGATCTTCAGCGACCGGAGAATCGTTTTGCTCACTACAGTTTGCCGGTCAATGCGAATCAAGCATCGCTACCGATCTTGGCGTTGACCAACGAAGCGAACTCCAACGGCAACTACTTGGCCATGACCAACTTGGCCATGTCGGGAGTGAATCCCAACAACGATCGCGGGTTTTTTCCATCGGCTTTTTGCCGTACGAATTTGGTTTTGGCCGGAAACAACACTTACACAGTCCAGCATACGCAAGAAGAAATTGTCGCTTCGAATGTGGTGGGTTTTGATGTTCGGGGTTACGACAGCACGGCCACGCAACTCTATACCCCTGGGGTCGATGGGCTTTACGGGAGCTTGACGGATGTAAACGCACCTATGGCTCAAAAAATGGCGGCAGCCGGCGAGCGGGGATACGATGATTTGATCGTCGGACCGAGCGATCCGGGGTATGCAGTGATGCTCAAAAGCGGGGAAGTCATTGCGGCCAACTCCGGCACATTTGTCGATCTTTCGTGGGGCTTTCGGGTACGCAACCAATTGGTCAACGCATCAGGCAGTACCCATGGGTTGGCTCCTAGCGGATCGATTTGGGGTAGTGCGTTGTCCGGTTACGAGCCGATATCCGGTGGAGTCGTCGATTCGATGATTCGCTCGGGCAAGTATTCCACGGCGTTTTCGGTCCATCAGCCGACGTTCGATACTTCCAGCGACTACTACGAATCGGATGGGAATGCGCAGCTCAACGGCATCTCAGAGAACGGAATGGTTCCTTATGGTGGAACGGCTGTGGTAAGTACGACGGCGGATCACGGGATCGATGGGGTCGACAACAACAACAATGGTGTGATCGACGAGGAATCCGAGCGCGATACGAGCCCACCTTACCGTTATGCGATACCGGCAATTCAGATCAAGTTGCGGGTTCAGGATGCGACGGCCGGGACCTTGCAGGAGCTTTCGATGGTTCATAGCCTTCAAGGAAATTAGGGCAGGATGAGTGATTTTTTGAGCCTCACGGGGCAACGTGTGGTTGTCTTTGGAGTCGCGAATAAAAAAAGTGTCGCAGCGCACATCGCCAAGACACTCTTGGAGGTCGGAGCGGAAGTCGTCTTGGTGGTTCGCAGTCCGAAGCGTCATGCGGAGGTCGCGAAGCTATTCCCCGAATCACAGATTTTGGTTTGTGACGTCGAGCACCAAGAGCAGATCGATCAGATGGCCAAGGAGTTGATCGAGCAAGAGGTTCCCATCGCCGGGGTGTGTCACTCGATCGCCTTTGCCGACTATAGCGATGGGATCAAGCCGTTTCATCAGACGACGCGCAAGCAGTTTCTTCAGGCGATCGACATCTCGTGCTTTTCGTTGATCGCCATCAGCGATGCACTCGGTCCCATTCTTCGCCCCGACGCTTCGGTCGTGACGATCAGCATTTCGACGACCAAGATGGCCTCGGAGAGTTATGGGTTCATGGCTCCGGTGAAAGCCGCATTGGATTCTTCGTTGGCTTTTTTGGCCAAGTCCTTTAGTCGCTTTTCCCGAGTCCGATTCAATGCGGTGGGTGCAGGCTTGCTCAAGACCAGCGCCTCGGCAGGGATTCCAGGCTATGTCGATGCTTATTTGTTTGCAGAGAAGGCCATACCGCGCAAGGTTGGTTTAACGACCCAGGAGGTCGCCGATACAGCGTTGTTTCTTTTGAGTCCGAGGTCCTCGGGGATCAACGCCCAGACGTTGATTGTCGACGCTGGGATGTCAACAAACTACTTTGACAGCGAGATTATTTCGCCATCTAAGGGCTGAGCCACCGCGACCCGCCTCGCTCAATGATCAGCCGCGCCGCAGTTCAAACAGCCATCGAGTACGAGCAGGACGAAATCCAATGCGAGGCACGAACTATGGAGCGAACTAAGGGGTTTGACTCGTTCTTAGGTCGGTAACTTCGACCGCTGCTAAAAGTGCCTTGGCTTTGTTGACCGTCTCTTGGTATTCACTGATCGGATCGCTGTCGGCGACGAGTCCTGCTCCGGCTTGGATGTAGACACGTTGGTTTTGGATGACCATGGTTCGCAGGGTGATGCAGGTATCCATATTGCCACGGTAGTCGAAATAGCCTACCGCCCCTGCATAGGGACCGCGTTTGGTCGGTTCGAGTTCGTCGATGATCTCCATGGCGCGGACTTTGGGGGCTCCGCTGACGGTACCTGCGGGTAAGCAGGCTCGAAATGCGTCCATGGCTGAAAGATCCTCGCGCAAGGTGCCTTGGACATTCGACGAGATGTGCATGACGTGGGAATAGAGTTCGACGACCATCAAATCGTTCAGGCGAACCGAGCCGAATTGGGCGACGCGTCCGACGTCATTTCGTCCGAGGTCAACGAGCATCACATGTTCGGCCCGTTCCTTGGGATCGGCTAGTAGTTCCTCGGAGAGTCGACGGTCCTCTTCGGAGGACTTGCCCCGGGGTCGAGTACCGGCCAGAGGGCGGACCGTCACGACCCGATCGACGACTCGAGCCATGACTTCTGGGCTGCTGCCGACAAGGGTGCATTCGGGGGTTCGCAGCAGGAACATAAAGGGGCTCGGGTTGATGACCCTCAAGGTTCGGAAGATTTCGATCGGTTCGCTTTGGCTTTGGATTTCGAATCGTTGGCTCAAGACGACTTGGAAGATATCCCCGGCCTCGATGTATTGCCGGCATTTCAAAACGGCTTCCTGGAAGCCTTCTTTGGAGAAATTCGATTTTGGATTGAGGGTCGGGGTGTAGGTCAGGGGGATATCCGCCAGGGAGTGTTGGGGCAAAGGTTGGTCGAGTCGTTCGACGATCCGGTCGATCCAGCCCGAGGCCTCTCGGTAGGCTATCTCTGGCGAGAGTGGATTGTTGCATTTCCCGTTGGCCGATTTTCCGTTGGCCGAATGGGACAGGACAACGACCATGATGGTCTTATTGACATGGTCAAAGATGACCAGTTGGTCGTAGAAGCCGAAATCTAGGTCGGGGAGTTTTCGGTCATCCTCGGGGGGGTTGGGTAGGTTTTCCACGTAGCGGACGACATCGTAGCTGGCGTATCCGATCGCGCCTCCGACGAACGGTGGAAGTTCCGGGACCGGTGCGATCGATTGGTTCCCAAGTTGTTCGGAGAGGAATTCCAGGGGATCGTCGCACTGGAAGTTCTCCACCGTTTGGTCGCGATGGAAGGAGACTTCGGTGCCATAGGCCACCACTCGGGCGCGGGGTCCGACGGCGATGAAAGAGTAGCGACCAATTTTTTCGCCACCGATAACGCTCTCGAAAAGTCCGGCCGATGAGGTGCCATCGTCCAGGAGGCGAAAGGCGCTGACGGGGGTCAGGTGGTCGCTCAGGAGTCTGCGGTAAACCGGGACGATATCGAACCTATGGAACAGATCCCGATAGCTTTCGAAACTTGGAAAAGTAGTCATTTTCGGCAAAAAATTCGTCTCGGAGTTGCTCGATTCGCACGCCGTTGTGCATCGCCCGAACGGCTCTGACCGCTTATACTATCAGGCTCTATTGAATCCGCGAATCGAAAAAGCCAAATTTGCGATGAAGTGCCAGCACTGCGAGAAGAACGCGATTTTTCACATCACGGAACTGACGGACCCGTCAGGCCCTACGCTTATCCATTTGTGTGAAGATCACGCGAGGGTTTTTTTTCAGACGGGCGAGTCGCTCGAGACGGCCACAGCGCTCTCGAGTTTGCTTTCGAAGCAATTGCAGTTAGAAAAAGCGGCCAGCGAACTGGCCCAGACCGACAAGAAGACTTGCCCGATGTGCGGAATAACTTTTTCCGAGTTTCGAAAAGGGGGGCGACTTGGCTGCCCCTATGACTACGTGGTCTTCGAGGAGGACCTCGAACCGCTGCTTATGAACATCCATGGCGCTCAAAAGCACGTAGGTAAGGTTCCGAAGAATCTTGGGGGGACCCCCAAACGCCACTTCCAGCTCAAGCGATTGCGTTCGGCCCTTCAGCGGGCGATTGAAGCGGAGAATTACGAAGAGGCAGGTGCGATTCGCGACAAGATCAGCGCCGTTCAGAGCGGTGCTCTGGAACTCGACGAGCATGAGATGGAGCTTTTGGAACTCGAAGAGGAGTTTCAGTCGCTGCCCGATGGCCTGCCGGAAATCGAGGACGAAGACGAGCTTGGCGACGAAGAACACGACGAGGACGAAGATCCCGAAGCCATCGACCTAGACGAAGATGACCTGGACGGAGACGATCTGGACGAAGACGACCTGGACGAAGACGACCTGGA
>JAJTEK010000068.1:0-5312 GCA_021299695.1 Pirellula sp. | reverse complement strand
TGGACGAAGACGACCTGGACGAAGACGACCTGGACGAAGACGACTTGGATGAAGGCGACTTGGATGAAGGCGACGGGGACATGGACGACAAGAAAGATCCCGACTTCAAGTGATCGAACGACCTGCTGATAATTTATGGGTTGGTGCCAATTGAAAATCGATGATTTAACCCAGCAGACAGGAGAGTGGATGCGAGGCGATGGTCCTGAGTCGGACATCGTCATTAGCAGTCGCATCCGTTTGGCCCGAAATCTTTCGGATTTTCCTTTTATACGTAAGTGTTCGACCAAGCAGCGGACGCAGATTGCTGCTGCCGTTCAGTTGGCGTTCGACCGTTGCGAGATAGGTACTGAGGCCGAATACATCGATGTGAGCAAGCTTGGGGATTTGGATCGCCAGTTCCTCATGGAGCGGCAGTTGATCAGCCATGAGTTGAGTGATGCCGAGGGAACGCGTGCGGTAATCCTTGATCCCAGCGAGCGATTCAGCATCATGGTCAACGAGGAGGATCACTTGCGTCTGCAGGTCATGCAAAGTGGTTTGGATCTCGAGCATGGCTGGTCGCGGATCGATAAGCTCGACGATACTTTGGAGGCTCACTTGCAGTTTGCATTCACAAGCAAATTTGGTTATTTGACGGCATGCCCAACGAATGTCGGGACCGGTTTGCGGGTCAGTGTAATGCTTCACCTGCCGGCTTTGGTGGCCACCAAGCAGATTGAGAAGGTCTTCAGGGCATTGGGAAAGATCAATGTCGCGGTGCGTGGGTTGTTCGGCGAAGGCTCGCAGTTCATGGGGGATTTTTATCAGGTCAGCAACCAGACAACGCTCGGAAAAAGCGAAGGGGAGTTGATTCGTCGGGTCCAAGAGGTCGTTCCTCAGTTGATCGATTACGAGCGAAAAGCCCGAGTGTTCTTGCTCAACGAGGACCGAGCGGACCTGAGCGATTTGGTCAGTCGGGCGCATGGGATCCTCAAGACGGCCAAAAAGATCAGCAGCGAAGAGACCATGCATTATTTGAGCAAGGTACGTTTAGGGATCAATCTCGGATTGATCCAGGGGCTGACGATACCGACGCTCAACAAGATGTTTATCCACACGCAACCTGCCCATCTTCAAAAACTTCGAGGACGCAAGCTCAGCGGTAGCGATCGCAATACCGAGCGAGCGAACTATCTGCAGCAGCATTTGAACTAACGCATCGGATAAGGTTCAGCAAAAGCGCCCAAGGCTCCGAGTCCGCCGTCGACAGCCAGATCGGTGCCGGTGATGAACGAAGCATCGCTGCTTGAAAGCCAAAGGACTGCATTGGCGATTTCTTCGGGTGTTCCGATGCGGCCAAGGGGGTGCCGGTTAGCCAGTTCCCGTTCGCCACCTTGTGCCTCCAGGGTGGCTCGAACCAAGGGGGTATCGATTGCGCCTGGAGATACGCTCAGGACTCGAATACCATCGCGAGCATACTCGACGCCCCACTGCATGGCTTGAAGTACATTCGCCGCCTTGATCGGCCCGTAGACAGGTACCCCGCGGGTCGTGCGATGGGCTTGGCCACTTGCGATGTTGATGACCACGCCGCATTGCTGCTTTCGCATGGCTCTGAGGGCATGCTGTGCCATGAAGGTGTAACCTGAGAAGTTGATCGCAAGCATGCGTTCAAAGTCCTGTGTCTTTAGGTCCTCGAGACGAACGTACGAGGAAGCTGGTTGGATGGCGGCGTTATTGACCAGAACATCCAGTGCTCCCCATTTTTCCAGCGCGAGTTCGACGGCATGTTGGCAATCCGAGGGGTTTGCCACATCGGAGCGAACGAAATGGACATGGGGGTCGTTCAGATCGGGATATTCGGCGATATCTGCGCAGAGAACCGATGCACCGGCTTGGCTAAAGCCACGGCAGATTGCAAGTCCGATGCCGTTGGAGCCTCCGGTGACCAAAACCACGCGTCCGGAATGATCGTATCGCACGGAGCCTTGGGGTCTTTGTTGTGGTTGTGAGGTCATGAGTCGGTCCGATTTGGTCTGGTTTGGGGCTTTCGCCTCGGGTTTGGATTCCCCATGCGTGCGTGAGGTGAACTCATGCTAGGGGAAAAAATGGATTTGTATTATAGGCAAGGCTCTAGGAGTGCAAAGCAAAGAGCCACTGACTCGAGGGTATCGGTTCTGGGTGTTTTCAGAAAACTTTGGCGGGACAAATTTACCAAGCATGGGTAATGAGTGTGCCACGGGTCCAATAGGCTTGGTTACACTGTTATGATCAACCGCCCTAGCCTGCCCTGCTTGACGAGTCCTGGACTCCCCTTCCCCATTTCGATCCTTGCGATGCTTTTGGAGTTTGCCATGAAGAATCATTCGACGACGCGTAGAGACTTTTTTTCTCAAACGGCCAGTGCCATCGCCGCTGCACATCTTGCAGGCGGCTTGGCTGCGGCCCCGATCACCGCGGATCGACTTCGGTTGGCGAGCATTGGTGTTGGAGGGATGGGAGGTGCGGATCTTGGGTCGCTCAGTTCCCACGCCAAGGTGGATGTCGTTGCGTTGTGCGATGTCGATGCGAACAATCTTGCTGCTGCGGCCAAAAGGCATCCCAATGCGAAAGGCTTTAGTGATTTCCGCAAGATGTTTGCCGAGATGGCCGGACAGATCGATGCCGTATCGGTTTCGACGCCTGACCACACTCATGCTCCGGCAGCGATGACTGCGATGAATTATGGCAAGCATGTTTATTGCCAAAAACCGCTGACTCACGATGTCTACGAATCTCGTCAGTTGCGAATTGTTTCAGAGAGCAAAAAGCTCGTCACGCAGATGGGTACCCAGATCCACTCAGCAAGCGCTTATCGAACCGCGGTCAAGCTGATCCAAAGCGGTATCATTGGAAAAATTCGGGAGACCCATTCCTGGAGTTCCAAGACTTGGGGCTACGAGGGGCCGGACCCGGCTCCCAATCCAGTACCGGATTTCTTGCAGTGGGATCTGTGGCTAGGAACCGCTCCGAACCGGGAGTATTCCCAGGGGCATTTCCACCCCGGCAACTGGCGTCGCTGGTACGACTACGGTTGCGGGACGATGGGGGATATGGCCATCCACATTCTCGACCCGGTCTTTTCGGCTTTGAAGTTAGGGAATCCCACCAAGGTGATATCTAGCAGTTCTGCAGCGCCGCAGAAATCCTTTGGGATGCAGAACCATACTCGCTATACGTTTGGAGCCTCTGCTTTTACGACAAGCGATTTCCTTTTGACATGGAGCGATGGTGGGAAAATGCCCGACACGACCGCTTGGCCGCTTGAGGGTGCGGATGGGAAGCGAATGGGCTTGCCCGATCAGGGCTCGATTTTCTTGGGTGAGAAGGGAGCCGTGTTGCTTCCCCATGTGGCGATGCCTGTACTGCTGCCAGCAAAGCAGTACGCCGATTATAAAATCGAAGCTGCACCCGACGGGAATCACTATCACCTGTTTGTCGATGCGTGTTTAGGTGGGGCCCCAACAACGGCTCATTTTGGCTATGCGGGTCCGTTGACCGAAGCTGTTTTGCTAGGAACTCTTGCCAATCGATTTCCCGGCAGCGAGTTGCAATGGAACGCCGATGCGATTTCGGTTCCCAACCATGCGTTGGCAAACGCGTTGCTTCGACGGACCTACCGCAAGGGTTTTGAAGTCGACAATCTATCCTAGAACCTAACCAATACCTGTGGCAACTTTGGTCGTCGAGTCGGATTGGATCCTACCGTTGGAATCCCCTGCTATTCGCGGCGGGTTCTTGGTGGTCCAATCCGGGCGCATCGAGTATTTCGGCAGCGAGTTACCCCTGTGCTACCGATCCTGGCCCAGGGTCCGACTCGAAGATGGCGCGATCCTGCCGGGATTGATCAATTCCCATTGCCATTTGGAATTTAGCGATATCGAATCCCCTCTGCTTGCCGTCGAGTCCAATGACAACGAGTCGACGAGTGCTCGTACATCGATGGTCCGATGGCTTGGCAAGGTGATGGCAAGGCGGAGAGCTTTGGTCGATTCCGGCCAAGATATTGCGCAGATCAAAAAGGAAGCGACGCTTCGAGGGGTTCGCGAGGCTTGGTCGAGCGCCACGCGATTGGTCGTCGATAATGTGACAGCGCCGTGGTCTGAGGATTGGCTTGAGCAAGCATCGAGTGGATTTTTCGACGATCGGCGTTCAGAGTATATCGATGCGTTGGTCTCTGGCCCACCGATTCTGATTCGGCCTTGCGTGGAATTGGTGGATGTCAACGAGGCCAGGGGCAAGCAGACTTGGAACTACGCTTTGGATCTCATGTCGCGAATTGATGACGGGAACTCCCAAAGGGTATGCCAGGTTCCTTTGGGGCTTGCTCCTCATGCACCTTACACGGCTTCGAAGCGGTTGGTCAGGGGTGCACTTGAGAAGACGAGGAGTCCGGGTGGATTGCTCAGTATGCATTTGGCAGAGAGTCTCGAAGAGTTGCAGTGGATCGAGGATCGAGAGGGTCCGATGAAGGACTGGATCGAGCCTTGGATTGACACTGAGCATGCGATGGAGATCGGCACGGTCGATGAGCATTTGCGGTTGCTTAGCGGTTCGCATCGAGCCTTGATTGCCCATGGGAATTACCTGAGTGACCATCAAATCAAGTGGCTCGAGAGCTATCGCGATAGGATGGCAGTGGTGTACTGTCCGCGGACCCACGAGCATTTCCGGCATGCTAGGCATCCGGCCAGACGACTAGCTGCGAGCAAAATTCCTTTGTTTTTGGGGACAGACTCGAGGGCGTCGAATCCGGACCTGTCGGTCTTTGAAGAGTGGAAAACCGCTTGCCGAATGTTTCCTGTATTGGGACCCGAGTATTGGATGGCCGCTTGCACGTTGCGGCCCTCAGAATTTCTTGGATTGGAGTCTTCGGTCGGGACGCTCCGAGTAGGAAGTCGATCTGTGTTGACTTGGGTCCCTTTGGGGCCTGCATCGGTAGTGACTCAGAAGGCCTTATGGGATGCGATTCTCAGTGCAGAGCGAGCGATTCCTTTGGAAATGGTTTATTCGTAGCATTCGTTCGCCTGCAGATGTGTTCCATGCTCTTAACGAGGCTACTTTCAATTAATGCAAACTGAAAATCCAAACGCTTCTGATCGCCGTAACGATGTTCGAGGTCCATTGCCCAAAGAGGTGTGGGTATTGAGTTTTGTATCCTTCTTTGCTGATATCTCCAGCGAGATGATGGTTCCGCTATTACCGCTGTTTCTCGTCGGAACGCTTGGGGCAAGCCAGCTACAGCTTGGAGCCATGGAGGGGTCGGCCGTGTTGATCGTCTCGTTGATGTC
>JAJTEK010000067.1 GCA_021299695.1 Pirellula sp. | reverse complement strand
GCAGGCTCAGGAGTGGACCGTAAGCCGAGCCGACTCCGGCTCGAGCGGCTTTGTTTCGGGAAAGCTTCCGAAATCCCCTAAGCTTCTTTGGGAGAAGTCATGGGATAAGTCTGGCTTTGAAGGGACTCCGGTGATCTTCGGCGGGAAGTGTTGGCTTGCCGATGTCGAAGGAAACGTCTATTGCCTGAACCTTGCCGATGGCTCGCAAGTATGGAAACAATCGTTCAAAAACGGCTTTGTCGCTTCGTTGGCTTATCGAGACGGCAAGCTGGTTCTTGGAGATTACGATGGCAGCATCTATTGCTTGTCGGCGCAGGACGGCCAGGTCCTTTGGGAAGCCGACGCGATGCAGGCCATGGCCGGCGGAGCGAATTTTTATCAGGACTTGGTTCTCATCAGCAGCGAGGCGGGTGTGCTGTTTGCTTTCAAGCTTCAAGATGGCTCGAAAGCTTGGGAGTATTCTACGGGCGACCAACTCCGCTCGGCGCCGACGATCTGGGAGCATTTCGCACTTTTGGGAGGTTGTGACGGACGGCTCCATAAAATCGATCTGAAGCTAGGCGAGGCGCAAGGGGACGGGTTGTCGCTCGAGGGCCCAAGCGGTTCGACTCCAGCGATGTATGGTTCGTTGGCGATCGTCCCGACACAATCGGGCCAGGTACTGGCTTACGACGTTTCGAATGGTCAGAAGAAGTGGGCTTTCTCCGATGCCGAGCGAGCGCAGGAAATACGATCCAGTCCTGCGATTCTAGGGGCCAATGGTTTGGCGATCCTGACGACTCGCAATCGCCGGGTCTTGGGAATCGACCTAGGCGAGGGCAAAATGGTCTGGGAGGCCCTCGTGCGGAAGCGTTGCGACGCATCGCCGGTCATTTGCGACGCAAGGGTCTGGGTCGGCGGATTGGACGGCAACTTGTACGCATTCAACGCTGCCGACGGCACGGAGGCCTGGAGCTATCAGCTCTCGGGCCAGTTGCTCGCATCGTGCGCCATCGGCGAAGGAAAGATTCTAGCGGTGACGGACAAAGGGACCGTGGCTTGCTTTGGAGAGTGAGCTACTTGCAGGTGAGCCACTTGTGCAAGCTCAAGCCGTTAGTGTGGGCGTGAGACTCCCTGCGTGTAGGCCCAGTAGTTACCGATCGCCTTGGCACCGGCGATGAAGCTCTTGCCGTTGACTTGGCCGGTCACATAGGCCAGTGCGTCCATAGCCGGAGGTTGGTCGAGGATCAGGACCGGACAGCCTTGGTGCTGCTCGGAGAGGATTGCAACGATTTCCTTCCGCGGCTTGGCGAAGTCGACGTAGCGGACATCGAGTTGGTGTCGGAGTTTTGGAAAATAAGCCATCACACCGGTGATTTGGGCGCAATCCGGACAGTAGTAGGGGGCACCTTGCCCATCGGCAAAGTCTTCTTTGAGCAAAAACAGGGTATCTCTGGCCATGGGTGGCTCCTGTGGAAAGAGGGTTTTGGAATTCTGTGGAACAAATCGTTTGCGCATTGTAGCTTGAGCGAACTATAATCGACACGTCTTCTGGTTGCACGCTGTTGGCCTTTGGTCGCAGCTTTTCCCTTGGCCTTCCTAGGTATCGATCCGTTTGAGGATCGGTCGTCCTCGTCGATGATGGTTCTTCGTTGGCTCGTAGAGTTCTTCTTGAGAATCGTTCAGCAGTGTGCTGAACCGTTTGTCTATTTGTATGAGTACTGGTTTTGTAGCGATCCGGACATGCCGATCCCGGTTTGGGTCGAGCAGCGTCGAAAGTACTTGAAAAGGTCGATTCCTGCGATACTTGCCGGACTGAGCGTTCTTGGGATTGGGATACTGGGGGTGGCCTCGTCCTCCGGGGTTCAAAAACGCTATCGAGAGCGACTCGAAGGGATTGCAGAAGGCACCCAAGAGAACCAAATCGCCCGGCTTGGTCAACGGATCGTATCGGAAGGTTCGATCTTTGGCTCGGAGGAACGCTTTGAGTTGGCTTGTCGATGGTCGGAATTGGATTCTGAGATTTGCTCGGCGCAATCCGATCGCCTGTTGGATTATTTGGCCCCTGGAGATTCCCAAGGGTACGCCCCTGCGCATCGTTTGCGAGCGCTTGCTCAATCAAAAATTTTGGGTCAAAGGCCCGTCGACCCAGGTGAGCTTGAGTCGTTAGGCTGGCATGTTCAGCAGTCGTTGGGGATCGAAGACGAAGCTTTGCAGCGAATGCGCAGCGACTTTTATTTGGCGACAGGAAAGATCAATCTAGCAACTAGCGAACTTTCTAAATTAGCGAATGTCTCTCCGGATTATTGGTTTGCACTGGCCGAGGTATTGCTTGCACGAGGCGATTTGAACTTAGCTCGCAATGCGCTTGGCCGAGCCGCAGGGGCTTTTGAGAAACTCGTGAGTCTCAATCCGGCCGACATCGAGGCTCGGATTCGCTATGCGACGGCACTTGGAAGACTCGGTGAGTTCGATGCGTCGATTGAGATCATGAGCAACGGTTGGAAACTGACTCCGGATGAACGTTTTCGAGAGGGCTTGTGCGAAGTCTATCTGATGAAGTTCCAAAAGCAGCGTAATCTCCAGGGGCCTGTCGAGCAGCAGTGGGAGTACCTTCAGAGTGCTTTGGAATGGAATCCAAAGAATCGCTTGATCTACGAGGGCTTATCCCAACTGTGTGCCGACGCGAGGGTCCGGGCTATCGCTCCGATGGTACGGAGCAAAATCGACTCGCTTCTCGATGCACCCGAGTTTTCGTCGGAACTGTTGTTTGCCAAGTCGAATCTTTTGCTTGTCGACAAGCAGTTCGGTTTGGCGATCGAAGCGCTCAGGCAGATCGTCCAGAAGGATCAGGAGTTTCATCCCGCGATGAACAATTTGGCTTGGTTGTTGATCGATCAAGCGACGGTCTTGCCTGAGCACTTCGAGCAGGCGCATCGGAACGCCAAACGGGCGGTCGAATTACTACCGTCGTCTGCGTCGTATCGGGATACACTTGGGTCGGTATTGTTCAAGCAGGGGCGTTGGACCGAGGCGATTGCGGAGTTTGAAGTCTCGTTGCGGAGCTCTCAAAACTCTCTACCGACGCTTGAGAAAATCGCTCAGGCATATCGCGAGCTAGGCCAAATAGAGCTCTCGGACCAGTACCGTTCTCGGATTGAGCAACTGCGATCCGTGAGTGGTTCGGCCAAGCCCAAGTAAGGGTTCTAGGGATTTCAAGGAGCGGGGGTGAAATAGCGACTGGCTTCCAATCCCCGCACATCGATCCAACGGATCGATCTCCAAAAGGCGTGCGATGTCCCCAGGGTCGCTTGGGAGGCTTTTTGGGAGTCGTCGAAGTGCTCCGGCATGGCTCGGGTGCTGATGACCAAGAGATGATCGACGGTACGATGTTCGCGTTCCAGGAGGGTGAGAGTTTCTCCGAGGGACGAAACCGAGCAGCCATGGGCCGTGGCGAGTCGGTCTTGCAAAAAGTAGGCTTGGGATTTCGCAGCGACGCGCGAGGCGAGGGTCGGGGTCGCATCGCTGATCGCAACGGTCACTGACCCGATGTTGCTCGAGGTGATTTGGTGGACCAAGGTGGCGACAAACTCGACGGCCGAGTTTTCGATACTGGCGAGTTCTTTTTTGACGAGTTCGTCGTTGGTCGTCGGTTCGAAAAGATCCAGTAGGATCACCAGTTCTTGGTTCTCAGGTTGTTGGAATTGCTTGACGACCAGTTCATCGCGTCGGGCGGAGGATCGCCAATGGATCCAGCGTTTGGAGTCTCCTGGGCGGTAGGCTCGGAGCCCGAAGAAATCTCCTTCGTCGCTCAGCGCACGGACTTGGCGTTGGCGATTGCCAGAATCCCGTTTGCGAAACAGCTCGCTCCAATTGGGGGCGAGTTTACCGATGGCTGGTTGGACGGTCAGATACTCAGGAGATTTTTGCTGGAGGAACGCTCGCATCAGGCCGAGCGGGAAACGTGTGGTGATTTCCAAGCCGAGCCATTGGTAACGTCCTCGGCGTTGGGCGATGCATTGGTAACGTTGGGAGCGCGTGGACTTTGGGGGGATCGACAGGAAGAGCAATTGGATGGCCTGCGAGGCGCTGTGAATCGACTTTTGCAACGGTGCGTAGACCAAGCGGTCTTGGACCAGAACTAGCCAAGCACCGAGCCAGCCTTTGGGGTTTTTGACATTGAGCTCGATTTCGAAGGGGCGTCGGGCTTGGATGGTCCGTGGCAGGCGTCTTGCAACGGACAGGTTTGCGAGAGTCCGCGTGCATACGCGCCATTGAATCCAGATCATGCCGATCAGTGCGCCGGCCAGGATGACCAGTAGGTTCGCGTTTCGCAGCGAGGCTCCTAGAAGAATAAAAGCGATCATGAACCAGAATTGCCAGCCTTCGCGGGTGAGCCTGGTGTAGACCGGGTTGTTCGAGTGTCGGAAGGCTCGGTAGGTTCCTAGGAGTCGACCAGCCAGCTCGCGGAGCTTGGAAACAGGGGCGGCCACGAGCGATTTGAGGGAGCTCATGGTGGTTTATACCGGAACCAGGACCGATTCGAGGCAACGATGGATCATCGATTCGACGGCGACACGTTCGCTTCCGGCAGCAAAACCTCTAGGCATGACCCGGTGAGCCAGAACGCTAATCGCAAGATCCTTGATGTCATCGGGGACGACATAGTCACGTCCCGCGAGCAGGGCGCTTGCTTGGGCTGCGCGGTAGAAGGCCAGTGCTCCACGGGTGCTGACACCCACTTGCAGATCGTTGCTCTGACGAGTCCGATCGACGATGTCTTGGAGGTAATCGACAAGCGAGTCCTCGAAGCGGATCTCGCGAACTTGCAGTTGGATGGTTTTGATTTCGGTCAACTTAGCGACCGCAGCGAGGGTATCGACGGGTTCGCCTGCGCGGTGGGATCGTAGAACATTGCGTTCGGCTTCGCGAGCCGGGTAGCCTAGGTCGATGCGCATGAGGAAGCGGTCGAGTTGGCTTTCGGGCAGCACGTAGGTGCCTTCGAACTCGAAGGGGTTTTGGGTAGCGATGACCATGAAGGGATCGGGCATCGGATAGGTGGTTCCATCGATGCTCGCTTGGCGTTCGCTCATGGCTTCGAGCAGGGCGCTTTGGGTACGGGGTGGGGCTCGGTTGATTTCGTCCCCTAGGACGACATTGGCAAAGATCGGTCCTTGACTGAACTTGAACTCGCCGTCGTGATAGATGCTGCTCCCGACGATATCGCTCGGGAGCAAATCGGGGGTAAACTGGACGCGGGTAAATCGTCCATCGACACTTTTGGCGAGGGCTTTAGCGACGAGCGTTTTACCGACCCCTGGGACATCTTCCAGGAGGATATGCTCGCCAGCGAGCAGGGCGATGAGGACCTTTCGGATGACCTCCTGTTTGCCCAGTACGACCGAGCCGATGTTGTTCTGTAGGCGCTGCAGGGTGGCGGTCGTCGTAGGATTCATACCGATTGGATTGTTGTGGCTATCAGGTCGTTGCGTGCGGTGGATGTAAGGGCTATGGGATTGCCCGAGCCGTGTGGGCGGCAGGAATCAGGGGGGAGGCTAGCATCAAGGGGTTAGAGGAACTGCCACCGGAAGTGCGTTTCCGAAGCGTTCGAAATCTTTGAAGCTCCAGGCGAGTTTTTTATCGGGTGTGACTTCCAGGATTTGTGGGTTATCCGGACCAGCATGGCAATTGACGATCCAAGTGTTTCCGTTTTCGAGTCGTTCGACCATGGTGATCCAAGCGAGGGTTACACCGGGGATATCCCCTTGTTTGAGTTCCCAGACGATCTGTTTGTTGGGGTCGACTTCGATGACTCGGTGGCCGTCACCGGTCCCGATGAGCGTATGGATCGGGGTTAGGTACCGAGAGGGGAATCGCGTGAACGATTTTTTTATCCCGATCGACTTCGATGCTCCTAGCGGCTCCGCTTTGGGCGATCATGGTCAAGCCGTTGGGGAGTCGGCGAAACGCGTGGATTTCGATCGGACCGCCCGCATCGGTTTTGCCTGCATCGAAACGCCAGATTTCTTTGCCATCGGCATCGAGTTCGACGACATTTCCGAAGGAGGTTTGGGTGAGCCATCGTCCGTCAGCCAGGGGTTGCGCATCGTGGATATCGCCGATGGGCAATTTCCATTTGGGGTTGTTATCGGCATCGAGAACGGCAGCGATTTTCTTTTGGTAGTCGGCAGCAAAGAGGCTTCGTTTGGTTCCGGTCTGTTGGGCTTGGGCTCGATGCTGAGCTTGGATGGCTCCGAGGGCAAGCCATAGCATAAGGATTCGAGCGATCGATCGTCGGAGGAGCATGGGTGAATTCCTGAGGGGACAAAAAGCCAAAGCCGATTTGGTGCAAAATCTATTTGGCTTGGAGGATGCGTTGGACTTCTTCGAGACTCGTTTGCCCAAGGGCACAGGCCAGGATCCCTTCTTCGAGGAATCCTGAATGTCCACTTTGTTTGACGAATTTTCTAAGTTCGTCGGGTTTGTCCAGAAGCTGCGCGATGGCTTGTCGCATTTTGTCGTTGATGATCAGGAGTTCGAAGAGGGCCATCCTTCCGAAGTACCCACGGCCGTTGCATCGTTTGCAGATTTCGATTTCGATGGGGTTTCCTTTGGCATCGACTCGTTGTTCGGGTGGGGGAGGGATCGTTGGTTTGTAGAGTTTGGGAACACGGCCGGCTGGCAGGTTGAGTTTTTGGAGGAGTTGGGGGGTGGGTGCGTAGGCTTGTTTGCAGGACTCGCACAATCGCCGAATGAGACGTTGGTTGAGGACACCCTGCATGACCCCTAGGATGGCTTTGGCATGCTTGGGGTTTCCTTTGAGGATTTGACTCACCGCGTCGATCGCGTCGTTGGCGACAATACGGGTCACGGAGTGTTTTTGTTCTTTGTGGATTTGGTGCAGAAGGGCTTCGACGATCTGGGGGCCGATCAGCGAGGGGAGCACGTAGACGTCGGGTTGTTTCAAGCGGACTTTGTCGAAGACTGCTTCGGGTGTTTCCCCGCCGTCTTCGTAGAAGAACTCGGTGACGTTGATGATTTCGGGATCTTGGTTTTTTTTGTTGTCGATCAGAACCCAGTCACGGACGAATTTGTCGGCGTTATCCAAGGCCAGACGCCAGGTGGTTGGCAGTCCGTGGGTCGGAGGGGCGCTGATGACAACCATCCCTTTGTTGCCGTTCATGAGCCCTTTGAAGGATTCTTGGACCGAATCCCGCATGCCCAGATCGGCGAGTGTTTTTAGGACTGGTTTTTTTCGTTCGATGGTAAAGAGGACCCGTTCGCCCGAGGGGACGCCGGTGCTCATGAACGAGATCACCCAATCGATGTCTCGGAAGTTGGTAGCGAACTTGCCGTCTTGGCGGGCTTTGCGTTCGGCGGGGTTGAGCCCTAGTACTTTTTTCCAAACGACCAAAAGTGCATCGGCCGTGGGGCGGTCCATGGCCGGGAGGGCTTCCCAAATTCCGTCGACGCGGTACCTAGGGACGGCACCCTGGGCGGAAAAATCGATGAGGATCCGATCGGCGCGCGAGTTGATCGCGTTGGCCAGGAGTATCACTGCCAGGGGGTATCCTGGGAGTTGTCGGCAAGCGATCAGCAGTCCGACGGCTTCTTCCTTCGGGACGCCGGCGGCTTTGATTTCCAAGTTGGGGACTTGGGGTTCTCCGGAGGTTTCTTTTTTGTCGGCGGTTTTCTTCTTTTTCCCGAAAATCATGGATGTTTGGTCGCTGGTGGGTAGAGATAAGTTGAGAAGGCAAAAAGTTGAGCAACGGGAGATTTGGGGCGTGGATCGAGGCGAGTTTTAGATGATACCCGGTTGGCTGACATTGATACCCTTGAGGGCCATTTTGAGCGCTTCGGGGTTCGGAGCGACTTCGAAGGCCGTGGGTCGATCGATCAGTCCGTCGTCGATGAGTTGCTTGAGGCTCATGGTGAAGTCTTGCATTCCTTCGGCCGCCCCGATACGGATCGCATCGGAGAGCTTTTGATCTTTTTCCTCAAGGAGCAGTTTCCGGATCATCGGTGTGAAGGTCATGATTTCGCAGGTCGGGACGCGCGAGACGCCTTGGCGGATCGACCGAAGAAGTTTCTGTGCGACGATGCCTTTCATATTGAACGCGATGGCGTTTCGGATCGCTTTGTGCAATTCTTCGGGGAACAGGTCCAAGATCCGGCCGATGGTCGAGGGGGCCGAGGAGGCGTGGATGGTACCGAAGACCAAGTGACCCGTTTCGGCCGCATGGATTGCGGTCATAAAGGTCTCTTCGTCGCGCATTTCACCGACGAGGATGATGTCTGGGTCCTCGCGCACGGCGTGCTTCATGGCGATGTTGAAATCTTTGACGTCGGCACCGACTTCGCGTTGGTTGATCAAGCATTTGTCTTCGACGTAAACGAACTCGATGGGGTCTTCGAGGGTCAAGATGTGCTTGCGATAGTTACGATTGATCCAATTGAGCATCGAGGCGATGGTGGTACTTTTTCCGGATCCAGTAACACCGGCTAGGAGCACCATGCCCTGATCGTACTTGCAGAGTTCCTCGAGGATCGGGGGTAGAAAGAGGCCTTCGAAGTTCGGAATGAAGTTATTGATCCGGCGGGCGACCAGGCCGGGTCGACCGAGTTGCTTGAGCATGTTGACTCGGAATCGCCAATTCTCGCCATCGACGTTGACGATGTAGGAGAAGTCAGCTCCTCCTTCTTCTTCGAAGATTCGGCGGTTTCGATCGTTGAGCATCGGGATCAGAAGTCGGACCATTTCCTCGATTTCGATCGGAGGGCGATTCAGAGGCTTGAGATCCCCTTTGACGCGGACGATCGGTGAGGAGCCGACTTTCAGGTGCAAGTCGCTACCTTCGAGTTTTACGCAGGCTTTGAAAAGTTTGTCGACCTCAAGTTCTTGTTTGGTCACCAAGAGGGAAGCGGCAAGTTCGTCCTGAGAGGAAGCCTTGGAGGGAACTGAGCGAGGAGCTTCAGAGATGGACATGGCAATTTGGGATAAGGGTGTCAGATGACTTTGGTAACAAGGACAAGCGTCGTTTATTTTGACTCATCGGTCGCTTGCTGTCACCCTGTTTTTAGGAAGGCTTGGGCGTTTTCCTGGAAGATGCCCATGAGATTGCCGTTGGAAATCCGATTCCAGTGGTTCGATGGGCTTAAGCGACGGTTTTAAGCGAGCCGTACGGGGATGCCGTTTTGGGCCATGAGGTTTTTGGTTTGAGCGATGGTGTATTGGCCGAAATGAAAGATGCTTGCAGCCAGGACCGCGTCGGCTTGGGCCATGAGGATTGCCTCGACCATGTGCTGTGGGTTGCCTGCCCCACCGCTTGCGACCACTGGGATCGAGACGGCCTTGGAGACGGCTAGGGTAATCGGCAGATCGTAGCCGTCTTTGGTTCCATCGCGATCCATGCTCGTTACGACGATTTCCCCGGCGCCGAGTTCTTCGACTCTTTGGGCCCATTCGACGACTTCGATGCCCGTAGGGCTGCGCCCGCCGTGGATGAAGACTTCCCAAAACTCCTTGCCGTCTTTGATGACCCTTCGGGGATCCATGTTCACGACGATGCACTGGGCTCCGAATCGTTCGGAGGCTTGGCGGATGAAGTCTGGGTTTTTGCAGGCGATCGAATTGAGGGAGACTTTATCGCATCCGGCTTGCAACAAGTCGCGGATATCGTCGATGGTCCGTATTCCGCCTCCGACGGTCAGAGGCATGAAGACTTGGTCGGCCGTTCGTCGGACCACATCGATCATGATCGAGCGTTGTTCGTGGCTCGCGGTGATATCGAGGAAGACCAGCTCGTCGGCTCCTTCGAGCTCGTAGCGAGCGGCGATTTCGACCGGGTCACCTGCATCGCGGAGTTGGACGAAGTTGGTCCCTTTGACGACGCGACCGGCATGGACATCCAAACAGGGAATAACGCGTTTGGCGAGCATAGTTAGCGTCGGGAGTGTTGGTGCATCATCTGCTGGAAGGAATCGAACAGATAGGCGCTGTCGTGGGGACCGGCCGAGGCCTCGGGGTGGTATTGAACGCTAAACGCAGGAAGTTGTTTGTGTCGAACTCCGGCAATGGTGTTGTCGTTGAGGTTCCGGTGGGTGATTTCCAAGCAATCGGGCAGGGAGGACTCATCGACGGCAAACCCATGGTTTTGCGAAGTGATTTCGACCCGCCCGGTTCCGCATTGGAGGACCGGTTGGTTGGCACCGCGATGTCCGAATTTGAGCTTAAAGGTCTTGGCCCCGCTAGCGAGCGACAGGAGTTGGTGTCCGAGGCAGATACCGAAGACCGGTTTTTTGCCGAGCACGCCCCGGATGGTCTGCTGGGCATAGTCCAGGGGTTCGGGATCCCCAGGCCCGTTGCTCAAGAAGACTCCATCGGGATCCAAAGCGAGGACTTCCTCGGCCGAGGCGGTCCCCGGAAGGATCGTCACGCGGTTGCCTTGGTTGGCAAGATGCCGTGCGATGTTCCACTTCATGCCGTAATCGAGGCAGACGACATGGAAGCCTGAGCTAGGTGTTTTTCCTGATGGGTTGGCCAGATCGTGGAGCGTCTCGGTCCATTTGCAGGCCGCCTCTGGGACCACTTCGCGGACCAAGTCCCTGCCGACTAGACCTGGGCTTTTGCGAGCTTTCGCGACGAGCGAACCGTGATCGAAGTCGATCGTCGAGAGGATCCCGCGCTGGGCACCGCGATCGCGGATACGGCGGACAAGAGCCCGTGTGTCGATATGGGCGATCGCGACAATCGATTGTTGGATCAAGTAATGCGAGAGGGACTCTTCGGAGCGGTAGTTGCTCGAGACGCGGCTGTTCTCGCGCACGATGAAGCCAGCGACGTGAGACTTCGAGGACTCGCAATCCTGCCGGTTGATCCCGACGTTTCCGATCATCGGATACGTCATGGTGACGATTTGACCACGGTAGCTCGGATCGGTCAGGATCTCTTGGTAGCCCGTCAACGCGGTATTGAAGACGACTTCGCCGTCTTTCTCGCCATCGGCACCGATCGATACGCCTTCGTAGACCGTTCCGTCTTCCAATGCCAAGAACCCGCGTTTGCCCTGGTCACTCACCTGCGATCTTCCCCTGCTTGTGATTCGATCAAGCTGAAATAAACCGGCCAGATGATAGTCTTTTTGTCTTTGATCCACCAGGGTTAATTCCGGCGTGGCTATCGCTTGGACCACGAAATCATGACGACCCCTGCGATGATGGTGGCCGAAGCGATCAACATGCGGGGGCCGACTTGCTCACCCAAAACCCACCACCCGAGGAACACAGCGATCATCGGGTTGATGTATCCGTAGGTACTCACGAGCGTCGGTGAGGCATGCTTCATGAGCCAGACAAAGGAGGTATAGCCGACCAGGGAGCCAGCCAAGACCAAGTAGGTCCAGGCCCACCAAGCTTCCGGGGAGATTTGCGCCCAGGTAAATCCGCTCCATTCTCCGAGTAGGTAGCTGGCCACGAACAAGAAAACCGAGCCTGCGAGCATTTGGACCCCAGCGCCGGACATAGGATCGGCCGCATGGCGGACATGGCGGATGTACATCGAACCGATCGTCCAGCACAAACAAGCCAGGACCAGGGCCAAGATCCGGGCCAAGTTCCATTGGGCTTGGCTAGGCTCCAAGAACGAAGGAGCTACCAGGATGCAAAGCCCTAGGAAGCCGACGACCAGCCCAAGCAGTGTCCAGCCTTTAGGGAGATGCTCGACGAGGATTGCGTCCGGGTGCAACGTTTGGCCCAGACCCAGGCTCTCCTGGACTTTGCTCTGCTTGAAAGCCCCCCAGGCCCCCAGGAGCGATTCGGCCGCGACGAAGAACAGTGGGTTCAGCGCGACGACCAGCGTCGCAACCCCCGAGGGGATCTCCTCGACGGCCCAGCAGACCAGTCCGTTACCCCCCAGGAGCATAAAAAAACCTCCAATCGCATTGTCGATGCATTGCCGAAGGCTCAATCGCACCCCGCGCACGGCCTGCAAGAAAACAAGCAACAGGGCGCCGGCAAGCGCAAAGCGAGTCGCGCCCATCAATAACGGCGGGAATGTCTGAACCGAGACACGAATGGCCAAATAGGTCGAGCCCCAGACGACATAGAGGATCAGAAGCGCCAAGCCGATGGCGAGTGGACCCGGTTTTTGGGAGCCTAGCTGGTCTTGGCGAGGTAGGCTCGGTTGGGCTTTGCCGTTGCACTCGACCGGATTTTTCATGGAAAACGTATCCGCATCACCGGTTTGGTGTTTGTTGGCTCAAAGGGGCGTCGAGTATACTTAGATAGGTTAGTCGAACAACTCCATCGATCTCTTTTGACGGGGTTATTTCGATGAAATTGGCAAGCCTAATACCTGATACTCGTCTTCTCGGCTCTCATCGGAGACTCCTCTATGCCTGGACCCGCGCGGGATTACACCGATTTACTTCTGGCACGGGGGATCATTTCCCTAGAGCAACTCAACGAAGCCAGATCGTTTGCCAGGAAAGAAGACAAGCAAATCGGGGCGATGCTCACGAGCCTCGGATACGCCACGGGCGAAGAGGTCACCCAGGCACTAGCGGAATTCCATCACTTTGAATACGTCGATTTGCAGGCGATTCGAATTCCCGACCAAGTCATCGAACTGGTTCCCGAATCGGTAGCCCGCGAAAACAAAATCATTCCGGTTTCCGACGAAGACGACACGATCAAGGTGCTTGTGGCCGATCCGTTCGATATCGAGACGATCGAGAAACTTCGATTCATCCTGAACCGCAAAGTCGAAACGGCCCTGGCACCCCTCGAGCAGATCCAAGAAGCGATCAACCGTTACTACGGTCAAGTCGGCGAAGAGTCCGCCGACTCGATGCTCCAAGAGTTCACCGACACGCAGATCGACTTTACCACCACCGAAGAAGACGGGATGGGAGACGGGGACGGCGAGGGAGACGACTCGGGCCCGGTGATTAAATTAGTTCACCTGATGATTCAAGAGGCCGTGCAGCTTCGAGCCTCCGACATCCACGTCGAGCCTTTTGAGGATCGCGTGCGGATCCGCTACCGAGTCGACGGCGTGTTGATCGAGCGCGACAGCCCACCGCGTCGCTTGCTCGGAGCGATCCTCTCGCGGATCAAAATTCTCTCGAAGATCGACATCGCCGAACGGCGACGTCCGCAGGACGGTCGGATCAAGATCACCGTCGGGGAAAAGGAGCTCGATCTACGCGTCTCGATCATTCCGACCAACCACGGACAGTCCTGCGTTATGCGGCTCTTGGATCGCGACAACATCCGCGTAGGGGTCAAGCAACTCGGTCTCGGCGACCGCGACTTCAAGAACTTCTCCAGTCTCATTAAGCGGCCTAATGGTATCTTCCTGGTCACGGGACCGACCGGTTCGGGCAAGACCACGACGCTTTATGCGGCGCTCAACGCATTGAACCGACCGGATCGCAAGATCATCACGGCCGAGGACCCCGTCGAATACTACTTGCCAGGAATCAACCAGGTCGAGGTCCGGCACAACATCGGACTGGATTTCGCACGCATCATCCGTGCCATGCTCCGTCAGGCCCCCAACATCATCCTCGTCGGTGAGATGCGAGATACCGAGACCGCCCAGATGGGTATCCAAGCCAGTCTAACTGGACACTTGGTATTCAGTACGCTGCATACGAACGATGCGCCCAGTGCTGTGACACGGATGACCGATATGGGGGTGCCTGGGTATATGGTGGCAAGTTCGGTCATCGCGGTCCTGGCGCAGCGTTTGGTGCGGAAAATCTGCACACGGTGCAAGTACAGCACGACCCTGAGCGAAGCGTTGATGGAGGAAGCGGGACTTCCCCCCGAGATTCTGCCGTATGCGAAGTTCGCCAAGGGCAAGGGCTGTCCGTACTGCCAGAAAAAAGGTTACAGAGGCCGGATCGGGATCTACGAGCTGATGCTTATCAACGGCAGGATCCGTGAGATGATGTTCGCCTCGAAATCGTCGGCGGACCTGCGGACCGAAGCGATTGTCGCGGGTATGACGACACTGTACTGCGACGGATTAAGAAAAGTAATCAACGGTATATCGACGCTCGACGAGGTGTACCGATCGGCCAAGAAGACCGAGCAGGAGCACATCGCGATTGCCAGGGTGACCAAGGAGATCCTCGATGGTGCGGCCCCGGCACCTGCCCCGGGTTAGACGCTGGCTTACCCGGCAGTGAGATCGGTTTTTTCGGTTCCTAAACCATTGCTAGCCTTGGCCTTGAGTACAATGCAACCGACGACCTGAACCGACGAACAGAACTGACGATCTGATTGGACGATCTGGGCCAAGCAGGCCGTTGCCTCAGTCGCGTTTCAAATCAACTTATCATTCCTACTCAAACTCTCATCGAATCACCGTTATGGCAACAGTCTTAATCGATAAGCTTCTCCAGGCGGCCGTCAAGCAGGGGGCCAGCGACATCCACATTGTCGTTGGGCAACCGCCAGTGTTTCGGCTTCATGGTCGGATGCGCAAACTCGAGACCAAGGTGCTTGAGGCAGACGACACGATGCAGTTGATGAAGTCGATTGCACCGGAGCGATGCCAGCGGGAGTTGCAGGAGGTCGGTTCGGCGGACTTTGGGTTTGCCTTCGGTACCTTGGCTCGTTTCCGGGTTTCGATTTTCAAGCAGCGCGGGTTTATCTCGATGGTGCTGCGTCAGATTCCCAACGATAAGCTCAGTCCCGAGCAGCTTGGGCTCCCCGAGTCGGTCGTCAAGATGGTGTTGCGTCCCCGTGGTTTGGTGCTTGTGACGGGTCCGACCGGATCGGGCAAAAGCACGACGTTGGCGAGCTTGATCGACTACTTGAATATGAATCACGATCACCACATCATCACGATTGAGGATCCGATCGAGTTTTATCACGAGCATAAAAAGTCGACGATCAACCAGCGCGAGGTGGGGGTGGATGTCCCGAGTTTTTCCGAGGCGATCCGAAGAGCCTTGCGTCAGGACCCCGACTGTATTCTCGTAGGTGAAATGCGGGACTTGGATACGATTTCAGCGGCGATCAGCGCTGCGGAGACTGGGCACATCGTGTTTGGAACCTTGCACACCAACAGTGCCCAAGGAACCGTCAACCGTCTGATCGATGCCTTTCCGGGCAACCTGCAGGATCAGATTCGCACCCAGCTTTCGACGAGTCTGCTCGGGGTGGCCGCTCAGACCTTGATCCCCAAGATCGGCGGAGGCCGCTGTGCAGCTTACGAAGTCCTGGTCGTCACTCCCGGTATCGCTAACTTGATCCGGGAGAACAAGACATTCCGTATCGGATCTGCGATCCAGACGGGTGCCAAGTTTGGAATGCAATTGATGGACGACTCGCTGTTTAACCTATGGCGGGATGGCAAGGTCGAGATCGAGGATATTTTGTCCAAGGCCCACCGTCCGGATGATTTGGCCAAGCGGATCGTCAATGCGCGACGCGGGGTCGAGGACGAGAAGCCCGAGGAAGATTTCGACCACGGCAGTTGATTTGCCGATGGATTCACCGATGCAAACGATTGAGAAATACGAGTCGCGAAACTTTAGCCTTTAGTCTCTAGCCTTTATCGAAGAAGCCCACGCATGTCCCAGCGAAAAATCGGCCAGATCTTTGTCGACATGGGGTTCATCACCGATGAGCAACTCGTGCTTTTGCTCGAAGAGCAACAGCAGCAGCCCGGAGCCTTGTTGGGCAAGTTGGCCGAGGATATGGCTTTGATCACCGACGAGCAGCTTGCCCAGGCCCTCGGCGAGCAGATGAACATGAAGGTCGTGACGCTCGGAGACGACCCGATCCCCAAGGCTTTGCTTGAGAAGCTCACCGATGTGATGGCCCAGCTTTACCGGGTCGTGCCGGTGAAGTTCGACGGCAGCCGCCTGACGATCGCTACGTGCGATCCACAGAACTTGACCGTCCAGGATGAACTTCGAACGTTCCTGGGATTGGACATCGAGATGGTCGTGGCCACCGAGCGGGAGATCAAAGCGACGATCGATCGCTTTTACTCGCCAGAGTCCTTGAGCGTCGAGAAGATCATCGCCGATTTGAACGACGACGAAGAGCTCTTTGCCGCTGCGAGCAAGTTGCAGGGGGACAAGTTCGACCTGGACGGTGCGGAGGCTCTGGCCGACAGTGCGCCGGTGCGTAAGCTATTGAATTTGGTCCTTTTGCTTGCCATCAAAGACCACGCGAGCGACATCCACTTTGAACCTTTCGAAGACGAGTTTCGGATTCGGATCAAGGCCGAGGGGGTCTTGTATGAGATGGTCCCTCCACCGCGTCACTTGGCCTTTGCCATCACGACCCGGATCAAAGTTATGGCCAATTTGGACATTGCCGAGCGCCGCATGCCCCAGGACGGTCGGATTGAATTGATGGTCGGTGGTCACCCGATCGACCTGCGTGTGAGCGTCTTGCCGACGATGTTTGGCGAGAGTGTGGTCATGCGGATTTTGGACCGTTCGGTGGTGAATTTGTCGCTCGACAAAGTCGGCATGGACGAGACGACCAAGGAGAATTTCCGGCGGATCATGAGGCGGCCAAACGGCATCGTGCTTGTGACGGGCCCGACAGGTTCGGGCAAGACCACCACGCTCTACTCCGCGTTATCGGAGATGAATGATATCGCCGACAAGCTCGTGACGACCGAGGATCCGGTCGAGTACGACATCGACGGGATCGTGCAAATCCCGATCGACCATAACATCGGAGTTACGTTTGCATCGTGCTTGAGAGCGATTTTGCGTCAGGATCCCGACATCATCCTTGTCGGTGAAATCCGTGATATCGAAACCGCGGAGATTGCCGTCCAAGCGTCCCTGACCGGGCACTTGGTCTTTAGCACGTTGCACACCAACGATGCTCCGAGCACGATCACGCGGATGAAGGACATGGGGATACCGACGTTTTTGATCACCGCGACGGTCGAAGCGATCTTGGCTCAGCGGTTGGTTCGACGGATTTGCACCAAGTGCCGCGAGGAGGTCGAGCCCCCGTTGGAGGTTCTCTACGAACTAGGGATGGAGAAATCCGACATCAAGGACCAGAAGTTCTACCGGGGCAAGGGTTGCGACAATTGCAACAACACCGGCTACAAGGGTCGAATCGGTCTTTTCGAGCTGATGATCATGAACGACGAGATGCGAGAAATGATCCTCAGGAACGTTACAACCGATGAATTGCGAGCCAAGGCTGTTCATTATGGAATGATCACGCTGAGAGATTACGGCAAGCAGTTTGTATTTCAAGGTCACACGACGGCCGAAGAGGTCGTTCGCGAGACGGTACATGACGGTTGATTTTTTGCCATGCCGCGAGATTTTCAGCTCGCAATTAGATTTTTAGCCCCAGGGCTCGAATAGTAATAACGAGCCCCTTTTAGCTTTTCACCCAAACCCTACTTTAGTCCACCACTTCCCAGCAGGGGATAACACCATGCCAATGTATCAGTTCGAGGCCATGGACCGCACGGGCCAAGAAATCAAGGACGTGATTGAGGCTCCAAGCGAAGAAGAGGCACAGAATACCATCAAGGGGATGGGTTACTTTGTCACCAAGCTTTCGCTCAAGAAGGGGGCGGCCCAAGCCGCCGGGGCCGGGGTCAAGAAGAAGCGCCCCTTTGCCATTGGCGGGGCCAAGACCAAGCATATCTGTACGTTTACCCGTCAGTTGTCGATTCTCCAGGACGCCGGTTTGCCGATCCTTCGATCCCTACGGATCCTCGAGAACAACATCAAGGGTGGCAAGCTCAAGAATGCGCTCATGGACGTGTGCGACGAGATCGAGACCGGATCGACGCTCTCCGAATCGATGTCGAAGTGCCCTAAGGTATTCAGTCGGCTGTACGTCAATATGATCAAGGCCGGTGAGGCCGGTGGTGCCCTCGAGACGATCTTGCAACGCTTGGCCGAGTTTCTCGAACGGAGCGAATCGCTCAAGCGCAAGGTCAAGGGTGCGATGATCTACCCGGTAGCCGTCGTTTCGGTCGCCGTATTGATTTTGGCCGGTATCATGTACTTCATCGTTCCAACGTTCAAGAAGATGTTCGACGAGTTCGAGCTCAAGCTCCCTGCGCCGACGGTCTTGCTCATGGCCATGAGCGATTACGTCGTAGGGTACTTCTGGCTGATGATTTTATTGCCGGTGGTCATTTGGCTCATCGGCAAATTGATCCGCAAGTTCAAGCATGGCCGTATGGGCTATGACATGTTCATCATCAAGGTTCCTGTATTCGGGAGTCTGATCGAGAAGAATATCTTGGCCCGAACCACCCGAACCTTAGGGACGTTGGTCACCTCAGGCGTTCCAATTCTCGAAGCGCTTAACATCACCCGGGAAACCTCCGGCAATGCGATGTTCGAGCGGATCTTTACGAAGGTCGGCGAAGCGATCCGCGAGGGCGAGACGATCGCCAAGCCGATGAAGGAGAATTCGTACTTAGGGTTCCACCCCATGTCCTTGTTTTATTGGGTGTGGATGGGGATGTTCCCTGGGATCATGATGCTCTCGGTGGCCGTTACGGCTGGCCGGGGTGCGGGCAAGTCGACCGATGGTGGCCCATCGAGGAATGCAGGTGGGGCCGGACAGCTTTTGTACATGAGCATTGGAACGATCGCTATCGGGGCATTTATTTGTGCGGCGCTCTACGCGCTCAAAACCCGATCGCGCGTGATCGACGACTTGGTCGTCAACATGATCGACGTGGGTGAGGAGACCGGGGAACTCGATACGATGCTTTATAAGATTGCCGACAACTACGACGAAGAGGTCGCTGTGATGACCGAAGGTTTGACCAAGCTGATCGAGCCGTTGCTCATCGTGTTTCTTGGGGTTGCCGTCGGATTCATCGTCGTATCGTTGTTCATGCCGTTGATTTCGCTGATCACGAATTTGAGCGGTGCGAAGTAGAAGAAGCCAAAGAATAGCGAGAAGTAGCTAAGCAGTTGCGAGCTAACCAGTTGCAAGCCAACCAGTTTTGGGGGAAAGACTCATGACCATCGGATCGAAGAGAATCGGATCGAAGCAGAGAGCAGCACGGAGTGTTGAGCATCTCAGGCGACTTCGTCGAGGTTTTACGCTCGTGGAGTTACTGGTCGTCATGGCGATCCTCGGGATCCTTGCGGGGTTACTTGCCTGGGGCGTCAATGCGGCACGGGTAGCGATTCTCAAGCGGGCGCAAGCCTTTGAGGTCCAGTCGATCGCATCGGCTGTCGAAGCTTACAGGACCAAGTATGGGGATTACCCTCCTGACGGGAGCTCTTGGCCGGTCATGGACGCGCATTTGCGCAAGGCGTTTCCGAACATCTTGGCATCGGAGTTGGCTCTGTTGAATCCGGCACTTAGCCAGCAAAACGGGCTCATACGCAACGACAACGATTTGACGGCATCTCATCCGCATTTAGCTCGATATGTTTCGACAGCACCCGGCCTTCGCAGCGGGCGAGTCTTCGATGCTGCAGAAGCGTTGGTGTTTTTCCTTGGCGGATTTAGCTCCGATCCGCAACGACCGATCACAGGTCCTGGGGGGCCGTTGAAGCAGGTTGGCAGTTCCTACATCTACAATACGCAGCGAGAGAATGCGTTTTTCGAGTTCAAGATTGGGCGATTGACGCTCGACCCGAATACCGGGGCCTCGACCGACGAGACGATCTATTCCGAAGGGGTGCCAAACGACTTGATGCCGGTGTATGTCGGGAACGGACCGACCTATCAGCAGCTTGGAGTACCGATCATTTATTTCGACAGCCGGACGTACCAAATCGCCGGCGCCACGGTCAACGACAGCAGCTACTACTTCAACTTTTACTCCCCAGGGCTGGTAGACACGCGAAATGTACAGGGTTCGACGCGGAATTGCGCCCGACCTTTTTTGTCGATGGATTTGGATCCGAACTAGGGGAACAATGCATTGCGGTATGCGAACGATAAAACGTTCCAGGTCATGAATGGGGGATACGACCGGATTTACGGTTGCCAGTCGGTCAAGAACATCGCGGCACCCGAATCGAAGCCCGCTTTTTTGTTCACGGTTCCCGGGGGCAACACAGCGATGCTCAACGTGCAGACTTTGACCTTCACCAGGCCCGCGACATCGTCGGTACGATTTTACAATCCTGAGTTTTGGATCGATACGCCCAATGCTCCGTTGAATCGGCACATGTATGTCGATGACAACACGTCGAACGTTCTGGACTCGCCGACCTTTGGTGAATCGAACTAGTGCAAAGCCTTTGTGGTGGAGGGTTCGTAAGATGAGACATACATACTTCAACAAGCCAGTTCGACGCCCAGGATTGACGTTGGTCGAGTTGCTCGTATCGATCAGTTTGATCACGGTCGTCTCGAGCATGTTCTTGGTCGCCTATCGGGCGGCGGCGACTGAAGCTTCGAACATCCGCACGCAGAGTACGATTCGCAAGATCAGCGAGGTGTTGGTCTCGCGGATGCAAGAGTACGAGAACTACCCGATCCAATTTGCGAGGGGTACGGGCAACGCCTTTGCAATACCGGTGCCAGGAAACGCCGTGCCGGCGTTGCCATCGACAGCCGACGAGTACGAACCCAAGGGGATACTCCTCGAACGTCTGCGTGTGATGCTTCTGCGAGAAATGATCGCCCAGGAGATGCCGGATCATTACCAGGATATCAAGCTTTCTGCGCCGATCGTGAAGAACTATTGGACTGGACTCGTAGCGGTTGGTCCTAATGCCAACGCAGGTCCTCAACCGGTCGTCGTAACGGCTTCGGAGTCCCCAAGGGCGGCGCGCTTGAAGGCTCGATTGAATCAGGCCAATCCGAATTGGGTATCTAAAATCAACCTTTTGATCCAGACAAACACTCCCCAATCAAGTCGAGAGTTGAAACAAGAGTTGACGAGGTCCAATGCAGAGTTTCTGTACCTGATCGTCGAGGACTCGATTCTCAATGGGAGTCCGGCGATCGAGTTGTTTGGCAAGTCGGAAATCGGGGACACCGATGGGGATGGACTTTTGGAATTTCTCGATTCGTTCCGTCAGCCGATTTGTTGGGTGCGTTGGCCAACGGGTTTCCCAGAGACAACACGATTTCATCCCGACTTGCTCGACCCGAGTTTCAATATCAATGGTTTTGCGAACTATGCATTTAGCGATCCGTTGGACCCTCGTAAAGCGGATCCAGGGTATCGGATTAAATCGCAGTCGACCAAGGTCTACAAGCCCGCTGCCATGGCCTTTCCTTTGGTCATCTCTTCAGGACCGGATCAAGATGCCGATGGAGCGTATGGATTTGGTGTCAAACTGTGGCACGACCCGTTTGCGAGGGGATTTACTCCTTACCCGAACAACTCAAATGATCGCTATCGGCTTGCTCCAACGTCTTCTTCGGTTACCGACGTCGTGGTCCCAGTACCATACGATAACGGTGGTAACTCGCCGGTTGTGATGTGCGACCCGTGGTTTCCACGAAGTCTCGTTCCACCCGAACTACCAACTTCGGTCAAAAGCTACCGTCTAGGAGCAATCCCAGATCCTTCTATTGACCCGTCCTACGCTAAACAATTTGAAGACGACATTACCAACTACAGCATCAATGGAGCTTACCAATGATTCGTCGCAAACGAACGAAGCGTGGTCTGACGCTTGTTGAACTATTGGTCGTCGTCGGGGTTGCCTCGGTGGTCGCAGCGGTGATGTTGCCGGGGATCAAGTCGGTGCTGACCGATCGCAAGTCGAGTCAAGCAGCGATCATGGTCAGGAACTACATCGAAGCGGCACGCACTCGTGCGGTCGGTCGCAATCGATCCGTGGCGGTGGTATTCGAAAGGCTTTCCTCAAGGGCGGGCATTGGTCCGAATGGAGTCTTCGTTTCGGAGACGGCACTGCCAGGACCTGCTCGCGACTACCCAACTCCGGATACGAATTTTATTCCTTACAACGCATGCGTTCGTATGAGTCTGGCCGAGGAGCCCCTGCCGGTCAGCGAGGCGATGCTGCCTGCGGCCGTAACATTTAGGGTTCGCCGGCCAGACGATGGCTTGAGCCCTCCGATCCCGACTGGTTTTCCTTACGTCGGTGATGATTCGTTGATGGACATGCATCAGGGGAGTGTGCGAGAGTCGCGGATTTTCGAAGTGACCGCCTCGGGCAACATCAACCTTGCTTGGCTTGTCGGTGAATACTTGACCAATGGATCGCAGATCAGTTTTGGAAATTCGTCCCGTCGATTTAGCATCGTGACGCCCCGCTCTCCGACAGTCCATGGGAATGCTGGAGGTGGAACGATTTGGTTTTCGGTGATGAATGAGAAACTTTTCGATGGGCATACCGAGCGAGCCAAAGAGCCTTATGTCGATTTGGAGCCAGACACGCGATTCACTCAGTTCAAGATTTACCAGCGGCCCAAGCCGGTTTTTTCTCAGGTGGTTCAATTGCCCCGAGGGATGTGTGTGGATCTTTCGCTCAGCGGCTTTGGAAAAAAGATGCCTGGACAGGGGAACTTGCAAGCCGAGAAGCAGCCTGTGTTTGACCCGACGGGTTCGGCGATGGACGGATTTGACTACCGGGTTCGATTCGCCTCGGATTGGATTGGCAACGAACCAAGACCGCTTGAGCCATGGCAACTGCGTCCTGTGTACATCGTGTTTTCCCCAGAAGGACAACTCAGCCATGTTTGGGCCAACGATCGCCGCAAGCTAGGAGATGGGGGTTACCAAGGCAGTTTGACTCGCATCGATGCGACGCAGGATGTCTTTTTGCATGTGGGCAAGATCGATCGCGTGGCGATGCCTTTGGATCCGGATCCAAGTATTTTGGGGCGTAATGCGTATGGACTGCGGGGCGCGATTCAACTAGGAGTCCAGAACAATTTGACCGATCTGAGCGCCTATGTGGTTCGTCTGAGTCCCAGTTCCGGGGCGATCAGCGCCTCGCCGATTGTCAGCATCGACACACAAATATCGATCCTAAGATTAAATGTCAACAACCTGAATTTTGGGGACATGGTCGAACTATCGCGCCGAGGGACGTACAACTCGAATGTCACGGCACAGTAACGCAATGAGAACAGCGACGCGTCTAGCAGAGCACCGAGCTTGGAGGATCATGCAGATGAGATCACGCAAAGGCTTGACGCTCCTGGAAGTCATTTTTTCGATGGTGGTACTATTGGTCGGTTTGGTGGCGATTGTCTTTTTGATCCCGCTTGCGGGTCGCGAGGCCGAGGACAGCCAGCAGATCACGCAGGGGTTGGCCGCCGGGGAAAGCGCTTTGGCGATGTTCACGACAACGAACGTTGCGCAACCTACGCTCGAGAGTCCATGGTGTTTGGTCGATGACATCGGATCGGTCGAGCATTCGGTAGCGACAATGCGGGACGCTTTCAATGCAGCAGCAAGAACCTTTCCGGTCCCTCCGAATGCAGTCCAAGCTGCGATCGCTCAGAACGAGGCCATAGGGATTGGATTTTGCATCGACCCGTTGTTTTGGGGTTACCAAAACCGGGCTACCAACGATGTTGCATTGCCTTTTTTCAGGACTCGGTTTCCGTTTATGTTCGATAACACGGACCCGGTTTTATTGGTATCGGACCAGAACATCCCGCGAGCTCCGAGGCTGCTAAGAGGTTCGCTGAGCGACCCTCAATTGTCCGTGCGTGGGAGTTGGTTGCGTCAACCTGCAGCCGCGCGCTTAGCGACGATGTACGGTGGAGATTTAGTCCAACCCAGCGGCACGAAGAACAAGGCGATAGGTCCGTTGAGGTCGGTGTATGTCGATGCGAACGGCTCGATCTTATCGACTTCGACTGCGGCCCAGCAGGCGTCTTGGTTGGCGACGATCACGCCAGCCGAAAGCACACCGATCATCGATTTGGATCGAGTCAAAGCAATCTACCAACAGAATCTTTTGGCGAACCAGCCACTGGATGTGCCACGGCTCTATGACGTCGCGTTGGTCGTTTTTTCCAAACGGGATGTACGAGAGCTGGCTGCCACGGCTGTTTTGTCTCCTGGGGACTTTCAGAATTCGAGACCCTCGGAGGTGATGAATGTTCCTACCGGCGAGCGTGTGGTTAAGGTCACCGACATGTCATCCGACGCGTTGCATTCTGGGACCTTCAATATTCAGGTAGCCGGTTATCCGACGATGGATTCGAAGGTCAAGGCGGGGGATTGGTTGATGATGTCCCGGTTTGCCTTTAGGGATCTGATCCCGCGTCCGAGCGGCACGATATCGCGGCAAGTCAACCGATGGTATCGGATCATCTCGGTAACGGGTGATGGCTATCCGTTGAGTCTGCGTATCGCGGGCAAGCCCTGGGATTGGACCGAAGGGGAGATCAGCGACGCGCTTGAGAAGGGTCAAGCGATACCGACCCTACCGCCTGCGGTGGGGACGTATCAAACCCAAGCGGTGATCATGAAGGATGTCGTTCAAGTTTACGAGCGACAGATGGAATTGCGCTAGCTACTGCGTAGGATACCGATAGGAACGAAGTCATCGGAACGAAATACGTTCAAAGAGACGCCATCGTCGAACCAACCACTCGCGAGAGAGGGAAACAAACATGCAAAAGCCGATGAACCTGCGAAATCGAATGGCAACTCGGCCAAGGCAAGGATTGATCTTGCTGATGGCCCTCGGGATGCTTGCGCTCTTCTCGTTGCTCGCGGTGACTTGGGTGGTCTCTGCGAGTTCCTCGCGGGCCGGGGCCCAGGCGATGCGTATACGAGCCAATCACTCGAACGCATCGGTCAAGGGGATGGCCAGCGAGGTCATGAAGATGGCCGTGCGAGGCACCCGCGACCAAAAAAGTGCTTTCTATCAGCACTCGCTTTTGGAAGACGTCTACGATGCCAACGCGATCCGGTTGCAATTCGGACATCGGTTTTACGGTAACAACATCACTACATTTCAGGACAAGTGGTGTCGCAAGCTGACCCCACCGAATTCGGCGGGCGTTGAGTTGATCAAGCTTTCGCTCAATCCCACGAGTGTAGTCACCGGCGGCGCGTCGTTGAGTCCCATCGAGGGAGCTTACAATGGCCGAGTCTTAACGGTCCTTGAGGGTCCTTTGGCGGGCCAGTCGTTTCGGATCATCAAGTATGTTGGGTTTGTTCGATCCACCAACGATTCCCAAAATGACCCGAACCTAGACGGAAATATCCCTGGGAATATTCCGCCCAGTTATTCACACACCGATGCGGTTGACTACGACTACTCGGTCGTGGTCGATTTGTCGAGTGTCAAAGGTAAACTTGAGGGCAGGTGGCGAAATCCAAGCACGTCGCGCGTAGAGAATTTTTCCGGTGAGCTAGGGGATTGGATGGCATTGCCCAACAATCAGGGGCTGCGGAATCTATTTTACTTTTACGAGCCAGTCGGATCGACACACCAAGGCTACAAGTGCATGATCAACGGCGCGGCGTTTAACAATGCCGGAATAGGATTGGAGACGGACGCTACTCAACCCGGTTTTGGGAATCTCGATTCGCGCCGACTCATGGCGCTTCCTGCCGATTCTAATAAGCGAGTGTCGCCTGCTCTTTTGCCGAACTACGATTACCTTCAGCATCGCGACTACATGAGCGTCAACGGTGGAGTGCTCGGTGTCTCTGGGGTGGGAGACCAGGGCTTGCTCAAAGGTCAGAGCAACGAGGGGATCGATGTGCCGGATTGGCGAGATTTCTGGCTTTCCTACACCGATGTCAATGTGCATCTTCCGTCGTTCCATCGCCCGGAGTTGATCCACTATTTGACGAACCTCTATGGTGCTCCGACCAATGCGGCAGAGGCTTCGGAGTTGTTGCGGATGGTCGACGCCTCGACGGCCCGGATGATGAGCTACAGTTACCAAGGTCAAAATGGGGTCGTATCGGTCAACCCTTACTTCCAGCCCCATGGTGCTTTTCCGACTTATCCTCGGGAGAGCTTATTGGCCGATGTCCCATTGACGCAGTACATGCGACAGCTTATCGATGGGACGCTCGATGTTGATAACGATGGAGACGGCAAGCCCGATAGCGTTTGGATCAATCCGAATATGCAGACGATCCACGCGCCGGACGGTCGATTGCTCAAGCC
>JAJTEK010000066.1 GCA_021299695.1 Pirellula sp. | reverse complement strand
TTATGTTTCGCCCTTTCAGGGCTTGGGCGAATTGGGGCGGCGGCGCGCGCAGGTCGCCGGTGTACCCAGGGTGGCGCTGCGCTCTACCCTGGGCTATCTCATTATGCCCCGTTGTGGCGAACGATCCCGTGTAAAAAACTCGGGGACTGACCGGCGTACTTGTCGCTGACGTATTTGATGAACAGTAGCACCAGCACATAGTCTTTGTACTGGCTAGCGTCCATGCCTCCGCGAAGTTCATCGCAGCTAGACCAGAGGGAAGAGTAGAGCTCGGATTTCTTCAGAGCCATGCGGACGCTTTCTATTCGTTGTCTTTATTCACGGATTCGCACAGCCGACGGCTGGCCATCGATCCCATCAGTCTACCAAAATCGAGAGGCTGGCAACATACAACCCGGCGCAGAAAAGTTCGCGATTTGCGAAATCCCACGCTACCAAGGACCAGCCCCAAGCATCTTGGATTTGAGCGTTAGGGCTATTGGGCAAGCAAAGCATCCACCAGTTTTTCACCGATAATTGCATCGAGGAGGTCCTCGCAACGTCCGGCGGAGGGGTTAATCCCAAGCTCTACAAGAATCTCCCGAGGGACATCTTGAGGGCGAGCGATGGCTGGTTCAATCATGACTTGGAACGGAAACCTACCGCGCCAAAGTTTGGGAACTAAGCAAAGGGCACCATTGGTCTTTGCTTTCCAGAGGCCCAGCAGCACACCGGTCTCGTAGTGGTGCAAAAACAGAAAATCCCCCTGGGCCACTTGCAACGGCCAAGCGGTATTCGAAGCGAAAATTTGATGCGTCATGCAATCCAGATAGGTATCGCTGTTGCACTCAAAGACAAAATGGCTCATGGATGGGGATTTACGGGCTGAGGGACGTTCATCTTTTGGAAGTCGTTCATTCTAGCGTAAATTGCGGTGGATCGAAATCGCGGAAGACCGGAGAGACATGCCTCTCTGCCGACATGCTAGCCCGCTGGGGCGAATTCATTGAGGACGAATCAAACGGTCGAATTGCAAGCCAGGTATTGATCACCAGCGTTCCAGAGACTCCAATAAGTGATTCATGGTTTGCTTTTTGTCTCCCAACGCTTTCATTCATGCCCTCTTCCTTTACTTGGCTCGATTACTCGGAACACGAGCGTCGTAAGATGCTCGATGTCATCGAGTTGTTTGGCGAAAAGACAACTCGAGACGAGCTTGGGCTTGGTGGCGTGCGAGATGCATTTGCGGATCTTCTGTTCCCAGGTACGACCACGATCCAAACGGTAGCAAAGTACTTTCTGTTCGTGCCATGGATGTACATGAATCTGGAACGCAAGCAAGTTCCGTCAAGCAAGGTCGCCGAGCGAGCTCGAAAGTTCGAGATTGAATTGGCAAAAACGCTCGGTGATGCTGATGGAGTCATCGGCAAACGAGCCAAAGATTCGCTCAAAAGATTGCCTAGCAGTGTGTATTGGCAGGGATTGTTGGCGTGGGGCGTTCGAGTCTATCCCAAGTCCCAAAGTGAATATCACAAATCGCTCGATCTCCACTACGCCAGACTGAAAGGACGGGATGCCACTGCTACAGAGTTCGACGGCGAAGGTGTACATGGATCAGCGCTCGCCAATTGGCATCCGAACATCGCTCAGCCACCAGATGACTTCCCCAGTATTGCAACAATGGAATTGACGCAAGAACAAGCGAGCTACTTGCGGGAACGCATCATGACTAACTGCGCCGACTCGTTACTCGCGCACCTTCTCAAGAGCAAGGTTGACGTTCGTGGCGTTCCATTTGCGTGGGATTTAGAAACACCACTTCCCGAATCTTTATCCGCTCCGCTCGGTCACGCTCGAAACTTCTCGGAGGTTATGCACGGGGCTCAGCTTCTCTACAACCTCATCCTTGCGGAGCAGAGCAACAATCTTGATAGGCAAGACGAATACCGAAAGCGGATGAATGATTGGTGGGTGATTATGGGGCAAGGCAATGAACGATTTGCGAATTGGAACCTCAACCAGTTCTGGGCGATCATCTACAAGGTGAACGCTCGAATCAGCGCACGAGCGAAACAGTTTATCGAGCAATGGATTGCAACCGTGCAATCTGCGGCATCACTTGTTGGTGTCATGGATAGCTCTTCGGCTAGAGATTTGATTTCGCAAAGAGAACACCAGATCAAGGGTTCGCTGGCTCGGACACGTAACGAACGTGCCAGAGACCTCTGGAGCGGTGCGGCTGGCTCCGATCAATTGGACCTTCGATGGCGAACAAGCCGGCGGATCATTACGGACATCTTACGGTTGGAGGTAAGCACCGATGCTCCAACCAACTGATCGTCGCTTGTTGTTCGATGCTCTCGCGCCACCCACGGGTTTCAAACTAGACTTTGCGGTCGGTACGACCTACACGTTGGACTTGTTTGCCTTGTTGTCAGCACCTGTCGCATTCGCGTTCTCAGACTGGCAGGACAGAGACGGTCGTCCCACTGGCGATCCGTTGGCATTACTGAAGGCAGTACGTGAGTATGCCGATCGAATGTGCTTGTTTTTTCAGGCCGGACGTATTCATGTTCCACATAACTATCAGCCACTGCTAGCCAGCATCGAATCTTCATTGGTTGAAACGCTCGCACCGCGCGGCGGTAGTTTCCACCCAAAGGTTTGGTTCTTGCGATTCGCAGGCAGTGAAGGGGAAGTGATGTATCGTTTTCTCTGTCTTAGCAGAAACATGACATTCGATCGCGCTTGGGACACGATGCTTTGCCTTGAAGGGCCGCTCACTGATCGAACGAATGCCTTTACGCAAAACCACCCGCTTGGTCGATTCGTGGAATCTTTGCCGAATATTGCGATTCGTGGCGTTTCGAAGTCATGGAAGAAGCGAATAGACGATTTAGCCTTCGAGATCCGGCGCGTCGATTTTGAGAAGCCTGACATGGTGGAACAATTGCAGTTTTGGCCAATAGGGATCGATCCTGATTCTGACCCAGAGAAGGATTGGCCATTTGGACAGTCGAAAAGAACGCTGGTGATTTCGCCATTCTTGAGCGGTACTGCACTTACGGACCTCGCCTCGACAGGATCGCAAATTGAACTGGTCTCGCGGGCGGAACAATTGGAGCGAGTTAAGCCGGAAATATTACAATCTTATTTAAAGGTGTGGATCCTCGATGACACTGCGGAACCGGAGCCAAGTGAAACCGAAGAGTCAAACGCTGGAGCCGGTGGCGAAAACGCGAGTGCGCAACCTACGGCACCAGCGTTGGTGGGGCTTCACGCAAAGCTCTATGTTCTAGACAACGGATGGGAATCAAGCGTATTCACTGGCTCTGCGAATGCAACACACGATGCCTTCAACCGCAACGTTGAGTTCCTCACCGAGCTTCGCGGCAAGAAGAGCAAGTTAGGCGTGGCTGCAGTCCTTGGTGAAGCTACCGATCCAGAAGAAACGAAACCGGGAGCGGCCAGTCTTGCCGATCTACTTCGTCCATTCAAACCTGGCGACGGCGCTGCAATAGAGAAATCGACTGAAGCTAACTTTGAACGTTTGGTTGACGAGATTGCGAAGCTACTGGCAAAAGCCGAATTGAGCGCCGAGTGTCAGGAGGCCAGCGATGAAAGCGGCTTCTGTATTTGTCTTCAGCCCTCTCGACGAACCAAAGTTGTCCTTGATCCCGCATTCGTTGTATCTGTTCGGCCTGCTAGTCGACCACATGCACCATTTGTCCGACTCGATGTCGACGAAGCAACTTGGGCTAGGTTCGATTCGCTGGCGATGCTAAGCCTGACATCATTCTATGTTTTCCGGGTCGAAACAGATTCTCCCAAGCGTATGGCCCGTGAGTTCGTCCTCAGCATTCCGCTGACCAATGAGCCGTCAGGTCGACGAGAGGCACTGCTTAAGCATCTCTTGAGCGACAAAGAGCGCGTACTTCGTTTCTTGATGCTGCTACTTTCCGACGCAGATGCCGATGCATTCGCGAACATGTTCAATGGAACAGACGGTGGCTCTGACTCCTTTCAATTCTCGTCCCTACTAAACGGTCCGACCTTGTTCGAATCCTTGATGAAATGTGTCGAGCGAGATCCAGCAAGACTTGAACAGGTCGCCGAGATCATTAGTGATCTTGAAAAATCATCTGATGGCCGCGAACTGCTACCAAAAGATCTTGAAGCGATCTGGCGACCGATTTGGAACGTGGCCCAGCGCCAACTTGCCAGAGGATCGAAGCGGGGCAAAGAATGACGCAGGGTATCGATAAACCAGAAACAGCCAAGATACTTGCTGGTCTAAAAGACTTTCAGCGAAGTACGGTGGAGCATGTTTTCCGTCGTTTGTACACGGACCTGGATTCCAATCGTCGATTCCTTGTTGCAGATGAAGTTGGCCTAGGTAAGACACTGATTGCGAGAGGCCTCATAGCAAAGACGATTGATCATTTGTGGGAGAGCACTCCGCGAATTGATGTTGTCTATGTTTGCTCAAATACGGATATCGCTCGACAGAACATTAACCGCCTGAAGGTCCTCGGGTGCAATGAGTTTGCCCTATCGTCCAGAATCACTCTGTTGCCCATAAAAGTCGCGAGCCTGGAGCACCAGCGTGTGAACTTCGTTTCGTTCACCCCAGGAACCTCGTTCGATCTGAAGCGAAGCGGTGGGATCGCGGAAGAGCGAGCGCTCATCTACTGGATGCTCAGAAACGCCTGGAAGCTCGATCAGCCGATTCACTCACGTCCCTTTGAGGGCACGTCAAAAAAAGATGGATTCGCCTATTGGTTAAAGCGACTTGATCCGGAGTCGGGTGAGTATTCGATTCACGGGGATATGCAGCAAGCATTCATTGAAGCCGTCTCAGCAAACGGTTTTCTTCGAGGTGAATACGAAAAGCTAATTGGCCTCATACCGCCTCGAAAGGAGATACCCTCTGAGATCACACGTCAGTGCAATGCTTGGATGGGTCAATTACGACGGGTGCTAGCAGAGACCTGCCTGCATTGGCTGGAGCCAGATCTCATCATCTTGGATGAGTTCCAACGATTCAAACATCTGATGGCCGGCGATACCGAGGACTCGTCCGAAGCCGCCGCTCTTGCCGAGCATTTGTTCAACTTCCAGAACGAAACCTCGAGCGCGAAAGTTCTTCTGCTGTCTGCGACGCCCTATAAGATGTTCACGACTGCAGACGAGTCAGCTAGCGACGACCACTACGCGGACTTTCGTCTGACACTCAACTTCCTAATCTCTGACGCCGCAAAGCGGTCCGGTTTTGAGCAGACTCTTAAGCAGTACCGCGAGGAACTGTTTCGCGTCTCGGATTGTGGAGTCGATGGACTTCTGCGGACAAAGCGTGAACTTGAAACCATGTTACGAAGCGTCATGGTTCGCACAGAGCGATTGTCAATCGATCCAAATCGCGACGGCATGCTCAAGCAGATGGACTGCCTAGCCATGTCTCTGGACGAGACAGATATCGAACACTATCTAGCACTGCAGCAAATTGCTTCATCGTTAGAGCATGGGGACATGCTTGAGTACTGGAAGTCGGCACCCTACCTGTTGAATTTCATGGAGCATTACGACGTTAAGCGGAAGCTTGACAATGCCATGGAGGTGCAAACCGACAGTTCGCTTGCAAAGCAGTTCCTTAAGCTCGGTGACGGACTTCTCAATAGGCAAGCCATCGAAGAGTATTCGAAAATTGACCCAGGCAATGCTCGCCTTCGTTCTCTCCAAGCTGATACGTTAGGCAAGAACGCGTGGAAACTCTTGTGGATTCCTCCGTCATTGCCGTATTACGCGAATTCTGGTGCGTACTCCGAAGCTGGAGCCGAAGGATTCACCAAGCGATTGGTCTTTTCGTCATGGCGTGTTGTGCCGAAAGCAGTTGCTTCACTGCTTAGCTACGAAGCCGAGCGGTTGATGATGTTGGAGCACCATCGTCAACCGAAATGGGACTCTGAGGAACGAAAGAAACTGAGGGGATTGCTCAAGTTTTCTGCGAAGGGTAATAGGCCGACCTCGATGACCGCCCTTGGTGTTCTTTATCCGTGTCGAACGCTCGCAAGCCAACTAGACCCAAGGAGCTTGCTTGGGCAAGCGACGAAGTCAAAAGCAGAAGTCTTGAAGTTGTATTCGGATACGATCGGCGACTTACTCAAGCCAGTTTTTGAGAAGCATCGAGAAGAACAAGCTGCTTCGACAACAGAAGGCACGGACGATCGATGGTACTGGGTAGCACCGCTACTTCTCGATCTTCATTTTTACGGTGAGCACACACTCGACTGGCTGGCTAACGATCGTTTGGCTGAAATCTGGAGCGGAGATGCTCTGGATGGGGAAGAAACGGATGTCGCCGAGGGCTGGAGCAAACACGTTGAGCTTTTCAGGCAGACCGCAAAGGAGATTGGCACTCTTGGCAAGGCACCCGATGATTTGACTTTGGTGTTGGCCGAGATGGCACTAGCGGCTCCAGGTATCGTAGCGTTGCGCTGTCTGGAGCGTGTTATCGATCAAGCGATTTCCGCGAAGGGCCAAACGGACATAGCCGACTACGCAGCGCCGCTTGGGCATTCGATGCTGACTTTATTCAATCTGCCAGAGGTGATGAGTTTGATACGGGGAAAACGAGATGAGCTCCCGTATTGGCGAAAGGTGCTTTCCTACTCGATAGACGGGAATATCCAGTCAACGTTCGACGAGTATGTCCACACTTTGTTTGAATCGCTTGGTTTACCAGGCAAGCAAGTGGATGAGATCCTGGCTGGGTTAGTGCAAGAAATTGCGTCGGCTTTGTCGCTGCGTACGACGAATCTGCAGGCAGATGTCTTTGAGTGCGCGGGAAAGAGGTTACGCAAAGAGGATGAGCCATTACGAATGCGTAATCGCTTTGCTTTGGCTTTTGGGCAAACAAAGAAGAGTGAAGACGAAGACCAAACTCGTCCTGCTCAAGCGCGGTCTGCTTTCAATTCACCATTCTGGCCATTTGTCCTGGTATCGACATCGGTTGGCCAGGAAGGACTGGACTTCCACCCGTATTGCCATGCGATTGTGCATTGGAACTTGCCCTCAAACCCCGTGGATCTTGAGCAGCGCGAAGGACGAATCCATCGCTATAAAGGTCACGCGTTGAGAAAGAATATAGCACAACAATTCCGTGAACATGCGACCGATTCAAACTTCAGTGATCCATGGTGTGCGATGTTCGAAGAAGCGAGGAAATCACGGCCGGATGGACAAAACGACCTTTATCCGTTTTGGATATCCCCAGACGGTAACGCAAAGATCGAACGATACGTACCCCGGCTTCCCCACAGCCGAGAGGTTTCGCAGCAAATCCAACTTCAACGTTCTCTTGTGCTATATCGTATGGTCTTCGGCCAGCATCGCCAGGAAGACCTGATAACGTACCTCCGCCAATGTTTCAACGAAGAGCAGATCGCCGAGCTAGTCGAAGTTTGTAGGATTGATCTTTCTCCACCTCAGACCAATAGTCAAAGTTTGCAGTGATCCAATGACCGGACGATCGATATGAATTTACCCAGTTGAGGGAAAAGTTAGGTTTGGCCACAGCCGAGATTATCGCCACACCAAGCGAATAACTGAGTGCTCGCCTATTGGTGCATGAATGACGACACAAAAACCGAGTTTTGAAACCTAGTCTTTCTGCACCGCCACACTCTCGGATTCATCGAGACGGTACATGCGATCATCGACTACAACAACGCGATCTCCGGTGTCCCAGAATTCTGCGGTACCAGTATCAATGTCATCGACCTCCCACCGCGTTCCATCATCCATGATGATGATGTGCCCATCGTACTTGATTTCGTCGATGGTTCCGTTTTCGCTCGAAGCTATTTGAAGCATCTTGAATCCCCACTCCCAAATCTGCTTAGCGTCTGCCGCGGATAGCTTTGCGATGGGTATTCCATGGATCATCGCAGGAAATCCCGATTGCTCGAGTTGCTGATGGTAGTCAAGCTGCATGCCACCAGCTGGAGAGGATGAATCGAGTAGTATCTCCGGTTCCTGGGAACTAGGTATTGTTAATCGACTCTGGCAATTTTTACATTTCGCTGACTTTCCTGCATACTCGTCTGGTGCTCGCAACTCTGAGCCGCAAGTTGGACAATTAAACACGATCGGCATGGTGAAATCCCGAATAAAAAATTTTAGGTTAATGCTGGTCTGTTGTTTCTCGACAAGGTTTCGATCTCTTGTTCCTCAGGCCCTATCATCAGAAGTATCGCTTTAGCCCTTCAGTGATAAGATCATCGATTTCAGGTTCGCCGATGAGAATACAAGATGTCCGTGATGCAAGCTCACGTGCCGATTTGGTAAACGTGCTGTTTGTGATCACGGCACAATGCGTACAATTGTAGAACATACGTCCCGCAACAGCTTCTTGTACCGCTGCATTCCCAACTGAGCCTGAATATCCTTTTGCTTGAACCGCAAGTCGAACTCTCGAATACTGGACTATTAGATCAACGCCTTGATCTCCGGAGACCTTGGTCAACTCCACGCTATATCCATGTGCCTTGAAAAGATCAGCAAGAAATCCTTCCCAATTCTCACCTGAGAGCCTCCGCCAAAAAATCTTTGAGAAACGCCTTCGAATCTTCACCGATGTGGATACTGACGAATCACTGGCTACCTGTTCGGCTTGTGCTTGTGTTTTCGTTTGCTGTTCTAGTGCTGCCACAACTTGCCTCGCACTTCTTAGTCGACCACGGGAGTCTAACCGCATCAATCTTGCTTCTTCGAGCAGAGCCATTGAATTGTCAGCGCTTTTGGCAACAGACCTTGCGTCCTTACGAGCGTCGCGAACGATGATAAGTCCAAAAATGAGAGCCATGATCGCCAGTACCAAAGCTGTGCCCGTCACGATCGTAACGAGATATCCCGACAGGAACGGAATCGCTTGTAAGCTTATCCGCAAAAGCAGCAAGCCGACGGTAATGACAAGGATATACACTACTGCGATCGGCCAAAGCGGAATTCCTCGAACTAGGTCTGAAAGTTGTTGAGCAATCCCACACCTCAGGTTTTGTATCCACGCTTGGAAGTAATTCATGCTTGCATGTCTTACGTACCGCTTGCAGTCGACCAGTTCCAGATGTGCGTCTTGTAGGTCGCTTTCAACTGACGCAACGGAAGCCCTGAGATCATCGATGAGTTCTAAACCTTCGCATTCGGTCGCGAGTTGTTCGGGTGTTTTGTCGCTCATGGCATGTGGAAAAGGTCAATCGCTGGGCCGAATCATGAAATCAATCGTTAGCCATTGATTTTATTAGAAAGGAGCAAATCAGGCGCTTTCGAATCCAACAAAAGTTCGCAGATTCGGCATTTTACCAGTTTTGGAACCCGCGTCCACGTGTCTTGGGTGAGACGAGCAGCTTGTTCGACACGAACGTCAGGCGTTGCTTATGGCACTGGTGATTTGGTTCGGATACAATCCAGTGATTGTTTTCGTTGTCCGTCTTATGGGTTGCTGGAAAAAATTGAGGTTGTCATGGGTTTTGAATTTGTAGGTGAGTCGCCTGCTTTTGGGCCAAATGACACGATCACGCCGGTTGATGAGATCCGGATACACGACATTGTGACTTTCGTGGAGGCGAACCCCGGTGAGTACCATATCCACGTCGTCAAATCCTCGGAGTACTCGAACTTTAGAGGTGTGATGTATCAGATCGATCGAGCACCCGATCAGTCAGGTAGTTTTAGACTAACCCAGGTCAGAATCCAGTTCTGGCCATGGAGCGATGTCGATCACGGTTGAAGAAACCTTCGATACGGATGAAAGAAAGAACGCTATTCCTTCGATTCCCTGCCCAACGGCTAAGATCGCGATGTTTACCGAAGAAGTGCGGTTTGCTTCGTTTTCACCAATTCAAACAAGATACCCTGATCATCGATTTACGGACCTACGCTAAAGATGCCCATTCCCGATTTCCAATCCATAATGTTACCACTGCTCGAGGTTATCTCTGATGGCAAAGAGTACACAATTGCCGGATCTAGGGATGTACTCGCAGGGAGGTTCCATCTGACGGATGAGGAGGTTAACCAAAAGCTTCCAAGCGGGGTTGCCAACACATTCTATAATCGTCTAGCTTGGGCCAAGATCTACCTTGAGCGATCCGGATTGCTACTCAAGGTTCGACGCGGAGTATTTAAGATCAGCGAGCAGGGGAAAACGGTTCTTCTGAGCCCCCCAAAGAAAATCAACATCGCCTACCTAGAGCAATTCGAAGCTTTCAAAGGGTTTCGAGATAAAGCCTCAGACGAACCGGATGCGAATCTAAAACTGAGTGAGTCTCAGGAACCAAAAGCGACGCCGGAAGAGGCGCTGGATCTTGCCTACAAGAATCTTCGAGATGACCTGGCATCACAGCTACTGAACCAAATAAAGGGTTCACATCCATCGTTCTTCGAAAAGCTGGTCGTCGATCTTATGCTGAAAATGGGATATGGCGGCCCCGGAGATAACGCCGGTACTGTCACTTCTTACGGCGGCGACAATGGCATCGATGGTATCATCAATGAGGACATGCTTGGGTTGGATGTGATTTATCTGCAAGCCAAACGCTGGGGAAATACTGTTGGCCGTCCTGAGATCCAGAAGTTTGTTGGAGCTCTGGTTGGCAAGCGTGCCCGCAAAGGAGTTTTCCTGACCACTAGCAGTTTCTCTTCGGAAGCGATTGAATATGCTGCTTCGATCGACGCTAAGATTGTATTGATTGATGGAATCAAGCTTTCCCAGTTGCTCATCGACTTCGATGTCGGAGTAAGCTCGTCTCAGACGTACACCATCAAAAGGATCGACCACGATTACTTCGAAGGGGAATGACTGCGGTCGCACGAATACCGGTCTGTGCTTCGATACTGCGTCGATTTGGTTTCGTTTTTCCCAAACGGTTGATTACATTCTCAGAGGCCTTCCACTCTGGATGGTGAGCCTCCGTTTTTTCCTTTTGGCTAACGCGGGCGACGGCCTGAATAGTCGGAGACGAGGTTTCGACCACCTGGGTGCGAGTATTTCCAACTCACCAGCTCGATACGGTCAACGCCGCGCAAGCGGTCGGAATCATGTTGAGCCACGAAGATGTCTCAAAGTTCTCCTGGCGTCGTAAGTTCGAGGCGTTCATTGATTTTTTTGTGCGACGCTGTTCTGCGGCAGAGCGAGAAGGGTTTCTGGAGGCAGCCAGGAGAACGTCCACGGGTGCTATTCGCATTAAGGTCGATGAGACGCTCTCTTCAGAGCAAGTAGACGAGAAGGACGGGTTCTCAATGACGCTCGCCAATGTTCAAGAGGCGACCGGAGAGACCAACCGCGACCAGCGTACACGTCTCATGCGAGCGTTCAACACGCCGTTTTTTCCGGACATCCTGGTTTGCAGCGAAGTGATGGGAGAAGGAGTCGACTTGCATCGTTACTGCCGATATGTGATTCATCATGATTTAGCTTGGAACCCCAGCCAGATTGAACAGCGAACCGGTCGCGTCGATCGCCTTGGCTGTAAGGCGGAGAATCGCCATTCGATCCATGTCTACTTGCCTTATGTTGCCGGTGCATCCGACGAACGGCAGTTTCGCGTGATGCGAGACCGAGAACAGTGGTTTCGTATCGTGATGGGCCAAGACGAAGTGACTAAACTGATTCCCGACGATGACGCTGGCTGTCGACCAAACCTTCCGCAGCAGTTCGTCGACCAACTGAGTTTCAGTTTAGAGATTTAGATGCGATGCAACCGGGGCTATTGCAGAGAAGTGGAGAGAGTCTATCAAGGATTTGCTCAGCATACGGCGTTTGGCGGATCGTGGTGTGGAATGCGATGGGCTTGAATAAATAAAGAGGTGGTCTCATCATCGCTACACGCGTGCCCAGAGGACCACACTACGCGATGGGGAAGCAGAAGTGAGGCGAACAGCGGGGAACAGGCCTGAGGCCTGAGGCGTGAGGCGAGAGGGAACAGCCGAAACAGCCTACCATGCTCGGTGGTACGTTCCGCGGTCCATAGGTTGCCTGTTGCTTGACTCGATATCGTGGCTTGGTTGTTTGTGCAAAGCTTGAATCAAGTGAACAGCCGACCGCTGCACGAACCCTACGAAAATCGAATAGCCGAAACAGTCTACCATGCTCGGTGGTACGTTTCGCGGTCCATGCGTTGCCTGTCGCTTGACTTGATTTCGTGGCTTGGTTGTTTGTGCAAAGCTTGAATCAAGCCAACAGCCGACCGCTGCACGAACCCTACGAAAATCGAACAGCCGGAACAGCCTACCATGCTCGGTGGTACGTTCCGCGGTCCATGCGTTGCCTGTTGCTTGACTTGATCTTGTGGCTTGGTTGTTTGTGCAAAGCTTGAATTAAGCTACCAGCCGACCGCTGCACGAACCCTACGAACAGCCGAACAACCGCGCGACTATTAATTGCCAGATCACTTCGGACTGTATTAACCATCCATCACGGGGCCATTACCCAGGTGGCGAGGATCGATACTGGAGAATCGCAAAAGGGTCATTTCGACTTGTTCAGCCAACAGACAATTTCGATTCAAGCGGCGATCCCTCACCGTAATAAACGAACTGGTATCCAGTTCTAACCATGTGCTGTCTCGTAGGGAAACAGCCAAACAGCCTTACGCGCGGTCAGCCCCTCATCCCCCCCGCCCCTTCTCCCCCAGCCAAAGCCCTGGGGGCGAAGGGGGGCCAAGCGGTTGGAAGTAGTTCTCCTCCGGCCAAAGCCCTGGGGCGAAGGGCCTCCACCGTCTGGCGACAGGTGGCTACGCGCGGCAGATCCGGTTGCTCTTGTGGGCCTCCACCGTCTGGCGACAGGTGGCTACGGGCGGCAGGCCGCCACCGCCTGGCGGCAGGTGGCTACGCGCGGCAGGTGGCTACGGGCTCCCTGTAGCCACTCGCTGCCAAGCGGTGGACTAGCGTTAGGGAAAACAAACAGCCCCACGTCAGCACAATTATCCAGCCCGACTTAGACCACCAACCGCGTTAGGATCTTGCCTTCGTCCGTCGGGCCGATAAGCCGATTGAAGAGCCCTTGGTACTCATAGCCAAATCGGTAAGGATCCAAACCCAACAGATGCAATAACGTCGCTTGGAGATCCTTGGGAGTGACCGGATCCTCGGCGACGTAATAGCCGATCTCGTCGCTCTGGCCATAGGACAGCCCACCTCGTACCCCACCACCGGCTAGCATCATCGAATACGCATACGGATGATGGTCTCGACCAAAGAAACCCTTAGACGGCGTATCGCGAACGTTGTTCTGCGACATCGGCGTTCGGCCAAACTCGCCTCCAACGACGACCAAGGTGCTCTCGAGTAACCCTCGCTGTTTCAAATCGGTCAAAAGCCCCGAAACGGCCTTATCAAGCTGCTGGCATTTGATCGGCAGCGTCTCATCGAGCGACTCGCCAGGAGACGAACCATGGTGATCCCATCCCCAGTCGAACAACTGTACGAACCTTACGCCCGACTCGACCAACCGCCGTGCCAACAAGCAGTTGTTGGCCATCGTCGGATCGTCCCCTCGGTAAAAGACCCGAGGATCGGTCTCCGATTCGGCCTGCGATACAAAACCAGGCTTGGCCCCATACAAATCCAAAGTCGCTTGAGTCTCGCTTCCTAAATCCATGACCTCCGGGACCGAAACCTGCATCCGGTAAGCCAACTCGAACTGCTCGATCCGAGTCAAAGTCTCCGGGTCGGCTAGCCGCTGATGATGAACCGAATTGAGATCCTTGAGCGTGTTCAAAACCTCGCGCCGCATCCCCCGGTCGACTCCCTTGGGATTCGACAAGTAAAAGACCGGGTCCCCACTGGTCCGGCACTGAACCCCTTGGTACACACTGGGCAGAAAACCGCTTCCCCAAAGACTCTTGCCCGCATCGGGCGTTTTGCCACCCGAAAGCAAAACGACATACCCGGGCAAGTTCTCGTTCTCGGAACCCAAACCGTAGGTCGCCCAAGCTCCCAACGTCGGGTATCCCAAGCGCGATTGCCCGGTATGAACAAGCAACTGCGCCGGAGAGTGATTGAACTGGTCGGTCTGCATCGAACGGATAATCGCTACATCATCGGCATGCTTGGCCAACCCCGGCAAGAGCTCGGACATCCACTGCCCACTTTGCCCATGCTGGGCAAAAGCGAACATCGGAGCGAGCATCTTGGGCACCCCTTTGATGAACGCAAAACGCTTGCCCTCGAGGTACTCTTTGGGGCATTCTTTGCCATCGAATTTTTTCAACGCTGGCTTGTAATCGAAGAGCTCCAATTGCGATGGGGAACCCGCAAGATGGATATAGATCACTCGGGTCGCACGGGCCTTTTGAGGCGGAACCTTCGGGGCCAACGGACGCGTTTCGCCAGCCACCGCCGAGGGCTGCGCACTTTGCCCTGTGAGCATGGCTAAGGCGACGGCTCCGAGCCCTAAACCCTGGCGACTCAAAAACGTGCGTCGGGTTTCGCTCGACAAGCGCTCATGAGCCAGCGTGTTGATAGCTGCCATATTGTTGATAGCCGCCATATGATTGATAGCCGATTCGGTGTTTCTTGGCATGCGTTCCACAGGATCGTCAGAGGATAACTTTTAAGGCCTAGTCAGGAACTCATCGAGGTTCAGCAGCGCCGAGGTCAGCATCGACCAGGCCGCAAGCTCTTGGACCTCGATCTTGGGATCGATTTTTTCTGGATAGTCGGCCAGTAATGCACGGGCCGAATCGGGGTTCTGGCGAAAGTACTCGCGAGCTCGATCGAGCAATTTTTCCAATCGGTCGACTTCTGAGGCTTCGATCGGCCGGACCATCGCAGCGGCAAAACCTTGGGAAATCCGATCGGTCGGAGATTGCGTCTGCGCCAGCCATCGGATCGCCATGGCGATCGAGGCTTCGACGTACACAGGGTCGTTGAGCGTCACGAGCGCTTGGAGCGGTGTGTTGGTCGTGATTCGCCGTATCTGGCATACCTCGCGGGTCGTCGCATCGAAGAGCTCCATCGAGGGATACGGGGTCGTGCGTTTCCAAAACGTATAGATCCCGCGTCGGAATCGGTCCTGGCCCGGACTCGTCAACCACTTGGCTCCCGAATAAGTCGAGCGCCAAAGGCCATCGGGTTGTGGCGGCATGACCGGGGGCCCCCCAAGTTTCGGGGACAACAAACCACTTGCCCCAAGAGCCTGATCGCGGATCACCTCGGCGCTGAGGCGAAAGTGCGGGGCCCGACTGAGCCAAACGTTGCGTGGGTCCCGTTGGGCTCGAAGCTCATCGAACACATAAGCTTGCTGATAGGTATTCGAAAGCACGATGCTTCGGAGCAGACTCTTGAGTGACCATCGCATCGAATCGCGGTACTCAAGTGCCAGCGTATCGAGCAACTCCGGATGGCTCGGCAAGGATCCGGTTGCACCGAAATCCTCCTCGGTCTCGACGAGACCGCGTCCAAATAACTGAGCCCAGACCCGATTGACAGCCACCCGGGCCGTAAGCGGATTGCTCGGTGAGACGATCCATCGGGCCGCCGAGAGCCGATTGGGAACTTGATCGGGAACTTGATGGGTAAGCCCATCGGCGTCCCCCGCATCGAACAGTGGCAAAAGGGCAGGTGGGACTTCGTCACCTGGATCCAAGAAACTACCGCGCCGGTGGACTCGCGTTTTGCGTTGGGCGGCTCCTGCGAGCTCTTTGAGGATCGGTAGCTTGGGGATCGTCCCCATGAGCCCCTGAGTCTGCTTGTCGAGCTCCTGAACTTTGCCCGCCGCAAGCTTGACGCTTGGGAGATCCTCGACCGTCAGATCCTCTTTTTCCCGGGATAAGGAAACTCGGAACCGATGGAGCATCAAGTGATTGCCGTAGGATTGAACGATGGAGATTCTTACGCGGTCGGTGGGCTTGAGCTCGATCGCTTCGGCAAACTCGAAGATCCCCCAGTGGGCCTGCGTCTGTTTTGGAGAAACCGCCCAGCCGGTTTTGGGATCCTCATCGACCGCACCCTTGAGGGGCCAACTGTTTTGCTCGAAGCTCGCTTTGAGCGGTCCGAGCGCGATCTTTCGTTCCTTGATCTCGTTGCCATCGATTGTTTTGACGAAGACTTGCAGTTCGTTGATGACAAAGTTCGGGTCGGTTGCATTGAGTCCCAAGCGCTCGCTTGCGTCCTGGGCCTGGACCTTGGCCATCATCGCATCGAGTTTCAGGACTTGGTATCGCCCAGGGGGCAATTCGAACTCCAATTGGTACACATCGGTCGCTGGCCGGTCGGCAAGTGCACGGATCGAACGGTCCGGTTCGATGACCAAGCCTGCTTGGCTCTCGGCGGTGGCCGAAACGGCTTGGGCAATGGTCCATTTCGCATCGATGAGCGATTGCGATTCGGCCCGAATACGATCGAGGTCCGCGACCGATTCCTGCCTCTGCTTTTGAAGCCCTTCGAGTTCGGCTTGTTGCAACTCTGAGGGGATCGAAAGCTTTGGCTCGTCGTCGTAGCGATCGGCATCTTCGGTTTGGTTGAAGATCGCGTAGAACTTGTAATAGTCTTCGATGGCGATCGGATCGTACTTGTGCGAATGGCACTTGGCACACCCCATGGTCAGTCCCATCCAAACCTGAAGCGTCGTATCGACACGGTCTTTCACGGCAGCGATTCGAAACTCTTCATCATCGGTCCCCCCTTCGTCATTGCTCAGGGTCGTCCGATGGAACGCCGTGGCGATACGCTGAGCCGTAGAGGGATTCTCAAGCAGGTCCCCTGCGAGTTGTTCGACGGTGAACTGATCGTAAGGCATATCGTCGTTGAACGCCTGGATCACCCAATCGCGATAGGGCCACAGATCCCTTGTCAGATCCTTTTCGTACCCTTTGGTGTCGGCGTAGCGAGCCAGATCGAGCCACAGTCGGCCCCAGTGCTCCCCGAACCCTGGGTGGATGAGCAACTCGTCGACCATGCTTTCGATCGCTCGATTGCGATCGAGTTTGTATTCGGCGATAAATCGCTCAACCCGTCGTTGCTCAGGATGCAAGCCGACGAGGTCCAGCCAAAGACGGCGGACCAAGGTGTGAGGATCCGCACTTGGGGCTGGCGATAACCCTTGGCGTTTCATGGATTCAAGAACCCAGGCATCGATCGGTGACTTGGCCCACGCATCCTTGGGAAACTCTGGAGGGGCGAGTTTTTTGGGAGGTTCTAGCGACCAATGGTTTCCCCATGCGGCTCCCTCTTGGATCCATCGCTTGAGCAATTCGCGCTGCTGGGGGGTGACGGTCTTTCGAGCCGATGGGGGCGGCATGACCAAATCGGGATCATGGCTTTCGATCCGACGCAGGATTTCGCTCTGCTCAGGAGAGCCGGCCACGATGGCTTGTTTGCCCTCGCGGACGAGCTTCGAGGATTCCTCTTCGTCGAGCCTCAGATCCGCTTGGCGGTGGGCCGCGTCGGGTCCATGGCAATGGAAGCAATGCTCGGAGAGTATCGGTCGAATCTCAAGCCCAAAGTCGATCGACCTCGAGGCTCTTTCGGCGCTCTGTTGGGCCTCGACAGGTCTAAGTCCTGACCAAGCGATCGAGGTGATGGCGACAAGACAACCGAAGAGTTTCGAATTCCAGGTCGCATGGAGGCTCGGTACGAAACCGGTAGGCTCGCCGCTCGGACGATTGACAGCGCGATGAAAGTTCCCCATTTACTTCGTTACCGACTCTTCTGGGTTATTGAAAGTGATCTTGGCAAAATAAACACCCTTGGGATCGCCCCGTCGGAGGGTCTCTCCAAGCGTAGCGATCGTTCGTTTAGGGGTTCCAGAATAGACTTCTCGGCCCTTCCAAGCGACTGCGACCGGCTGATCGCAGTTGACGAAATCGTCCTTGAGGTAGAGGGTTAGCTCCTTAAGATCGGATTCCTCGACCGAGAATTTCTGCGCGTCGCGTTGTACCACCGCCAGTGCTCGGTCGGGGATTTGGCCATCGGTACCGAGCCAATAGAAGCGACGGCCGACGATGTCATCCTGTTTCCAGACGATGCGTTCAGGGTAACGCTGCCGAGTGAATGCCTTCATCCAAGGTAACGCTTCTGCATCCTGGCGATCCATCCAATGCGGTTTGCCAGCATGCAATTTCACAAAATGCACGTATCCCTTGGGGTCTTTGGCTTGAAGATCGGCCAACAACGTTTTCCAGGTCGCAGCCGTCTGATTTCGGTTATAAGCCCCATCTTTTTCACCCATGTGGATAGTAAAGGGTAGGTTCCTGAGTCCTAGCGGTGAGGTTTCGTTCGGGTGGCCAGCCATCATCGCAGCCGCAGCGAATCGGTCTGCCATGCGGGGTGCAAGCTGGTAGACACCATCGCCACCGGCAGAGTAGCCCATCAGATAGACTTTATCTGGATCGACATCCTCAAACAGAACGAAATCCTCGATGAGTCGATCGAAGAATCCGTCGATGTGACCCTCGTGCCATAGGTTCCAAGTGTTCGTCGGAGCTCTGGGCGCGACGTAGACTCCCTCGTCGAGTTTGTACAAACGCTTTTGGTTTTCCCATTGGCCATCGTTGACCTGGGCCGGTGCCCCGCCGCCACCGTGCATCGAGATGTACAGGCTCCGACCATTGGCTGGTTTCTCGCCGAAGACTGTGTATCCAAAGGGCATCTTCAAGCCACCGAGCTCAATACTTTTTTGCTTGAACTCCTGGCTTCTTGCCTCTCTCAAGCGGGCCATTTGGTCGTCGATCAAGAGTTTCTCGGCGGCTTGGGCCTGCTCGAGCGTCAGGGCTTGCGACGAAAACGTTTGATCGGCCAAAGGCCCCCGAACGTCGATGGGGTTCTTCAGATAGGCTTTCAAGTCCTCGAGAGGGCCGGCCTCCGAGGGTTTGTTCGACGCTGGAGTATCGTTTGCTTTGAGGCTTGCTTTCCAATCGACCAACACGCTTCGGTCCGCGACGGTAAGGTCCTCTTGGTGTTTTTGTCCTTGGGCTTCGAACTCGACACGGTACTTGGCCCCTTGTTGGAGATAGAAATGCAGGTGATCGTTCGCATCGAAGGAATCGTTCTTGGTTTTTCCTTCGGCGACGAGCTGGTTCGCTTGATTGAATACCTTCAATCCTGCGACTAGACGCTGGGAACTCATCGCGTCGAGGACGCGGAACGACACCATCTGGGTCCCTTCGGGGATCTTCAAACCGATGTTGGTGTAGCGGTCGGTCACGTTGACCGCGCTGATGTAATCGATGGAACGGTCCCAGACCATCGGGAATTTCAGCGGGGTACGCTGGAAACTGACCGCATAGATCGCATGCTTCAGATCGTCTCGTTTGGCCGTTGAAGCTCGACCGATGAACCAAGCTTGGTCAAGCTGATCGCCACTGGGCTCGGCCGCTCCGGTAAAGTGCCAAGATTCGTCCCAGATTTCGACCCAGGAATGGTTGCCGCTGTTGTCCGACCACAGAGGAGTACCGACGAACCGGGCAGGAATTGCGAGGGATCGGCATGCATCGATCAAGAGGACAGAGAGTCCAGTGCAGGAGGCCAGTCCAGATTGCAGCGATTCGTAGGGGCTCTGATCCGCCTTGGCTCGCTGGGTCGAGTACTTCACCTTGACCAAGGGAAAGAGTTTCTGGTTGATCATTGCGGCGGCCTGAGCCGGTGTCGTTGCACCTTCGATCAAGGGAGCGAATCGTTCGCGAAAGTCCTTGCGCCAGGCGTCTCTTCGTTCGTTGATATTCACATACGGAAGGATGTTGTTGAGAAATATCTCCTTGGGGATTTTGTCCTTCCACGGAGCCTTCTGCAGAGCGTCGTGGGCCTGTTCGATCTCGCTCAGAAGAAAATCCGCTTTGAGACTCTTCAGGTCCCTCGGAGGCATGTTCGCGATGAGGAACTCGGCCGATTCCCTCTGCGAGGCTTGAACCCCAGAGAGGACCTTTTCAAGCTCGCTGCGATTCTCTCCGGCGAGAGCCAAAGCCTCTTCGAGCCCCAAAGCTTCGGAGGCCTTGAGAGCCGATTCCTGCCCAAGGACGCTAGGCGTGTTCGATAGTGTGTACCCACAGGCCAGGATCGGCCCGAGAGCCGCAGTCCACCAAGAGCGTTTCGACCAAAGTGATTTCAACTGCATTCGGCGGGTTCCCTAGACGTAGAGATGGAAGGTTTGTTGAGCGGGCAAGAGCGATCGAATCGATGTGCCGTCCAACGGAGCGCGAGACGAGCAGCTCGCAGCAGCAGTCGAGTTAAAACCCAAGTTCGATTCAAAAACTCTAGGGAAATTCTACCTGCAACCGGCCCTCACGCCAACGCCCAAGACGCACAAGCACTTCGAAGCCTCCAGGCCCCCGCGCCCAGCCAACCCGAGCCCAGCCAACGGATCCTAGAGCC
>JAJTEK010000198.1 GCA_021299695.1 Pirellula sp. | reverse complement strand
CGTCGTTTCCGAAAGTGTAAATGCCCCGAAAAGCAGCCTCCGCAGAGTTCGTGGGTGTGGTTTTGTCTCGCCCGACTACGAAAGGATCTTGTGTTTTCCGACGTAAACAACGAAGCGAGTGAAATCCAAGTCGGCTTTCGGGGATTAGGACCGGCTGGAGCTAATAAGCTAGTGTAACTTCTCTTCTGTAAATTCATCGCTCTCCAGTTCCGTTCGAGTTCGTGAGCGCAGCGAACGAACGAGAACGGAACTGGGGCGGTCGGTCTGCTTGAAAAAGTGGGCCAGGATTGGTTTCTTTTTAGTTACCAAGCTGAAAAGGAGACCAGACCCATGACCCACCAGTTCCAATCTAACACCACCCACGAAGCTGTCCAGTTGCTCTCCGAGCACGGCTTCGAAGCCATGGCCCAGGCCATCCAGGTGCTCATGAACGAAGCAATGAGGATCGAGCGTGCTTACTATTTGCAGGCTGATCCCTACGAGCGAGCGGTAGGCCGAAGGTCCCATGCCAACGGATTCAAACCCAAAACGTTCAAAAGCCGCCTCGGTAAGCTGCAACTCCAGATCCCCCAAACCCGAGATTCTCAGTTCTATCCCTCGACCTTGGAACGTGGCGAACGTAGTGAAAGAGCCCTAAAACTGGCTCTCGCCGAAATGTATGTCCAAGGTGTCTCGACGCGGAAAGTTGCAGCAATCACCAAGGAACTCTGCGGACTGGACGTCTCCAGTGCGCAGGTCAGTCGAGCCGCCAAGCTGCTCGACGAGGAACTGGATGCCTGGAGAAACCGCAAGCTGGACCCGCGTCCAGTACCTGGTTCTCGATGCCAGATACGAAAAAGTCCGAGTCGACGGCACCGTCAGAGACTGTGCCGTGCTAGTGGCCATCGGCATTCTTCCGGATGGCCATCGAAGCGTTCTGGGAGTCAGTTGCTCATTGAGCGAAGCGGAAGTCCACTGGCGATCCTTCCTGGAAAGCCTGCTCACTCGTGGCATGAAAGGGGTTCAGTGCATCGTCAGTGATCAGCACTCGGGCCTCCAGGCAGCTAGAAAGGCTGTCTTACCTTCGGTTCCTTGGCAACGATGCCAGTTTCACCTGATGCAGAATGCCATGCATTACATCCCCAAGCTTCCTATGCGAAAGGAGGCAGCGGAGGATCTCCGAGCGGTCTTCCTCAGCAAGGACCAGCATGCAGCCCAGGAAGAATTGCGTCGCTTAGTGGCCAAGTACCAGACCACAGCACCATCATTCGCCGATTGGGCAGAAAAGAACGTGCCAGAAGGGCTGACGATCTTCCAGCTATCGGCAGAGCACCGCAAGCGGATGCGTACGACGAACCTGCTGGAACGACTGAATAAGGAGATGAAGCGGAGAACTCAGGTCGCCACGCTGTTCCCAAACGAAGCATCGCTGCTCCGTCTGATCACAGCCGTGCTGACCGAATACTCGCACGACTGGGAGACCGGCCGGAAATACTTGACCATCACCCCGTGAAACCCATCCAACTTTTACAGAAAAGAAGTTGCTTTACCGCTAAGACGCGTCCTGGTGCTCACACATGAGCGATCGAACATCGACTGACGAGCCGTTGAGTCGAATCATCCTTGCGAATGTTTTCTTCAATCGTCTCTGCATGTTTTAGCATGGTTGAATCTTCCTCGGTGCATTGGAATTTCGCTCGATGGCCGCGAACGGCATGCCACGCGAACATAAATAATGAGATTCCTCGAGGACGGCTAACGATTGCAGGCGCTCGGGTTCTCGAGCCTGTTAACCAACCGGCTGTTGCATCCTCAAGGAGAATCTGATGTTTCCGTTCACAAGATTGTTTAAGAAGACTGCCCTACGGAAACACCTCGACAAGGCCGAAAAGCGAGGAAAGCTGAGAGCCCTGCTGTTCGAGAGGTTTGAGGAAAGAGTCGTTTTGACGGGTGGGGCATACGCGCCGAGCGTCTTCAGCGACCTACCCGATTACGCACCAGGTAGCACAGCAATCATCTCCGCGAAAAATTTTACGGTCGGATCAACGGTTCAATTTCAAGTTTCACACGTGATAGACGCAGGCGTCGACGAAGTCTTCGGAACACTGGACGACACACTGGGTGACAACTCAGGCTCAGGCCACGAGCCATGGACCGTGACAGATGGCGGTGCGGGCGACCTCGACAACCTCGCCAACGGCGATATCAGGACCACCTGGTACGTCAATCCCGATGACTCGCTGGATGCGACTTTCCTTGTCACTGCTATAGGCATTGACGTAGGCGCAGACGGAATCGCAGGTACTGCGGATGACAGCCTGACGGGCGAAGTGGCAAGCAATTCGTTTACGGACAGCGGCGGAGCGTATAGCCTACTCCAAGATCACGCCGGAAATGTGGCTGGCCGCACATGGTGGCATCTACCCAGGCACAACCACCGCTGGAGGCCCAGTGACAACTGGCCGCGCCGCCGATCCCCTCGCCAACGCCGTTGTCTACGCCTCACCGTTCCAGCCCAGCAACCAGGACGCCGTGACTTCTTTGGCTCCAAAAGACATGGCACTCGGCCAGATCGTCCCGTTTTTCATCGAAATCAAAACAAGTGGCGTCACCACTCCGGAGAACGGGGTCATCCAGTTCACGACCAACTGGCTTGGGAAGACAACATCAGGGAGTGACTTCGGGTTCGACATTAATTACGGTGTCATCGCTGCATTCGTTGACACGGCCGACCCGGGCACCATTGAAGTCGGCACCCCCAACGCGAAGGTCGATTCCTTCACATGGACGGTTCTCAACCCAGGAACTAACAACGAGCTGATTCAGGGTGCCTTCAACGTTTCGGGTCTTAGCACCGGCGAAACTACGGTCGTCGAAATCTGGGTCGTGCTCGACAAAACGATCACGGCCGGTATCACCGGAAACGTGCAGACCGGGCTTGTCAGCGCCAAGACGGCGAACAACGACACCATCAATACTGGCAATCAAACCGTGCCGCTGCTGCAGGTGGGGGATTTCTTTACTTCTGACGTCGATCTTGCGGTGATCAAGAGCGATAACCCAGCTAGCGTGACGGCGGTCGACGATGCGGCGAATACCCTGATCGGCAGCCAGTTGACCTACACGATCCAGGTCGACGCGAATCATCTGTTCAACAACAAGGGCGATGATATCACGTCAGTCGCCAACGGTGTCGTCGTGTATGACGTGCTGGACCCGAACACCTCGTACGTATCTTACGTCGGTGGGTCGGCTTCGAACGGCGGATTCATCAACTCCGACTCCACCGATGCGATTCCCGACGGCGCTATCCAATGGAATTTGGGAGCTCTCGTCCCGGGAGCCTCGCAAATACTCACCTACACAGTGACGGTCCTCAGTACGGCCCCCACGGCGACTACGCAAGACCTGGCAAATACGGTTTTCGTCACGACAATTTCCGACGATAAGGTCTCCACCAACAACAATAACGTGGAGCACACTGATGTCCTCGATGCTAGATGGTCCATCTCGGCAATCCAGACGATCTCCGAACCAGCCATAACGCGAGACTCCACCGGCAACTACACGATTTCCTTAGCCGGGGCGTCGCTGGCCAGCGGCCAAACCGCAACGATGACCCTTGATGCGATGAGCAGCACGGCGACCGAAGGTTTGGACTTCGAGACTTTCCTCAGCAACCTTACCGGACTACAGGGCGTCACGGTCAATTACAACGATACGACCAAGCTCTTGAGCATCACCAACAACAGCGGCATAGCCAAGACCGGCGACCTGGTTTCGTTCGAAATCAACGCTTTGAGCGATACGGTGAACGAGCTAAACGAGACCTTCACCACCGCGATTTCGGCACCGAGCCTAGGCTTGCTAGGCACGGGGTCGGTGACCACGACGATCACTGATGCAACGACAGCGGATATCACGCTGAGTGGTCCGGCGGCGGTGATTGAAGGCGAGCTAACCACACCCTACATAGTAACCTTGAATGGTGTGTCCATAGCGGCGGGCGCGAGCGTTAGCTTCACGCTCGATACGTCCTCGGGCACGGCCACTGAAGGCGCTGATTTCACGGCGCTGAGTGCGGCCAACCTAACCAGTGGCCTGAGCTTTACTACAAGTCAGGGCGATAACGGAACCATCAACGTGACGGTTACGAACAACAGTGGCTCGACAGTCGCATCGGGCTCGATCCTCGTGCAATTCGCCCTGCCCACCACCGACGACGCAATCGTTGAAGGCACGGAGGGATTCACCGTGACGCTCAGCAGCACGACGGCGACTGTAACTGTCGGAACGGTAACAACCACTATCATCGACAATGACATCACCACCGTGAGCTTAAGTGCCTCGACAGTGGTCGAAGGCGCAATCGCCAACTACACCTTCACCGCAACGCTGAGCAATCCTTCCCAGGGGGTGACCACAATCGTTACCAACCAAGGAACGATCACCATCGCGAATGGTGCGACCACCGGCACCCTTGTAATTGCATCGGGCAACACGGAAGACGTTTATCTTGATCCATCGAGCCTGACAGCAACGATCACCAGTGCCACCGGAGGCAACTTCGAAACTTTGCTCGTAAGTGTTCCTAGTGCCACGGCCTATGTCACCGACACGATCAACACCACCACGCTGAAACTGAGCGGAGTGACATCGTTTCAAGGTAACACGTTTATCGCGACGCTGAGCAATCCCTCGCAAGGGGTGACTACGATCGTCACCAACCAAGGTACGATCATCATCGCGAACGGGGCGACCACCGGAACTCTGTTGGTCCAAGCTTCCGGCCCAGGCTTGACGGCAACGATCACCAGCACCAGCGGAGGCAACTTTGAGAAACTGGTAATAGGCACGGCTTGCGCGACGGCATACGAGGTTGTTAGAAGCGGCCAGGCCGCGACTGTGGAATTTTGGGCAAGCAATAATGGCCAAACGCTCCTATCCAGCTACGCGAGTACAGCCCTGGGTACATGGCTCGGCAGAACATACCCCAATTTGTTCGGCAATCTAAATGGTGCCACGGGAACACAAGTTGCAGCGTACTTCCTGATCGTCAAGGCCGCGATGTCGGGTTCAAATTGGAACACTTACGGCCAATCGCTGGCCACGGCCCTTGGAGTGTGGGTGACCACTTCAGGTCTCGGTTGGAGCACGAGCGCCACCGGCCCCACGACCTACGGCTTCCTACAAGGCTTCGGTGGAGCCGGTCTTGGCGAGATCTACTACAATGTTGGGAGTAATGGGGCTGCCTTCGGTGTGGCCAATAACACCCTGATGAAGGTAAAAAATCTTTCATCCCACTTCAACTCTAAGTGCGTGCGGACAGGTGGCAGCTATACCGCCCTTCCGACATCGATCGTCTTCTACGGCAACAACGCCACATCGCTGAGCCGAGCGAACAATGTGTTCAATGGCATCAACAACATCGGTGGCATTGTCTAGACGACAACCTTCGATTTAAAGTAGGTGTACGGCGAAATACAGGTTGACGGGGATGGGATACTGCTGGCCTTCTGGTCTGCGATGTTCATGCCATGCCTCGATGTTGCTTTCAGCCAGATCAGTGGGCCCGGTGGATTCAAGATCATTCAGTCAGCAACCTCTCCGTCGCTGACTTCTGCGCAAACCACCAATTCCCCGTCCACTCCTTCTACTTCCGGCGCCGGAAACTGGCGAGTCATTCCAAACCGAAGAAACTGAAGAATCTCGCGGATGCTAGGCTTGCCGAGAACTCGCTTCAGTTCATTCCGCTACAGCTGCAGGGGATAACACCCGAAGTCACAGTCGATCTACCAGGCGGCTTGGTACTTCACATCCCCACCGATCCCATGACTCTTCAGCCTGTTCTCCAGGTTCTGATCACACTGGGAGCCAACCGCCAGTCATGATCGGCCTCGTTCCTCATCTGAAGATCTACGCCTGCACTCAGCCCACCGACATGCGCAAAGGCTTCGATCGGCTCTCGGGAATCGTCGCCAATCTCCTGGCCGAAGATCCACTGGGCGGCCATCTCTTCCTCTTTCGCAACCGCACTCGTGAAGAACTCCTGCATCGAACTTCGTCCAGCATGCCAGAGGGTGTGGCTCGTAGAGCGCACATCTGCATGTCTGGAGACGCCTCAGTCAAAGACCGAACAGACGAAGCGAGGTAGAAGCTTCGGAAGCACCTGTAAAACCGTACAACACCATTAACAAGGAAATTTCTCTGACCCTAAAAGAACCTACGAATTCTGCTGATACGGCAATTCCCGTTGAAGCCAATCCGGCGTGGCGAAAGCCACCATACGGCTTTAGGTAATCCCTCGATAGTTTTAATGGATTCTACAAACGACATTACGTAGCAGAACCTACACCCTCATGCGGATTGATTGTGTCCATTCCGATTGGCCGTTGGGCCTATTCTAAATACCCACTTCCGATATCTCCTTATGGAGATCAGAGGCGAATAATATAAGTTCACTTTTTCAAGTAGAGGCAAGTAAAGATGAAAATATGCCTTCCGCGAGTCGCACTCGCATTGATGTCACTCGGTATCATGGTGGCACCTACCCATGCCGGAATCGTGACCTTTGGTACAGGCAGCAATAGTTTCACTATGGAGTTTGTGCCGATCGGCGATCCGGGCAATGCAAACGACGCGGCCGGTGATCCAAATCCCGCTGGGAGCGTGGGGTACACCTACGACATTGGGAAGTTTGAAGTCAACCAAGATATGATCACCAAGTATAACGCAAATTTCGGTACGCCGAATTCGCAGGTAATCCCATTTGCTGACTTGAGTGCGTTTGGAGGTAACGGTCCTGACAAACCCGCTTCTGGAGTTTCCTGGAACCAAGCGGCACGCTTCGTAAACTGGCTAAACACCAGCACTGGACAAGCACCCGCTTACAATTTCCTTACCAGCGACGTGAACGATAACATCGCATTGTGGAACATCAGTGACCCTGGCTACGACCCATCGAATCAGTACCGCAACAGGCTAGCGAAATACGTGTTACCGAGTACTAACGAATGGTACAAGGCGGCATACTTCGATCCGAACAAGCCCGGGGGAGGAGGCTATTGGATTTATCCGTCCGGTAGCGATACGACTCCGACCGCGGTGCCAATTGGTACGATCGCAGGTACTGCGGTTTACGACCAACTGTACAGCCAGGGCCCAGCGAATGTATATCAAACAGGCGGTCTTAGCCCCTACGGAGTGATGGGACTCGGAGGGAATGTTTTTGAGTGGGAAGAAACCTCCGACGATCTTTACAACAATAGTGGATCGTCTCAACGGGGAGTGCGGGGTGGCGCGTGGTTCGACGGATTTCCTTCCTCCCTATCGTCGTCAACCCGTCTCTCTGAATACCCGGACAACGATTGCCAATGCTACGGTTTT
>JAJTEK010000197.1 GCA_021299695.1 Pirellula sp. | reverse complement strand
GGTCGAGCATCACGAGGGTCGTGGCATTCGCAGTTGCCCGATCTTCCCGGAGTTGCGACCGATCCTCGACGAAGCGTTCGAGATCTTCGGTGACAAGAGCGAGTATGTGGTCGCGGCTACGCAGGATATGGTACGTCAAGCAATTGCTCTAAGAACAACGCGATGCTAAGATGTTTCCGGAGGTAACTATGTCACTTGAAACACTAATCGGCGGGCTTTCTCGCGATGAGCAGATTGTCGCAATGGAACTACTTTGGAAACGCCTAACGACCGAAGATCCCGCTACTGCGCCACCGGAATGGCATCGAAGCGTTGTTGCCGAACGCGTGGCGGCGATTGAGAGCGGAGAAGACGCGCTCTCTGATTGGGCTGACGTCAAAAAGCGGCTTGCGGATCGTCTCCGATGAAAATTAAGATCTCCGGTGGCGCCGAACGCGACATTTCGGATGGTTGCGATTTTTACGGCGACATCGATCCAAACCTTGCCATGTACTTCCATGACAGTATTTCTGCAGATATCGACTCGTTGCTTCTGTATGCAGGAGTTCACGCCAAGGTAGACGGATTGACCTCAATCGACATCCAAGTACCAGTAATCCACTTATCGTCACCAGTTCCTTTGGCGTCAGACCGCCCTACGATCAATTCACAAGAATTCGAGCAAAGTCCGAGTGAATGATCAAGGTGAACGTGTACTCCCTCGGAGTTGGGGCATGACCGTTCATCCAGTTCAGACTGATTTAGTTCAGCCAGTTTGAGTAGCTTGAAGGCAAAGCTGCGAAGGCCTGTAGGATCACCATACACACAAATTGTGGTACGCGAATCGCTTATAGAAGAAGTAGCGTAAACAACACCATCTAGCTTTTCGCGGGCAATGGTTCGAAGTGTAGATGCAGCATCCATTTGATTGACCTTTCGTCCAAAAGTCCAACCTCGATCATGTCGAGAATGTGAACACGGTCTTTTCGTCGAAATGAATTCAATTCCATTCGGACAAGCCGCTCCAATGGCAAGATTCGAATGCCGACCCCGTATATCGTATATTGCGATACAGTTTGCGCCTACCTTTCAGCCCCAAACGCAGCATCCTGGCGGGCTTATTGAAGTTCCTCGCCGTTGGCTGCGGGTTCAACGATATTGCGCCTTCGGCGAACTCAAGTGGCACGTAGCCACCTGTCGCCAGACGGTGGAGGCTTTAATTCGCGCCGCTGTCCACCGCTTGGCAGCGGATGGCTACATGTGGCACGTAGCCACCTGTCGCCAGACGGTGGAGGCTTAACTCGCGCCGCTGTCGACCGCTTGGCAGCGGATGGCTACAAGTGGCACGCAGCCACCTGTCGCCAGACGGTGGAGGCTTAACTCGCGCCGCTGTCGACCGCTTGGCAGCGGATGGCTACAAGTGGCACGTAGCCACCTGTCGCCAGACGGTGGAGGCTTTACTCGCGCCGCTGTCCACCGCTTGGCAGCGGATGGCTACGCGAGGTTGGCGCTATACAACTACTGCCTCGACTGGGGGGTGACTTTGTACCGATGGGTCTGGGCTCCTCGCTTGACGACGATCTCGGTCTCTTGGCCTACTTTCAACGCTTCGATCGCATAGGTGTAGTCGTAAATGTTTTCGACTTTGCGACCTGCCAGTTCGATCACCACATCTTTGGCCAAAACCCCTGCTTTGGCAGCAGGCCCGTCTTTGGAAACCCCAGAGAGCAACACCCCCTGGATGTCGCCTTGGGCGTAATCGGGAATCGAACCCAGATAAGCCGTCATCGCGGCTCGGGCTCCTTGGTTCTCGGGGGCTTTTTGCTCGGTGTACTCGGGAGCATTGGGTGTCGTTCCAAGCGCGCGGGTGATGAGCCCTACGAGCTTAGCGATCTTGGCCGCTCCCTCGTAATTGAGCAGCTCAGGCGTGTCGCGCGGTGTGTGGTATTCGGAGTGCGACCCGGTAAATGCCGACAAGATCGGTACGCCCTTGAGAAAAAAAGTGCTTGCGTCGGTCGGCAGATAGCTATCGGCTTGGAGCGTGATGGGCAATCCGACGACCGCATTGCGCTTTTCGATTTCACCTTTCCAGTACGGGGATGAGCCGATCCCCTGGAGGACCAGGTTTTCCCGCAGTCGACCGACCATGTCGAGGTTCACGCAAGCGGCGACCGTCGGGTAGAGCTTGTTCCCCTCGGGCTTTTTCATGTTCGGGTAGATTTCATGGAAATGGTCGGCGAAATAGGCCGAACCGAGGAGTCCCATCTCTTCGCCGGACCAAGCGGCAAAGAGGATATCGTGTTTGAGAGCAAGTTTGCCGGCTTTCTTTTGGCTAGCCAGGGACTGAGCGATTTCGAGCATGGCAGCGACCCCCGAGGCATTGTCGTCGGCCCCACGGTGGATACCGCTTCGTTCCTCATCGCGTGCGAGGCTAGAACTGTTGCCGCCTGCCCCGAGGTGATCGATGTGGGCTCCGACGATGATGACCGATTCGGCCGATTGGTTCGGATCGTCGGAGGCTCTGAGGATTCCCAGGACGTTCGAGCCGGTGCGTTTGATCGGCTGAACTTGAATCGAGCTTGCGACCTGGACATCGGGTAGTTCGAAGCCCATCATCATTTCGCCTTTGTCCAACTCGGTTTGAAGGTCTTCGAGTTTATCTTCGCTTTTGGCGAACCATTCCAAGGCGAGCGCATCGGTGATGCTCATCGCAGCGATGCTGGTGCCAGAGAGTGAGCCATCGTTTTGGAGAGGGACCAATTGCTGGCGGACACCGCTCTTGGGTCCACTCACCACGATAAGACCTTTGGCTCCCCGATCGCGTGCGACCATGGCTTTGAATCGAAGAGAGCTGTAGCGGGCCAAGTGCTGTCGGCGTTCGGGCGTCACGTCGCTTGGCATTTGCCGAAGGACCATCACCCACTTGTTCTCGACATCCAAATGGACGTACGAATCGTACTCTTTTTGATTTTCGTCGGCGGGAGCCACGATGCCGTAACCGGCGAAGACGACGCCTGTGGGCTCGACCTCACCGGACTTGGAGAACGCCAGCGGTCTCCAGTCTTCGTCGAGCTTCCATGAGACCTCGGCGGACTTGAGGGTGTTGTTCCCTGCGAGTTCGACTCCTGCGGTGTAGGGGAACGGGAAGAAGTACTTGCCGAATTCGTCGAGGTTGGGTGCCGAAGGCGAATCGGTTTTCTGGTTGAGATTGGTTTTCTCTAGAAGCTTGGTTTTCTCGAGGAGCATCGAGAAAGTGTCAGTTCCGGCCGGAGCGAGTCCGAGTTCGGACATGTAGCTAGCGACATAGGCCGTAGCGAGGCGTTCGCCGTCGGTACCCGTGAGTCGTCCTCCGAGCTCGGGTCGGCAGAGGTAATCGACATGGCGTCCGACGTCGGAGGCTTTGTAGTCGTTGTCGTTGGCTTTCGCATTTTCGGAGGCCAAGCTCGATACTTGTCCGAGCGCGTCGGCATCGAGGGTTCCTGGGGTTTTTCCCAGGCCCAACGATTTTCGGGCTTGCGCGTCGTTCCAAGTGCCGATGAAGATCTGGGATTTTTTCTCAGCGGTGCGGTTGCTCGTCCAGGCCAACTCGGATCCGTCGGGCGAAAAAACGGGGAGTCCGTCGAAGCCATCGGTGGAGGTGACTCGGACTGGCTCTTTGGTCCCTGCGGCGTCGACGATGTAGAGTTCAAAATTTGCGAAACCTTGGAGGTTGGTCGCAAAGATCATGTAATCGCCCGAGGGGTGGAAGTACGGAGCCCAGCTCATGGCTCCGAGCCGCGTGATCTGCTTGGCGTCCGACCCATCGATGTTGGCCGAGTAGATTTCGGCCGTCGCTCCGTCTTCGCTGAAGCGTCGCCAACAGAGCCGCTTGCCATCGGGCGAGAAGAAGGGTCCGCCGTCGTAACCGAACACATCGGTGACTCTGCGAACATTCGTTCCATCGGAATTCATGACATACAGATCCAAGGCGACGGCAGGATCGTTTCCGAAGAGGGTTTGCTCACGCTCGCTTAGGGGTTTGGAGTACGCTTGTCGATTCGAGGAGAAGGCGATGAGCTTGCCATCTGGGCTGTAGGAAGCTTCTGCATCGTACCCGAGGGCTTCGGTCAGTTTTTTGTAGGTTCCTGATTTGCGGTTCCATTCGACCAATTCGAACTCAGGGTCGTAATCCCACGCGTAGCGTCGTTGTTGTCCCGAGGCGCGGAAGTCGAGTTCCGCTTGCTGCTTGGAGGTCGCTTGGGAATCGAATTGGGTCGAGGCAAACAGGACCCGATCGCCATCGGGATGGATCCAAGCGCAGGTTGTTTTTCCATGGCCGGGGGAGACTCTTTGGACGTCTCCGGATTCGCGGTCCATCAGATAGATTTGGTAGAAGGGGTTGCCTGCCTCGCGTTCGCTTTGGAAGACCATTTGCTTGCCATCGCGGCTGAAGTACCCTTCGCCGGCGCGGGAGCCCTCGAAGGTCAGTTGCCGGACATCGGCGACAAAGTCTGCTTCGTTGCTCTGCTGAGCCGGTGCGGTGTCCTGGGCATATGCGAGTTGGGTCGGCAAGAGGTCGAGGCTTGGCAGGCACAGTGCTGCTAGGGCCGTGCCAAGAGCGTATCGAGGGGTGGAGTGTTTGGAGGGCTTTGCGGGGTTGCGTTTTGCGGTGATTCGATTCATGGGTTCAGCAGCGAGGGATCTTTTGGGGAATTCAGGGGAGGGTGGACTTGGCATAGCGCGGGTGGGCCCGGAATTGTGGGCGGGCCCGGAATTATGGTAGTCGATTGGGCGAATCTGTCATCTGGGTTTTTCCGATCGAGATCCGATCGAGATCCGATGAGAGTCGCTTTGTGGGTTGCGAGTGGAGCGAAGCGTGGGGGAGGGATTCGGATCAATCGACCCAGCGTTCGAGGCGTTTGCGATCTTCGGGGTTGCCGATGGGATCGAAACCCAGCTCTTTTTCCCTTTGGTCCAGCGCCGTGGTTTTTTCGGCCAAGCGTTGGCGGAGGGATTGGTCGCGAGTGACGACGTAGAGGCCAGCGACGCGGACCTCGGTGGGGGCATCGATGACGACGCTTTGATCCTCGATGCGGTA
>JAJTEK010000196.1 GCA_021299695.1 Pirellula sp. | reverse complement strand
ATCGATCAGCCGCATGGGCTTGAAGGCGAACTCCAGCCCCCAAACCGGATGACGAAAGGTCACGTTCTTGGATTGGTAGAGTAAGGTCTCTGCGGGGGAGGCGAAATTTGGCTGATTGTTGGGGAAGTCCGGACCGGTCCAGTTGAGTTCCGGATGTTTGGCGACAAACTCCAGATCAAAGGGTCCAAGTGCCGTATCTTCGGCGTTTTGGTCTGGCGGGATGACGGTCAAAACTCCGTCAGCAAGCTTACGCCCGCCAAGGCCCAATCCATTGTCGGTGGGATTGGCAGAATCCTGGGCTTGGGCTAGGCCGCAGACCCAGAGAGAAGCGATCAGCCAAGGCAAAACCAACAGATTCGAGGGAGAGACTCGGTTCGGTTGCACTTTGGAAACGTTTGAAACTTGCACGTTAAGCCCCATAAGAGAATCCCTGACATCGTGCTTGGTCATCGGCACGGACAAGCAATGGAGACGTAGTATAGTTTCCCGATGGGTCAAAACCTCAAGAAAACCTGTCTAAAATTGGCGAAATCGCCAGCTGGGCACTCAGGGACAACTGGAGAACTCAAGACGGCTGGGTAATCTATTCGTGCCGGATATTCGTGGCAGCGAGGCGGGAAAAACCGCGGGGACGGAAAACCGAGGCTCTTGAGGAGTTCCGGATCGACAGTCCGGTGATCACGCCTTCCGCAGTTTGGAAGGTCGGACTCTGACTCGTTTGCGGGCAAGGTTAGCCACTATCGTCGCCTCAAGTACCGCTTGAGCGGTAGCCTGCGATGCAAAAACTCGGAAACTGCTGAGCAGAAAAGCCCAAATAGGGCACTTTCGGGATCAACCCGATGGCTAGAAGCCCTCCGATCGGATCGGGGGCAATAGGTTAGAAATTGAAGTGTCTTGGGGTCGAAACCCGGACAACTACTTCTTGCGATGTCGGATTCGGGCTCGCATTCGTCGTTTCTTGCGCCCGATTTTCCTTCGCCCGCGTCCTGTTTTCTTTACACCCACGAAAAACACCCCTGTGGAAAAGGTCCTGATGGAATTTGTACTAAGTTCGAATAAGTCAAGGGGGGGCTAGCTTAGCAACGGAACCCCGATTGGGCAAGTCCTGCAGGGACACTTGGGATTGGGAAATGAGAAAATGTACCGAATCCCTCTATGGGGCGAACCTCTTTTGGTCCTTTGCCTTCTCTATTCTTGGATGCGAAGGTACACTAGCGGATCAGCAGGTTTGGGCTCATAGCTCAGTTGGATAGAGCAACGGATTTCTAATCCGTAGGTCGTAGGTTCGAATCCTACTGGGCCTGTTATGTGGGATTTGGCTCTGCCACCCACTGATCCGGCGATCCTGTTTTCGAAAACTTGGACGGTAAGATCGTCAGGCCCGTCCTCGCTCCCAGGTCGAACCTGTCGGGAAATCCACCAAACCGCCGGGTGATCAAAGCAGAGAGTATTTATAAGGATCGCCATTAAAAAGCTCACCTATGCCTGACATTCTCATCAAAACAAATCGCTTGCGCGTGGAGACACTTTTTGAACCCTACCGATCGTTGATTGGCAAGGACTACGATGGATACCGTAATCATGTGTACCGCACCATCACTTATGCAATGCACTTCCTCGATCAATCCCCCGAGCTCGAGCCGCTGGTCGAGACGGCATTCGTCTATCACGATATAGGCCTTTGGAATAGGCCTTTGGACGGATCATGCCTTGGCCTATCTTGAACCTTCCGAAGCTGTTGCTCTCGAGGACAACCAGAAATACGGTTGGGGATTGGATCCGGACGCTTTACGCGGGGCAATCCACTGGCATCACAAGATATTTCGTTACCGAGGGGATCATCAAGAGCTCATCGAGGCTTGTCGAAAGGGCGATTGGATTGATGCGACGCAGGGTTGGATGCGCAAGGGCCTGAGTCGCTCAGCGATTGCGAAAGTGGAATCTGCATTTCCGAACTGTGGGTTTCACCAATCGCTCATGCGATTAGCTCGGGAGTATGGCGGCTCGACCATTGTCGGCGGTTACAAGGTCACTAGAGGAATCATGAAATGGTGATCTGTAACTCGAGGTTGTAGACACGTTCTTCGCTACCGAGCTGCTCGATCGACTCGATCCGAACGTCGCCATCGAGATTACGAAGCGTTTCCTTAACGCGAAGTTCTCCGGCTGGCACAAAGTCCAAGCGGTCGGCAGAATAGATCGAATGATTCGAAGTCACCCCCAGGGGCTCTGCAAGCCCCGCTAGCTTGATCAGCAGGATTCCGCCTCGGACGTGCGTGAAGGTCCCGGTAACGACTCGGCCAACCCCTGAGGAAATGCTAGGACACAAAAAACTCCCGGACAGTCCCCGAGTTTTTCCAACATCACCGACAACGGAATGGCGAACGCACTTCAAGCCGAGAGCATTGGAACGTTTACGGAGGTTCCGCCAGATCAGCGGCCGCTATCTAACGCGGGGCCGCCCGTGGTCCGAATAATGGGGTCCACTTCGAAAGTAGCATCGGGCCCAGTCTTGACAGCCCTGAAGCACAGGTCAGTAAAACACTTCACTGAGGAAAAAACACTTTGAATGTCGTGTCGAACTCCTTTAATCCGTCTGTGGCAACAACCTCAAATTCGTCGTTTCGTAAATCGAACGACTCTTTGATCTCTGGGGTGATCGTAAAATAGATTCTTGCGGTATCCTTACGAAGCTTCTCAAGCCTGTGGTTTAACTTTGCTTTAGCAGGCAAACACAGGTCTAGACGAAGATCTGTGACATCGCAAGCGACATTGCCACAGTGAAGAATCGCTTCGCCGATATACTCTGAACCGTCCACAGATCTTTTGAACACGACAACATGAGGCAAAACCTGGATGTCGTCTACTCGCTCGACCAAGAGTTTCGTTGATCGCTTAATCGCGCCTTGAGCGTTGGACACATACAGATTGCCCTGATACATCTTCTTCTCAAGCATCCTCGGTGGGAAAGACACCTCTACACACGTTTTATCACCATCCCTCACAATATTAAATTTAGTAAAGGCAAATTGAGGATCGGCATCGAACCTGATTCTGCTTAGATCTTGGTCTTCTGAAAGCTCCAGGGGGAGACGAAAACGGATTTCCTGATGGGACATTTCCTTTCGACTGATTCTTTTGAAAACCTTCTCCTGTTCAAAGCGAGCAACACCGCTGATGTTGCCCTCAAATTTCAAAAAAATGGTGCATTCTTTTGTGACTCCGATACCGACCTCGAATTCACCTTTGGCATTTAAGAATTCACTATTCACTTGCAGTTCGCCTCTCAGCAAACCTGTGTCTCCTTCCGGTATCAAAATTGGCTCAACTATTTTAAAACCTTTCCCCGTCCGCAAGTCTTTGCCAATAGAAAGCTTTTGATTGGTGCGATTGCGAACAAGTACTTGGATTTCTATCAACTCACCTTCCTCTACATCGCCAAGTGAAAACCTCTCGGTATTCAATAGATTTAGCGTCAAAAGATCGTATTCATAGAGCCGCACGTCTGGTTTCGGTTGAGACTCTTGATAGAACACAATAAAAAGAAGTGGGAAAATAAGTAAGTGCATCAATTTCAATCCTTCGGAAATGAAGTAACGAGCAAGGTTTTTGCGACGTTTAAATCGAAGCTGGCAATCGTGTTTTCCGGAAAAACGAAGGGTTCATCATTAAATTTCAGCCAGTTGATTTCGCAATTAGTAATCAAATCCACGTCAGGATTAACTCCGCTCGCCTTGTCCGATAGTAGTTTTTCAATGGATGAAAAACTAGCAAGCCTATAAACGCCTTTGCATTTTTCATAACGAGGGGTGGATCTAACAACATTGTGAAGCAACTCTCCGTTTTTCGAATTCAAGCGGTCGACAACGGCATCAACAGGCATCGATGAAAACGGATCAAAAATGACCTTGCTTTGAAAGCGGTTTTCCGAATTCCCGAACTTGAGGAATGCCGACAATGATCCGTCAGGCTGTCGTATACCTCTACTATCTTGCCATCCCAATAGAAGTTCCTCACTCTCTTGTTCGCGGGTTTTTCCACTTCCGAAATCTACGGTGGCGATAGTCGGATCAATGACAATGATACTTGCTAGAAATCTAGCCGCGTCACATTTCCGCATTGAAGGGGTTGCCGAGTGATCAACCTGCCAAGTCATACGCCCATCGCTAAAGCATGTGGCAAAATATTGTTTTTTGCTACTCTCTGTGTCGCTTATGCGATTCTCTGACACATAGAAAAATTTCTGCGAATCCCAGTCTACAATGATTCGACAGCGAACCCGTTGATTCATTTCTTTTTCCGTCTGATTATCGTTGTCTTTCGTAAATTCATCGATCCGGAGTGTCAATGCAACATCGTAGTTCCTAATCGCGAGTCGATTTGCCTCAAAATGCTCTAGAATTGAGAGGGGAGACTCTTGTTGTTGCGCCAGCGAACAGCATGACATTCCCGCTGCGAGTAAAGAAACGATTACCGCCTTTACCATGATTCCTATCATAATTTTGGGCCTATGCAGTTGAATCGCTTGGAAATTGCACGTCGGGACTGGGCCGATTATAGCATAGGGGATTGGCAAAACAATCCCCCGCCTGTCGGTGAGCCAGCCAGCGCAAGCGGTTGGGCGGATTTAAATTAGCCCGCCAGGAAGCTGCGTTTGGGTTCGAGCAGACAAGCAACGCCTCTCGGCCCGTAAAACGGGGCTGCGACCCGTTTGTCAATGGTCGTGATCGATTCCTCACGTACACGCACGGCCTCGGAGGGCCATGCTACGGTTGAAAAAAACCAAATCCAGTCCCCCGCCATCGTGTTATGGAATGTATCCAGGCGATTTCCTTTACGCGTGAGCCAACCTGCGCCAGCTACCAACCCGAGCGGCCGAAGCCGGAATTGTTGTTCGAGACACCGCCGCCGCCACCACCAAAAGAACCGCCGCCTCCACCGCCGAAGGGTCCGCCGCCGCCAAAAGTGCCTCCGGATCCGAAGATCGAGCCGCCGCTTGACGATGGACCCCTGCCTCCGAGGATGATCGTCCCTGTGCGCGCGGCTTCGGCGGCCATGCGCTCGCGACGCAAGCGTTCGGCGCGCTGCTGCTCGTCGATGCGTCGCTTTTGTACCTCTCGCTCAACGCGCTGGATGGCGATCTGGGCGGCTTGGTTGGCCTGACTCGAGAGCTCCAGTACCGACGCATAGTTGCCGGCTTGCAATTGCGACCGGGC
>JAJTEK010000003.1 GCA_021299695.1 Pirellula sp. | reverse complement strand
CTGATCTGTCCGATCTGTCCGATCTGTCCGATCTGTCCGATCTGTCCGATCCGTCCGATCCGTCCGATCTGTCCGATCTGTCCGCTCTGTCCGATCTGTCTGATCGTTTATATCAAAAAAATACCGTTGATGACCAAGAAAAGACTACTCCTTGTCGGTTGGGATTCGGCTGATTGGAAACTGATCCATCCCCTGATGGACGCGGGCAAAATGCCGGCCCTCGAAAGCCTCGTCAACTCAGGCGCTAGCGGTAACCTGACGACTCTCGAGCCTCAGCTTTCTCCCATGCTCTGGACATCGATCGCCACCGGCAAAATGGCTTATCACCACGGTGTCCCAGGCTTTACCGAAGTCGAGCCTCAATCGGGGGCTATCGTTCCGGTCTCTGCCGCCACGCGCAAATGCAAAACGGTCTGGGAAATGCTCGCCGAGCGGGGACTCAAAAGCCACATTGTCAGTTGGTTTGCGACCCAAGGCGAACGGGACATTCCTGGCAAGATGGTCTCGAACATGTACTGCCACGTCCCCGAGGTCCCAGCCGATTCGGATCCAGCGACTTGGCCCCCGCCCCATCCGGGTACCTACTGGCCTGATGATCTCGCAGAACTCCTGAACGAAGACCGCATCAGCCCCCACGATATCGATCCTGACTATGTGATTCGGCTGTTCATTCCCAACGCACCCAAGGTCGATCAGTCGAAAGACCAGCGTTTATTGCAACTTGCCAAACGCCTCTCGGAAGCCTTCTCGGCACACAACGCTGCTGTGCGATTGATGGAGATCGACCCCGAGTGGGATTTCTTTGCGGTCTATTACCGAACCATCGATGAGATCTGTCACCAGTTCATGCACTACCATCCACCCAAGATCAGGGAATCCCGCAAGACGACTTCGAGATGTACAAAGAGGTGGTAAACGGTGCGTACCGTCTCCACGATCTGATGCTCCAAAGATTGCTTCAACTCGCTGGACCGGAAACAGCCGTGATGCTCGTCTCAGACCACGGCTTCCATAGCGACCATCTGCGCCCCAAGTTCACGCCGCGCGTCCCGGCGGGGATCACCATCTGGCACCGGCCTCAAGGTGTCTTTATCGCGTCGGGCGAAGGTTTCTGCAAAGACGAACTGGTCTTCGGCGCTCGCTTGCTGGATATCACCCCAACGATCTTGCACCACTTTGGCTTGCCTGTTGGCAAAGACATGGAAGGCAGAGTGCTTGAGGATGTCTTTACCGAGAAACGAAATGTCGAGTCGATTCCCAGTTGGGAATCATCTTCAGGCACAGCGCGCACTCGAGTGCCACTGAGCCAGACAGCGAATCGCGCGCTGCTCGACCAATTCGTCGCGCTTGGGTACATCGACGAGATCCCCGAAGACAACTCGGTGGCGATCGCCGAGACCCATCGGGAAAACGATTGGAACATGGCTCGGGCTTATATGTATGCCGGTAGGTACGAGCAAGCACTCCCCCTGCTTGAGCGATGCTTTCATGCACAGCCGTTCCGGTCGGACTATGCCCAAGTCCTTGCGAATTGCCAATTGCAATTGAAAATGCTCGAAGAGGCTGATGCGACAATCGATCAGGCCCGGGGCCATTTTGGTCGTACCGAAAATGCGGATTTGATCAAGGCTTCGATCGCCATCGAGAAAGCGGATTACAAAACCGCGTTGGATCTCTTGCACGGTGTGCAGGACAAGATGCCGCAAGAGATCGAGATCCAGTTGTTTTTGGCTCGTTGCTATGCGGCGCTTCGGCGTTGGGACGAAGGCTTAGCAGCGGTTGGACGCGTGCTTGAGGCCGACCCAGACAATGCCCAAGCGTATTTGGTCAAGACACGCATCGAGTTGCATCAACAACGAGCCCATGAGGCGGTCGATTCGGCGCTAGCAACGATCGGATTGCAGTACGGAAACCCGATGGGGCAGTTCCTTTTGGGAACAAGTCTACTGCAATTGAACAAGTTGCGTGAGGCAGAGAAAGCGCTGCGCAACTGCCATCAGCTAGCGCCTCGATTTCTACCTGCCATGCGCATGATGGCACGAGTTTATCACCGGCTCGGTGAGTTCGACAAATTCACACAGATCGAGAATCTTAGAACCCAGACAGCCGTGGAGATCCGAGAGTCCCATCATCGTGAGTTGGCAAGGTTGCGATTGCTGGCAGCACAGCGCAAATCCGATCGCGACGCGATGGATCGCGAAAAGCAAGCGCAGTTCGATCGAAAAGAGGCCGAGTTCGCGGCCATCGAACCTTTGGAGATTTTGGTCGTCTCTGGTCTACCTCGTTCCGGGACGTCGCTCATGATGCAGATGCTTAAGGCAGCTGGCATCGAACCGATGACCGATGGCAAGCGGACTGCCGATGACGATAATCCCGAGGGATATTGGGAATGGGAAGAGATCAAGGAGCTACCGAGGAATCCTAGGATCATCGAGCAAACTGGCGGTAAAGTCGTGAAGGTGATCTCGGCGCTATTGCCGTCTTTGCCAAGACCCCATCGCTATAAGATCATTTACATGGTCAGGCCTACGCAGCAGGTGGTTGATTCCCAGATGGTGATGCTCGATCGTCAGGGTCAAAAGGCCAGATCGGAAAAGCAGCATTTGATCGACGTGCAGGAAGCTCACAGCAGGCAGATACGTCATGTGCTGAGCCAAAGCGATCGTGTGGGTTTGCTCGAGGTTTCGTATCCGGATTTGGTCGCCGATCCACAACCGGTCATCGAGCAGTTAGAGAAACTCCTAGGTAGCCGATTCCAAGCTTCGCCTGCGGTAAGTGCCTGCGTTAAACCGAAGCTATTTCGAAATCGCTAAGCTCATTTCTAGTTGTAGAATCGTGCTGAAACTTGCTGAAATGTAGTGAATCGTGCGAATAATTGCTTTCGAGCCCCAATCTACCGGCGCACGTTGCAACGGTAAGGCTGAAATCACCGGAATAGGCCGGCGGGCCCCCTGATAGGCTTCCGGTCAGCAAATCGCCCCTTCGCTGTGACAGTCGCAGTATCAATAGGACTAATAGGGGAACGTCGAGGTGAGAAACTGATTCTCCAGGATTGCGCCGAGTTCGGCTTAGAAATGCGTTGTAATTCAGGATATAGTGTTGAGAGACGCCATAACCGACTCCGAAACAAGAATTGGACTGGTAAAACCAATCTTTAAACGATTGAGGCGACATGGCCTCGTTCGATTCAGCGGACCGAAGCGGTTGCCGTAGGATGCATCAAACTCGTCTTCCGCTTGAAGGGCTACTGTCGTGTTGCTGGCTCGCAAAATGCACCTCCATTACGGCCCGATCGCGTTAGCGATCCTCCTGATCCTCGGAGGTGGCCTATGGCAGTATTCCTTGGGTGCAAAAGGTAGCCCTGCGACCGGAAGTTCTCTGGCGGGATTGGTCGTCGGAAGTATTGCAGCCGGAATCATTCTCTTTGAGCTGCTGCTTTGGCCACGGAAACGGCTTAGAAAATATAAACTCGGGCGTACGAAATTCTGGGTCGCCTACCATCTTTGGCTCGGACTCGCCTGCGGCCCCCTAGCCTTCATCCACTCAGGGTTTCGTTTCGGCGGTACCTTCACCACCCTTTTGATGGCGCTTCTGGTTCTGGTGCTCAGTAGCGGAGTGTTTGGCTGGGTGATGCAGGTTTTTATCCCACGTTGGATGCTCGGCAACCTTCCGCAGGAAACAATCCCCAGCCAAATCGATGATGTCTCCTTGCTCAGCGCACTGGAGAATCGGCAAATGCTCACCGTTGCGTTGGGCCCCAAACCACCCAACACCGGAAAACTCGTCGCTCTCGAGGACCAACTATCGGCCCTGAAATCGGGGCTGTCTGTTCCTTCGATGCGAAACGCCGATGCGACGCCGGGGCTCGACAAGAGCAACGCAATCGTGGTCGGGGCAAGGCAGCGCCGGGATCCGCAACGGGCAACTTTTGGACAAGACTTGGCCGATGATCTCAATGGGGCAGATCGCATTGAAATATGGAAACAGTATACGCTGGTGATCGAACCTTTCTTGCTGAGGAACTTAGTCCCAAACAGCACGAGATCTACAAGTCGCTCGCCGATTGGCAACCTGCAACGGACCCAAGAGTGGTTCAAAAATCTTCAATCCTCTTGCTCCGACTCCGCCTTCCCAATCCTCATGGCCTTGCAGTCAACCGTCGAAGAGCGACTGCAATTCGACGCGCAGCGGATGGCACACGCCTGGCTGCATCGCTGGATCGCTTTTCACGCAGGCATCAGCGTCATGCTCGGTGTCCTGCTGATCGTCCATATCATTCAATCCCTTCGCTACATGTAACCGATTGAGGCTCTAGGACCTACCAAGTTATGGCGATCACAGGTAAGCAGCGTTCACGTCGAATCGACCGTAACTACACATCGTCTGAGGATCGCTCGATTCTCTGGAAGAGGTGGTTCGGCTGGGCGGGTCTGATCCTCGGGGGCCTTTACGGTCTTTGGATGCTGACCCCTTCCGCGGCCAAACAACTCAGTACCGGTACACTCTCAAAAGCCCACCATGCCTGGAACGAAACAGGATGCGAGCAATGCCACGCTCCATGGAGCCCCATCAACACCAGAAGTTTCGCAAGGTCCCCTGAGGTCATTGCAGATAACAACCGAAGATGCAACGCGTGTCACAGGATGGCAGACCATTACCCGGCTGCGACGAAACCCAACCTTCTCGCACTCGAATCGTGCGTTCAATGCCACCACGAGCATTTGGGGATCAACCATAACCTGTTGGACATCGCCGATGAATCCTGCGTCCGTTGCCACGCAGACCTGGCTCAATTCGTCAAAGATGCGAATCGACCTCTCTCCAAAGTGACCAGCTTCGACTCCACCGACGGGATTCCTGGACATCCAGACTTCCAAGGCCTCGCCAAAGATCCAGGGACCATCCAATTTAGCCACACCCAACACATGCGGCCAGGACAAGCCCTGAAACCTGGCGATCGATCCGCCAAAACCTGGGACTCGCTTCCCCCCGCATTCCGAGATCAATACACAAAACCGAAAAACGGCTCCGATCCTATTCAATTGACATGTGGCGATTGCCACGAAAGAGACCATCCAATAGCCGGATACGGAACTCTTGAAAGTCCCAACTCAATCCCAGTAACCAATTCTCTAGACCGTCAAACCAACGCGCACGTCCTCTACAAGCCGGTCGAGTTTAGCAAGCACTGCGAAGCGTGCCACCAATTGGAGCTACCTCATAAACTCGATTTCAAAGACAATCAACACCTTCTGGATGTCGTCGCTACGAGCCAACAGCAACGCCTCGCTCGATCCGAGCGTTTGCAAAGTACCTCCAATCCAACCGAATCGTCCGTCGAAGAGGAAAACCGACTTCGAATTGCAGGGACCGCGTCGGGCGAAGATCTCATCGAGCTCATTAAGGAGAACAACCCGCTTGCAAAGACCGAGATCTTCAAAACCTACGCTTGCTCCAAGTGCCATCAACCCGCAACCGATCTCGCTGCGGCCAACAACCCTGAGTCCATCGTCGCACCGAGCGCTCTGCCCACTCAATGGCTCACGAAAGCGAGCTTCTCACACGGTCCACATATCAATGTTCAATGCGATGTTTGCCACAAAATCCATCTCGATTCGAACGCGTTATCCCCATCAGAGCCCAAGTCCCTCTTAGGTGGTCTCTCCAGCGATGTCCTTATCGATGGAATCCAAGGATGCCAAGTATGCCACATCGTCGATGAGGCGAAGCGCAAGGAATCGCAACTCGCAGGGGTGAAAAATATCGCCCGAGCCGATTGCATCGATTGCCACCGATACCACGATCACGGACCGAAAGACGAACCGACCGGATTAGGACTCGCAGGAGTAACGGGGTCCGGAGGGGAATTTACCCAATGACCCAGACTTGGCCCCGTGTTTTTCACACCGTTCTTTTTGGTTGGCTTGCCACCCTATCGGTTGCCACCCTAGCCGTAGCTCGGGCCCAATCCCCTTCGATCCATCGTGCGAATCCCGATTTCTTCGTCAAGCGAGACTGCAACTCAACCAACTGCCACGGAAACACCGTTGGAACCTCTTTCCTTTGGAACCAATCTGGCGAAATATGGTTCCAGCACGATCCCCATGCGAACGCTTATGCTCGGCTGCTGAGCGCCGATTCTCAACGAATCGTCCAAGCCCTCTGGGACCATGACAAATCCTTCCCGGAAACGACCCAAGCCCCAGTCTACCTTGAGTTTTTAGAAACCCGTTGCGTGTCGTGCCATGCGAGCGAACTAGCTCCAAGAACTCAAAGAATTCAAGGTGTCGATTGCCAAGCCTGCCACGGTTCGGCGATCCATTGGGACGACTCCCACCTTTCAAACTCATGGAAAGCTCTTGGAATAGAGCGTTTTAAAGATCCATCGGCCAACGGACGCGTCAATACCGAATCGGCCTGGCAGCTTGCTCAGGTGTGCGGATCGTGCCATATCGGCCAACTCGGCCGCACCGAGGAGGTGCATTTCAACGACCAACCTTCCATGCCCCTGGGCCAACAAGAGGTTTCTCACCAATTGATGGCCGCCGGCCACCCTCCGACCTATTTCGAATTGACGAATTTTTTGACCCGTTACCCAAAACACTGGTGGGACAACAATAATGTCGCCGCAGCGATGGCCAAGCCCAACGTCGGACCAATCATTACTGCAAACCCCGTGGCCGAATCGCTCGATACTTGGCGGATTGGGAAATTGGTCAATGCGAAACAACGCCTCGAACTCCTTAAGAATCGCCTGGGCAAATCCGAATGGCCCGAGTTGACCGAGCATCGCTGCACAAGCTGCCACCATCCGATCGAGGCAAATCGAAAAACGAACCCACCAAGCCAACCGCTTGCCGAATGGGACGGATGGTACCTCGAACATATCGATCTGGCTCTTGCTCTCACCCAATTTCCCAATACCCATTCCTCCAATACCGATTCGACCAGTGCCGACGCACCCTGCGGTCCCATGGGAGAATCCCCGATCCCTTTCTCGCACCCGAGTGTGCAATCCTGGGTTTCGCACTCCAAGCCCCTTAAGCAATTGCTTTTGAATCCTCTTGCCAATCATCCAACGGGACAAACGGACGAAATTCGGACGCACATCGACGCGATGCTCGAGCTCCTTGAGCCGATTCTCCAATGCCAATATCCGATCGTCATGCCCGGTCAGATCCCACCGATCCGAGAGGCCTGGAATGCTAGGACCTTGCCTTCATTGACCCACGGACCCTCCTGGGAGTCTGCCGTGCAATGGAGAATTGCAAACCGAGCCCTCGGAGAGATCGAAATTCCGGGTCAAATCGTCCTACCCTCCGAACCTTACGACTGGGATTTTCCGACGATGATGTGGACGCGGACTCAGCAGATGCCCTACCGAGCTTCTCGGTACTTCGATCCAGACGATTTCCAAAAACAGCTTCTTGAAATCATCCAATCCCACAAACGCTAAATCATGAAATCTCTCGTTGAACGACAAGTGGGAACCCGGATCGCCAAGATGCTCCAAGAAGTGCAGCATCGCCAAGGTTACATCGGCGACAACGATATCGCGAGGATCGCCGGTCAGGTCGGTGAACCGTCCCGTGTGATCCAAGACGTGGTGAGCTTCTTTCCACACTACAGTCGGCAAGCACCCGCCAAGTGCAGGGTCGCCATCTGCCGGGACATGAGCTGTCGTCTGAGAGGTTCGGTCCAGATCGCCCAGCAACTCCAGGAACTTGCGGACCAAGTCGGCCACGAGAATTTGCACGTCCATGAAGCCTCCTGCCTTGGTCGTTGCGACCGTGCACCGGCGATGATCATCGAGGGCTCCAATTCGAATGCGACGGCACACGGCCAATCGCTCTTCGTCGGCCGTAAGGTCGATGAATACCGCCGAATTGTCCAGAGTGTTCTCGACGGTGTGGATCTCCAAGGTGATTCGGATCAAGCACTCGCTCAGGCTACGATGGACCGTTCGGAAATCGATTGCTACCGCAGCGGTACGATCCAACAGAAATATGCGGCAGTCAAGAGTTTTTTACTCGATCCTAGCAACGATCGAGTGATTCAAGCCCTCAAGAATGCCGGTTTGCTAGGCATGGGAGGTGCCGGCGCCCCTGCGTTTTCAAAATGGGAAGAAGCTCGTATAGCCCCTGGTGAGACCAAATACGTTGTGTGCAACGCCGATGAAAGCGAACCGGGAACCTTTAAAGATCGCGAGATCCTCCTTGCTGCTCCCCATTTGGTGATCGAAGGCATGACGATGGCCGCATTGGTAAGCGGAGCCAAACAAGGCTACATCTATATCAGACACGAATACCAGGAACAAATAGATCGCCTCCAGCAAGCGATCGAACAAGCCGAGCAACTCGGAGCCTTGGGATCCAATATCTTCCAAAGCGGCCGAACGTTTCGACTCGAGGTGTTCATCAGTCCAGGCGGCTACGTATGCGGTGAACAAACCGCGTTGATCGAGGCGCTCGAGGGAAAACGATCGGAACCTCGAAATCGTCCGCCTGAATTGCAGACCAACGGCCTTTACGACCAACCGACCATTCTCAACAACGTCGAAACCTTTGCATGGGTTCCATCGATACTTTTGAAAGAACCCTCCGAAGGTAACCTGCTCAAAGAGCAAGCAAAAGATCCATCGGCAACAAATAAAACGCCAGGCCTTTGGTACAAGTATGCAGGTCGCAATCGCTCCAAAGGGAGAAGGTATTTCAGCATCAGTGGCGATTTGAATCGACCGGGTGCCTATGAGGTGCCCTGCGGTATCACACTCGGGGAATTGATCGACGACTACGCAGGTGGAATGAAGGATGGAGTACCCTTGCTGGCAGTAGCCCTCAGCGGCCCATCCGGAGGTTTTCTACCAGCCATGCTACCCGAGAATTCGATTCGGCTGCCGAAACTTACCGACAAGGAAGGGAAGGAAACGGCCGACTTTAAGTATCCCGCGTTATCAAAAACTCCCACCGATATCCGATTGCTGCCTCTGGATATCGATGCCTCGCGCGAGATCGGATTCATGCTCGGGGCCGGGATCGTCGTTTACGGTGCCACGGCGGATCTGCTCGATCAAGCGATCGCATGCAGCCAGTTTTATCAACGTGAGTCCTGTGGCAAGTGCGTACCTTGCCGATTGGGCTCGAGAAAAATAGTCGATATGGCTCAGCAACTTGCGAATGCAAAAAGCTCCGAGAGCATCGTACCGCAGTTCATCGAACACGCCAACCTGCTCTCACGCATCATGCGCACAACCAGCATCTGCGGGTTGGGACAAGTAGCCAGCGAACCGTTTCGAACGTACCTGCGGTACTTCCACCCTAACGACCGATAACCTTCCGATAACGACTGTCTTCAAATATGGCTTCAAATCAAGACCCCTTGGATGGCAATGAGTACATCAGCGCCCGCGAGGAAGCACTCTTTGCTCGCGATGTCGACGGCCAACTGATCCGCCGTGCCGATGCCTCGCTTACCGATTTGGAATTGGATGTCCGTATCACCATCGACGGCCAAGCGATGGTGGTCAAGAAAGCAGTTCCGCTGCGAAACTCGCAAGGAGTTGTATTGGTCAACGATCGAGGAGAGGTCATTCCAAGACCGACGACGATCTATGATGCGGTAACTCGAATGTATGTGCGAAGCGTTCAGGACGTCAATCCCGTGCCTGTGCTGTGCCATCGTGAGCATCTTCAACCCGTCGGTGTTTGCCGTGTTTGCATGGTCGAAATCCAAGAGCAACGCAAAAGTGGACGGGTCAAAAAAGACTTGGTCTCTGCGTGCACTTACCATGTCAAAGAGGGGATGGTCATCACTACGTTGGCAAGCACCGAAAACCCGAAGACGGTCGAGATCCTCAAGGATTCCGTCGGAGTGATCGTCGAACTGCTCGCATCGGAACACCTGAGCCAACAGGATCGCAAGAGCTTGGTCGACTCGCCCAAGCGATACGAACCCAACGAGTTGAAAAACCTCGTTCATCGATTTGTGCCAGACCCGATCCAATTGAGGTACCCTCCGAGCGAGCTCGCCGGAAAAAGGGGCGTCGATCCTTCCTCGGAAATCATCTCGGTCGACCACGACGCGTGCATTTTGTGCCAGCGCTGCACGCGTGCTTGCAACGAAATCAAACACAACGATGTCATGGCCCGCGATGGCAAAGGCTACCCAACAAAAATCGCTTTCGATACCAACCTACCCATGCTCGAAAGCTCATGCGTTTCCTGCGGTGAGTGCGTGATCTCGTGCCCTACCGATGCGCTGCAATTTCGACCTTTGGTCATCGAAAAGCAAATTGCCAAACTGTCCGACGACTTGAATCTAAATACCAGCCAAAGCGGCGATCCATCCACCGAAGTACTTTCTCCCGAACAAATGCTCGACATCCCTATCTTCAGCGGGATTCCCTACAAGTTTCTACAGTTCAACGGCGGAGCTTGCGTACGCCGCATCCTGCAACCCGGCGACATCCTATGCAAAGAAGGCGAATACGGTTCGACCGCCTTTTTGATCCAACGCGGAAGGTTCGAAATTCAAATCTCTCGCTCCGGCGTGAAGAAGTCCAATAAGTCAACAGAACGAAAAGGCTTTTTCAATCGCATGTTCACAAGCGGATCCAAGGGTGTCGCCACCTTGGCCACCGGATCAGACACCTCGAATCCCAAGGGCCAATCAAGACTTTTTCGAGGGCCCGAGGATGTCATCCTCGGAGAGATGGCATGTTTGAATCGAAGCCCAAGAAGCGCAACGGTCGTGGCCGTTGAGGAATCCGAGGTCATCGAAATCGGAAGCAACGTCCTGTACATGCTCCAACGCAACGGCGCTAGCCTCAAACTGCTCAACGAGGCCTACCGCCGACATGCTCTGAACTCGAACCTTAGCCGTACCCCACTGTGTCGCTCTCTAACGCCAATCGAATTGCATCGACTAGCACAGGGTGTTGAGCTGATCAGTGTCGAGCCAGGTCAACCGATCTTCAAAGAAGGAGAACTCGGTGATGAAGTCTACATGATTCGACTCGGTTACGTGAAGTTTTCCCGGATGCAAGGGATGCGGGATCAGGTCCTTACCTACATGGGGCCACCCAATATCGAAGGAGAAGTCGGGGTGTTTGGGGAAGTGGCCGTTTTATCAAAACTCTACGAAAGCGAATTGGCTGATGAATTGCAAGCTTTGAATTTTGCCCCGGGGATTCGCACCTCAAGTTGCACAGCGTTGGACCACGTCGAGTTGGTTCGGATCCCCGGTTCGATCATCCGGGAACTGACCGAAGCAAATTCCGAGTTTCGAAAAACGCTCCTGGATCGCGCCGAGACACTCTTGCGCCACGATGCGACTCGGGATGTCTCCGAAAATACGCTCAAGGCGAATTTCGTGGCGCAGGGGCTCTACAACGCTCAGAGCCTTCTAGTCCTGGACCTTGAGTCATGCACCCGTTGCGATGAATGCTCGAAAGCTTGCGCCGATGCACACGAGGGGCAAACCCGTCTGGTACGCGAAGGACTTCGCTTCGAGAACTTCCTGGTCGCCACGAGCTGTCGCTCTTGTACCGATCCCTATTGCTTGGTCGGTTGCCCGGTCAATGCAATCTTCCGAGAGGGGGACAAAGAGATCGTCATCGAAGACAACTGCATCGGCTGTGGGCAATGCGCGACGAATTGCCCCTATGGAAACATCACCATGTATGGGCATCAAGACGGATACCGCCAAGAGGGGAACCAAAAGATACCCGTTGTCCGACAACGGGCCACGACCTGCGACCAGTGCAAGAGTATCGGTGGTACCCCACGCTGTGTTTATGCTTGCCCCCATGAAGCTGCCTACCGAATGTCAGGCGAGCAACTCACGACGATGGTCTCGGAACGCAACAACTAATCGTCTCTACTCGGTTAGTTCCAGAAGCAAAATCTCAGCATGTAGGCCGGGCCCGAAACCGAACACCAACCAATACCCATTCCTAGGACCGTAATGCTCCCCAGTGCTCGAATACAGGATCTCCTCGATGATAAAGAGGATCGTCGGGGAGGACATATTTCCGTAGTTGGCTAACGTCCTACGGGATGCGGAGAGTTTCGTTTCGTCTAACCCCATCGCCTTGTCGACCGAGTCGAGGATTCTGGGACCTCCTGGATGAACAACCCATTGTCGAATGTCCTCAATCGATATTCCCAGTCCGGAAAGCCATTTTTCGATAGGATCTTTAAGCCTCTCCTCGATGCGTGAGGGCACCAGCGACGAGAGGGTCATTTGAAATCCATGATCCCCGATCTTCCATGTCATCAAATCGGCCGAGTCGGGGATCTTCAACGATAGAGACGAGACGATGCGCAAGTGAACTTGGCCTGGTTGCCGGACGACTGCCGAGGCGTCGGTAACGACCGCTGCTGCAGCTCCATCGGAGAAGAGCGAATTGGCGACAATTTGCTCGGGGTCTTCTGTGTACTGCTGATGGATGCTGCACAGTTCAACCGCTCCTACCAACACAACCGCTCTAGGATCGGATTCCGCGATCGCTTGAGCAACTCGCAGACCGTTTACCATCGCATGGCACCCCATGAAACCGATGTGCGATCGCTGTGTCGTCAAGCTCAAGCCTAGCGACTCAAACAGAGCATGATCGAGACCCGGAGCACAGAATCCTGTGCACGAAACGGTGATCAATTGCGTGATCGCCGATGCTTCAATTCCTGCTCGTTGTATCGCAGCTTGGCAGGTTTTTGTGAGCAAAGGTCCAGCGTGCTTCGCGTAAACTCCCATGCGTTCGCCGGTGGTCGGTCCAAACGGTGCGGCCGCTGTCGGCGGCTTGTAAAAGGATTGCCGCGAATCGGGATCGTCTCCCGCAGCGCTCAGTAGAACGCTCGCTCGACGCAAAACCCCAGACTTAAGGTACAGTTTCGGAAGGACCTTGTTCCAGCGTTGGGTCAGGCCCAGGCGTTGGATCACCCCAGCGGCGACCTCTTGGTCAATCACCCCCTCGGGTATCCTCGTGCCTGTCCCAAGAATCACCGCGCCGGATTGCCTATTGGACATCACTGTACCGCCTTTTTCAAAATGCGAGTTCGGAATCCAGGGATCCAATGACAAGCTTGGACTACCCATTGCGAGCGGGTCGGATGCCTCGCTTGCTTTGCGACCCAACGGCATACCCGGTGCCGGAATCGCCTCTGCTTCTGGACATAAACTTCCCAGTCCCTAACCGCTTGGGTTTTGGTTCGGGGATCTTGCACGATCCGAACAAGATTCGGAGCGAGCGTTTCGGCGTTGTCCAACGCCCATGACATCCCTTCGCCTGTAAAGGGCTCAATGTAGCCCAATGCATCTCCGACTAGAAAAATTCCTCGCTTAGCGACGATCTTGGACGTCCGTGTCAAAAGACTCGTGGCCATCCAATGGCAATCGACAAAAGCTCGGTGTGTCTTGATTCCGCATTCTTCGAGGATCTCGCAGACCGCTGGACCAATTCCACCTGCACTCGATACTCTCTTGGGATCCAAAGCAGCAGCAAAGTCGATGAGATCACCATCCGTTAAGCAAATTCCGACGTAGCCATGATGGGACGAGAGCATGTGCAGACGGCCGCGATTGCTATCGAGCATTCCATGCAATTCGGGCGCCGATTCAGAAAGACTCTCAAGCGACACCAGAGATTGGACTCCGATGCGGGAATCAGGCGCTATGTCCGAAGGCCAATCCCGCTGGAGTCGTAACGCCGAACGGTTCAAGCCAGCGGCAATCACCAAACAACACGCTTGGGCCGCTTTGGGCTTGAATTGGCCTAAGGGATCCGACGGCGGCAAGCCATCGCTGCATCTGAGCTCAACCTCCATCAGATCATGGACATGGCCATGTTCGGCTGGCAACACCGCAGTGGTGTTTTGCAAAAAATCAGCTCCGCATTCGATCGCGCGTCGCACCAAGATCGTATCGAGTGTCGATCGCCTAACGCTCAAGAGTGATGGGATCGGCCAAATGCGCCCTACACCTTTGACTTGGACATGCAGTTCGCTAAGCCTTACCGATCCGGCGGCTTGGAGCTCGTGATCCACGCCTAGTCTTTGCAAGGCATCCTGGGCTCGTACGTTCAAGCAACCGCCACAGACTTTTTCGCGAGGGAAGGGCTTCGACTCGACCAAGAGTACCTTCAAACCCGATTTCGCGGCCAGGATGGCTGTTGCACAACCAGCAACTCCGGCCCCGACGATGATCACATCCCAGATACACTCGATAGCCGATTCGTAGCCGATCGTCGAACTCAACGAATCAGGGGGCGCGCTCGGGGAACTCATGATCTCACAGGTTGCCTTCTCCACACCAACGCGTAGCGTTCGGGCCAATGCCTCATCAGGTGAGCGTCCACTAACCCAGCGCGTTCCGCGATCGAAGCGATTTCCGCACAAGTAAATGCGGCCCGAACCGATTGCGGACCATCGAAGTGAACGACCGGTGAGCGAGATAGCAGCCAGCAACCAGTTTTAGCGAGGAACCACCCCAGTTGCGTGCGATTCAGATCGTCGGCCACGACGGCCACGCGTGCCAATTGGGCACTGCGGGTCAACAAACGCACCACCGCCGATTCCTCGAAATGGTGCATAAACAACGAATTCATGACAATGTCCGCTTGAGGTGCTGGATCGATTGGCCCAAGGGCATCGACAACCTCGAATCGAACTTGTTCCTCCGAGAGCCCAGAAGATAACGCCTGTTCCTTGGCGCTTTGAATCGCATAGGGACTGATGTCCCATCCAATGCAACGGACCGCGATTCTTTTTGCTAACTGCCGATAAAGAGCGATGAGGTTTTCCCCGTTCGCACATCCGATGTCCAGGAGCACCCAAGGCATTTCGCCCGAGGCAGGCACCGTGCATACGCGATCTTCCTGTCGGGCCAAATCGAGGATCGTCGAAGAAAGATAAGAAACGGTTCCCGAGAATCGATTGATCCTACGAAGTCCACGCAGCGCAAGTTGATGATCTGAAGCCGGTAGGTTCGGATCGTCCATCTGCTCGGGGACAAGGTGCCTGGATTTCAGGTCAGGAAAAAACAACATGTATGCAAGGATCCCTCGCAGAATACGGTCCGGACTCGAATTCCAAGATAACAGGTTCGATGGCAACGGATAAGTGCAACCTCGGGATAAGTCTCGAAGTGACTGCCGTCAATAAAACGGTCCCTTGCGGCTATGAACCTTTCTAACTTGTTAAAAACACTATGTCGTGTTTTAAAACGTTTTTCGATGCTAGGCCCTGCAATGGGATTTTGCGAGGTGACGTAACACGTTTATACTCCTAAGCGAAACCCAAAGGAAAAGGGCCGATTAAAAACCTTCTCAGGAATGCGGATGCAAGGATGTTGCCTAACATTTTCAAGTGGATGTTCCGAAGCCACAGGGGACTTGCTGTTGGAATCTTGATGAACCTCTGCGTGGGATTCTCGATCCTTGTAGTACCTGAACCGACGCATCGATGCCTTGGGCAAGACGCCGGAGGCCAAGCGCGAAAATCAGTGGAGTACCGATCCGGCGACTTGAATCTGGAGTTCAGTCGCGTGTACATCTTTGTCGACAAAACCAACAACCTTGGGCACTCCCATGGGGTCGAGGGTAAGCTCAAGAGCGGTCGGTTAAAGGCCGATGTTCAAGAACCCGTTTCTTTGGTCTTTGATATGAAGTCGTTTGTCGCCGACACCCCTACGGCTCGCAAGGTGTTTGCAATCGATGCAGAGATCGATGCGGCGACGGTGCGAAAAGTCAACCAGAACATGTTGGGCAAGGAAATTCTGGATGTCCAGGGTTTCCCCGAGGCGGTCTTCCAAAAGGCCACGATGAAGAAAACGGACAAGCAATCGACGCGCGGGCTACCCGAGTACCAGCTCGAAGGTGAATTCACGCTGCATGGAGTCACTCGGCGAGTGACGTTCCCTTGCGACTTGGAGATCAAGGATGGCTGGCATCATGTTCGAGGCAAGTTCACGATTCGACAGACCGATTTTGGTATCAAGCCTTATACCAAAGCCTTTGGTGCCGTCGGGATCAAAGATGAATTGGTGATTCAAGGCGATTTATGGGTGGTACCTTAGCGATGATTGAATTTCCTGATGTAGCCAAGGGAGTGATTCGCAATCACTACGACATTATCACTCCCTTCTACCGGTTGTTTTGGGGTCCCCACATACACCACGGATATTGGGAGGGGGGCGAGAGCTCTGCGCGCGCTCAGATTCAATTGACCGAAAGACTTGCAAAAATCGCAAGGATATCCCCTTCGAGCACTGTCTACGATATCGGTTGCGGTATGGGAGGCTCGAGCGTTTGGCTTGCTCGCAATATCCAGTGCCAAGTCACCGGGGTGACCCTAAGTCCTGTCCAGCGAATGTACGCTGCTAGTGCCGCGACGCTTCGGGGGGGCAAGCCCCGTCCGAAGTTTCTTTGTGCCGATGCCGAGAAGATCGCGTTCGAGCCAGCTTCGGCAGACGTCGTCTGGAGCATCGAATGCACCGAGCATTTCTTCGACAAGCCCGCGTTCTTTCGCAAAGCTGCAACTTGGATTAAACCCGGAGGTCGATTCGCGCTGTGCGCTTGGTTGGCTGGCGATGGTCCACTGAGTCAGGAACAGGTCGCTTTGACACAGAAAGTCTGCCGTGGCATGTTTTGCCCGTCTCTCGGAACACAAGCCGACTACTGCCAATGGTTCGAGGATGCCGGATTAAAAGTCACTTACCAATCCCTTTGGACCAAGCAGGTTGAGAAGACATGGGAGATTTGCTTGGAGCGAGTCAACCGAACTGGAATTAGGCATTTGGCAAAGCTCTTCGGGGCTAACCATGTGCTGTTTTTGGACCACTTCCAAGCGATCCTCGATGCGTATCGAACTGGAGCGATGGAGTATGGATGTTTCCTAGCAGAGAGAGGTAATCGGTGAGTCAGGCAAGCGTTCAGGTGCAGGAGTTCTCCGGCTCGACTCTGTATCGTCGATTAGGCAGGCTAGCCGGGACCGCATTTGGGATAGGAACCCAGATGCTTTTTTTGTGGACGGTAGTTTATTTGTTTTTGTTTTTGCGTTATGGCGGCTGGAGCGAGTACCGACAAGCCTGGATGGTAGATACGTTGCTTGCGGTTTGCTTTGCTGTTCCGCATAGTATTTTGCTCGCACCACCGACCTCGAGATGGTTGCGGCAATGGATACCCAGCGGTCTGCTAGGGTGCTTGCACTGCATGACAAGTTGCTTGAGCTTGCTTGCGATGTTCCACTATTGGGGACGCATGCCGATGGAGATCTGGCACGCAACGGGTTGGACAGAACAGGTCCTCTTGGCTTGCTTTTACGGATCTTGGATCGGCTTGCTCTACAGTCTGTATTGGACTGGCTTTGGGTACCAAACAGGTTTGACCCAGTGGTGGTATTGGTTTCGAGACCAAAAGCCGCCCAAGCGTGAGTTTGTCACTCAAGGGGCCTTTCGGTACATGCGGCATCCTGTCTACATGAGCTTCTTAGGTCTGATCTGGTTTACCCCGGTCATGACGCTCGATCATGCGATTCTGACAGTCGTTTGGACATTGTACATTTATGCAGGGAGCTACTTCAAAGACCGTCGACTATTGAAGTTCATCGGCGAACCTTATCACGAGTACGGCAAACGGATCCCTGGGCTACCTATCATTGGATTTGGGTCTCTAAGGTTTTTTCGATAGCCGCTATCGATCAGATAGGGGATCTCTGCGGGAGATCCACTAACTTTGCGTCTTTGCGCCCTGGCGTCTTTGCGTTCTTTTCTTCCAAGCAGCCGGATCTCTATCAAAGCTTCAGCCCGAACAAATCTCCGCCATGGCTCGGGCCGGTGCCCCCACGGAGCGGGCCCTGAAACTTCTTGACGGCACTGTCGCGTTTGACGATCTCTGGTTCGGCTTCGTCCTTGACCTCGGATTGCGTAGCGCCAGGCTTGGCCTGCGTTGCTTTGAGCGATAAGCCGATCCGTTGGGCGTTCTGGTCGACGCTCAAAATCTTGACCTCGACCTCTTGGCCCTCGGCTAGAACCTGCGAAACACTGCTGACGCGTCGATGGGCTAACTCCGAAATGTGGATGAGCCCTTCGATCCCGGTGGATAATTTCACGAACGCGCCGAATTCAGCCAAACGCGATACGGCACCCTTGACGGTAGATCCCACTGGAAAGCGAGCCTCGACGTCACTCCAAGGGTCATCTTGCAACGAGCGGTAGGACAGGGAAATCTTGGCGGTCTTGGGATCGAATTTCTCGATCCGAACCTGAACCTTGTCCCCCTCGTTGAGCACCTCCGATGGATGCTTGATTTTCTCCCAGGAAAGCTGCGTGATATGAATCAGGCCATCGAGCCCTCCGATATCGACAAACGCGCCAAAATCCATCAACTTGCGGACCGTACCTTCGCAGAGTTGACCGATTTCGAGGGTCGCGAGCCGCTCTTGTTTTTTCTCTTGCTTTTCTCGTTCCAAAACCGAGCGGTGCGAAAGGACCAAATTTCCACGCCTTTGGTTCGCTTCGGTCACAAGGCAAAGAAGCTTTTGTCCTATGTAATCGGCGGCCGATTCGATGCGGTACTCGGAAAGCTGACTCATGGGGATGAACCCACGGATGTTCCCAACTTTACACTCGACACCACCGGAATTTGCGCTCTCGATCTTCGCTTCGACAATGGCACCCTCTTCGAGATCGGCCCAGTCGTTGGCCGTGACTGCCTCGCCTGGCAAACCCAACTCATAGAGGCCCTCTTCGGCATTAAAAGACCGGATCATGACGTCGATCTGCTGGCCCTCGGTCGGCATGTCCAGGAATTGCAACAAGGGCACAACGCCTTCGTTCGGGCCACCCAAACTCACGAAAACATTTGCATTATGGACCTTGATCACTCGGGCCTGGTATCGATTGCCGATCTCCAAGGCGACCCCGACACGGCCGGCGTTCTTTTCCCCGATCATCAGGTGCTCGAGATCGGCACCTTCGAGCGCCTCGGCCAATTCCGAGTCCTCTTGTTGGTCCCTACGCCGAGAGGTCGGAACCGGAACCTTGGCCGCTACAGCGGGCGCTGAATCCTTGTTGGACCGATATCGCTCGGGCATCGACTCTGCATCGATTTTCGCTGCGTCGATTTTCGCTGCGTCGATGGTCTGAGGGTCCATCGCGTCGGGCCGGTCAACGACGATTTCCTCCGAGGTCCCCTTGGCTGGGGCTTGCCCACCGATCGCCGCCTCTGAAAGCTTATTCGTGGATGTTCCAGAACGCCCGGATTGATTGCCCTGCGGACCGTTGGCATCTTTGCGACGCTTCGGTTCGGGTTGGGAACTTCGAGTGGATTGCTCCTGGGCCATCCTAGCTCGGCGAATCGCCTCAAGGTTCAGGGGACCTGCCGCGCCTTGTTTTTGCCCATTTGGGGCCCCAGAATGGGTCGTCGGGGACTCCGGGGTTTGCTCTTCGTTTTCAGCCATACCATCGATCCGTAAAATACCGGAAATTGAACGTCAAAAAATAGTTCGGCCGTTGCCGACTGCGGAAGTCCCCAGTTTATCAATGAAACGCGAAGTTTCCAGTGACTCTAGGTCAACCCTGGTGCCGAAACGGTTATCCTCAGGTATCCTCATGCACCGGAGATTTCCCGAGATCCCCCCTACATCCCTCATTCCAGCTACCGAACCGTCCAATAAACTAAATGACAGACTTTTTTTCGGTTTTTCCCTTAGCGGTCAATATTTTAGGACAAAGCGTCGAAACCTCCGACTTGGTGGTCATCGGCTTACTCATCGTCCTCGAAGGTCTTTTATCGATCGACAACGCTTTGGTGCTGGGAATGCTCGTCAAGCGTTTGCCCAAGCACCAGCGGGCGAAGGCCCTTTCCTATGGGCTGATCGGAGCGTTTGTTTTTCGAGTTATCGCGATTTGCTTGTCGGCCTACCTGCTCCAATGGACGATCGTCAAATTCATTGGCGGCGCGTATTTGGTCTACATTGCCGTCAAGCATCTTTTTTGGGACGATGCCGAAGAGGAATTGGTTGTCCTGGACAAAGAAGGCCAACCGGGCCTCGTCGATGCTTACACCGGCGAGGAACTGAACGAGCAGCGGCTCAAATCGGAAATCGAGCAACGCGTTCCGATCGCCGCAAGCCTTGTTACTGAAGAGAGCATTGAAACGCCGGCGGCCAACACCCCGCCCGAACAAGCAGTCTGCGATGTTCCATCTCACAACAATTGGAAGTTTTGGAAAACCGTCGCGGTTATCGAACTGACCGATATCGCCTTTGCTGTCGACTCGATCCTGGCTGCCATGGCCTTGGCGGGCTCGAAAAGCGATAAGCTCTGGGTGGTGGTCGCTGGCGGTATTCTCGGCGTGATCCTGATGCGTTTTGCCGCTTCGATTTTCGTAAGGCTCCTCGAACGCTACCCTCGCTTCGAAGTATCCGCCTATCTCCTGGTCATTGTCATCGGCTTGAAACTCCTGGCCGATTGGGCCTTCAACAGCGATTGGAGTTTCCGTGGTTGGAATGTCCTAGGCTCCTGGCAAGAAACATTCTCCGCGATCGAGAGCCACCGTCGGGCTGTGACCGAAGGCTACCTGAACTGGATCGACGCCTCTTGGTTCTTAGGAAGGGCCGCCGAGCAGCACATCGACGGTATCGAACACATCCCCCACCTTTTGGATTTCCATGACCTAAGAAGGCCAGAGTGCATCGCGTTTTGGTTGACCATGCTCGCCTGTTTCGTGTACGGTTTTATGCCCCGAAACGCAGCTCCCAAAAACTAGCTTCCTGAAAACCACCCGAGCAATCCCCGATGAAAGACGTCGCTGTCATCCTGGCCGCCGCCGGACGGAGCACCCGCTTTAAAGACCCTTATCAAAAAAAGGTCTACGCCACCGTCCACGGAAAACCCGTCTGGCAATACAGCGCCCAACTGTTTGCCGACCACCCCCGCATCGGACAAATCATCATGACCATCGCGATGGAGGACCAAGCGATGGTGCAAGAGAAATTTGCCGGAAACCTTACCCTGTTCGGGGTCGAGGTCGTCCTGGGCGGAGAGGAACGTTCCCAGAGCGTTCGCAATGCGCTCCAACGGATCCGACCAGGGATCGCCTTGGTCGCCATCCACGACGCGGCACGCCCGTGTCTCTCACGCCAGAGCCTCAATCAAGTCATCGAAGAGGCCAGCAAACACCGCGCTGCGATTCTCGCCTCGCCCATCCGAGCTACGGTCAAAAGGGTCGATCCGAACACACACCAAATCATCGAAACAGTCCCCCGCGACGGGCTTTGGCAAGCTCAAACGCCTCAGGTCTTCCGAACCGAAGATCTCCAGCGCGGGTACGCAAATGCGATCGGAAACCCTACCGATGACGCTCAGGTCATCGAAAAGTTGGGGATTGCTATCCGAATCGTCGAAGGCCACGAAAGCAATATCAAGATCACCACCAAGGAGGACTTGAGGACCGTCGAAGGGATCCTAAAGTCTCCGGCCCGAACCCGAGACAACCCCTTTTTCTAATCCCCCTCCCCTGCCCTACCGACTAACGACTTGCCTGGGTCGCTTGCATCAAACCGCGCATATAACCATAGGCAAATAGCCGTCCGAGCATCGTGTAGCCCGGTTCGCCATCCTCCTCGCCGACCATCTGCGGCACATGATCCGGGCGCATGGGACCCTCGAAACCTACCTCCCTGAGGGCCCGCATCGCCGCGACCATGTCGGTCGGCCCATTGTCGTGGAAGGTCTCCTCGAACGCTTCGGGAGTTCCTCTTACATCTCGGAAATGCACATATCGAATCCGACTTCCAAAGCGATGGATCGTCGAGGGTATATCGCATCCCATGGTCGCAAACGTCCCCTGGCAAAAACAAATCGCATTGCTGGGCGAATCGTACCTTTGAAGCAACCGATCAAAACACTCGACACTGTGCATGATCCGTGGCTTTTCCAATAAAGAAGCCAAGGGCGGATCGTCCGGATGCATCGCCATCGTAACTCCACAAGACTCTGCAATCGGCAAAAGCTGATCGAGCATCCGATCCAGATGCTCCCAGAGCTTCTGGGGTGTCTGAGATCTGGCGATTTGCTCATGCTGCTCATCGCTAGGCCGAGCACCGAGCATGACCGAAGCCTCGACATCCTTGAGGTAAAACGCCGTAACCTTGGCACCACCTCGCTCCGGTGCGTCGAGCCTCGTACGGGCCCAATCGGTACCTGCCATAAAGTTGTAGCAGAGCAATCCCACCGAGTTGTCGCTCATCGAACGGAGCAGATCCTTCATGGCACGCAGCTCCGATCCGTCGTCGATCCCGAGCTTGAGCCTCTCGATCGGCAAATAGCCCTCCACGACCCCGACCTCCAACCCGTGCAACCCGGCGCGCTGGACCCATTGGGCGATGGCACCGGGTTGGTTACCTGGATAACGAATCACCAGATCATTCACCCCACACTGGGCCGCAAGCTGTAGGTTTTCATCCGAAACTGGAGTGAGTACCGTGGCAAGTCGCATCATGTCCAACCGATCGCTAAAGGTGACTAAGCCGCAGGGCTTGAGGATGTCTGTAGCGGCTTGGTCGCATCCATTCCTAAAGCCGCGCAGCCTGCAATGAAAAAAGCACATGCACAGGTGATGAATACCAAACTTTGCCCAGAACCAGAACTCGAACCGTAAGCGAGCAAAAGAGGTACCACTTTCGAACTAACCGATGCGCCAAAGTTCCCCCACATATTGGCCCACCCAAAGATCGCACCGGTATTGCGACCTCCCACATCCTGCATGAACGCCCAAATCGAGGGATTAGCAAAATCGGTCATCAGCGAAACGATCGCGCAGCATACCACCACTCCCCATACCGAATCGATCATCAAGCACCCCAGGTAAGAGCAACCTGCAATGCAATTGGCCAGGGCAATCGGAAAGACTCGCCCTCTGCGCAACCCAAATTGCTTGACACTCCAATCGGTGGCCCGCCCACCGAGCAACTGACCGAGCATCCCGGTTGCCAATACGAGAGTGACCATGAATGCACCCTGTTGCTCGGAAACCTTATGGGTCTCCTTGAGGTAGGTGGGTAACCAAGTGACCAGAAATGCCCAACCGATGTTGACGCAAAACTGACCTAGCGAGTTGAGCCATAGACTCCGACTGCCACAGTACAATCCAATCATCTTGGCGATGTCACGCAATTCGGGTTTCGTATCGTCAGGAATCTTGCCAATCATCTCCTGCTCGGATCGATTGCAAGCCGGATGCTCCGAGGGTCGATCCCTGACGATCCAATAATAAGCCCCAGCGATGGCGATTCCAAGCAATCCGTAGACCGATAACACCGTTCGCCATGAACCTACTTGTAGGATCAGCAGCGTCGTCAAGAATGGGGCCAAAGCTCCTCCTAACCGACCACCGAATGCAATCAACCCACTGGCGCGACCACGGCTTGAGACCGGAAACCATCGTCGCACAATCGCACTGCTAGTCGGATAAGCCCCCGACTGGGCAAAACCAAAAAAGAACCTTGCGAACATCAATCCATAAAGACTACCGACCCAGCCGGTCATCCACGTCAAGAGCGACCACACGAGAATATACAGTGTCAGCATTCGTCGAGCACCGAGCCGATCGCTAAACCATCCGGCAGGTACCTGAAAAAGTGCGTAGGAAAAGAAGAATGCCCCAAGAATACTCCCTATCTGATTTTTCGATATCCTCCGAAAACCTTTTGCCCCCTGAGATTCGAGTTCCGAAACCAACGCATCGGCTTGGTCAGATCTCAATTGATCGGCGACCATGTAAGGCAATTTGATCCTCTCAAAGTCCAATGGATTGTCGCTAGGTGTCTGCCTCGATCGGAGCCAAGACCGGACTTGGTCATTCTCGATTCCATCGGTCAATTCCACGGAAAATCGTGTCGAAGAAGCTTGCACCAACGCTGAATCCTGCAAAAAGGACTCCGATTTGACGATCTCACCCAGTGAGTTTCGCGTCAGGTACAATCCGAGTGCCATCAGCACACTGACCCAAACAATTTGCAAACGAACCGATGTCGCCGATGGTGTTGGTGAATTCATCCGGACTAAGATATCACATCCGAAAACGCGATGCGAACCTGTACCTGATTTTCAACACGCAAGCATGGAGACAAATGCGCATGGTCAGCCCTAGAAACCCAAACAACCGCAATCGAGTCCTGCGTCTGATTCCCCACGCCTTGAGTGCGATCTCCTGGGCCATAGGCCTGCTGACCTCGGCCGCCGGGCCTATGGCCTTAATTGCACAGGATGCGAAACCGCTCTTCGATGGCAAGACCTTCGAGGGATGGGAAGGGAACACCAAAACGGTTTGGAGAATTGAGGACGGGGCTCTGACAGCAGGCTCTTTGAAAGAACGCCAAAAAGATAACGACTTCCTCGCCACTGTCTCGGAGTACCAGAACTTTGAACTCGAACTCGAATGGAAACTCGAAGGAACCGAAGGTTTCATCAATGGGGGCGTTCAGTTCCGGACCAAGCGGATTCCAAATCATCATGAAGTATCCGGTTACCAAGCCGACCTTGGAGCCGGTTTCGATGGCGCACTTTACGATGAGAGTCGAAGGAACAAAATCTTAGCCAAACCCGACGAAGAAACCCTCAAGAAAGCCGTTAAACCCCTGGGCCAGTGGAATCACTATCGGATCCGAGCCCAAGGCGATCGCATCGAGCTGTGGCTTAACGGAACCAAAACTGTCGACTACACCGAAACCGATCCCGATATCGCCTCTCGCGGGATCATCGCAGTCCAGATCCACGGCGGGGCGACCGCAATCGCCCGATACCGAAAACTGACCATCAAGGAACTACCCTAGTCGCATCTTTACCCGATCCCATCCTTGTCCGGTCTCCAGTATTGAATTCGAAACTTAGAACTCCTCCTTTCCGGCTCTGCTAAAAAGCAACCAAAGATCACTATGCGAATCTACTGCCTGCAAAAACCAAAACTACTGGCGATGATCTTCCAAACCCTATGCATCGACCTAACCTTGCTTGCGATTTCCGAACATGCCTCCGCACAGCTTTCCACCGGATGGAAGCAGCACGACATGAACCGCCCCTTACCCCCTACGGTTCAGCCCGGTGAGAGCCATCTACCCACTCCACCTCCTTCCGATGCAGTGGTTCTTTTTGACGGCAAATCGCTCGACGCATGGCGAAACAGCGATGGTGGACCAGCCAAGTGGATCGTCCGCGATGGAGCCATGGAACCGGTCAACGGGGGTGGCTATGCTTATTCAGCCCAAGGCTTTGAGGATTGCCAACTCCACATCGAATGGGCCTCTCCCGAGGTTCCCAAAGGCAAAAGTCAGAACCGAGGAAACAGCGGAGTGTTCCTGCAAAGCCAATTCGAAGTCCAAATCCTCGATTCCTTCGACAACGTGACGTATGCAGACGGCCAAGCCGCATCGATCTACGGCCAGTATCCACCCATGGCTAATGTAAGTCGAAAGCCGGGCCAATGGCAAGCGTTTGACATTCTCTTCCGCGCGCCAAAGTACAACGATGACGGAACCTTATCCTCACCGGCGAGACTGACGGTGATGCACAATGGTGTGTTCGTCCAAGACAACGTCAAGCCGCTCGGGCCAACCTCCTGGCTTCAGCATCACCCTTACGCGAAAAGAACCGACACCAACCGACCCGGCAAACTTCCAATCGGTTTGCAGGATCATGGAAATCCGGTTCGGTTCCGAAATATATGGGTGCGAGAACTCCCTCCCGAAACCATCGAGCCACCGAAAGAAGCCTATGACCCAGTAATCGTCGAACTTACCGAAAGTCAGATCGAAGGCCTCTTAGGAAAGTTTCAACGCGAAGGCGGTGGGAATTACGAAGTTCTCCGCAAGGATAACAAGCTGTATTTCACACTTGGCGGCCCACTCTTGGAAATGATCCCTCATAGCCCAACAGAGTTCGGACTTCGGTACACGGCCGGTTTGCTTGAGTTCCAAAGGAACTCGGCTGGACAAGCCCAATCACTGCGGTTTGAAATGGGGGGTAGTCTCTCCAAAGGCCAACGCGAAACGCCCTAGTATCGAAGGAAGGCCGACTGACCTGCAGTTAGAAATCGCGCTCAAGGCTCGGGAGGTACGTTTTTGGGTAAGGGCCAGGGTGCGACGTTGGCTCTTTTCGCATAAGCCTCATAGAAGCCATTGAGCTCGGCAACTTTCTCCGGATAACGCGCCGCTTGGTCGACTTGCTCTGCTCGATCCTGAGAAAGATCGTAGAGTTCCCAAGGTCGGTTGTGCTTGGCAACGAGCTTCCAATTTCCAACTCGCACCGCTCGGTTTCCCTCGTGCTCCCAATACAGCGCGTCTCGCTCGATCGGATTATTCGCAAAAGCCCCTAGGAGACTTCTTCCCTCTAGGGGAGTGGCCTCCTGAGGATAGTTGACTTTCGCAATCTCAAAGATCGTCGCTGCGATGTCGATCAGATGGCTGGGCTGATCTCGCCACTGACCCCTCGAACCGATTCCAGCCGGCCATGAGACTACCAACGGGCTGCTGATCCCACCCTCATGCACCCAGTGCTTGTATTCCCTCAAGGGAGTGTTCGAGACATTGGCCCAGTTCTCTCCATAGGCAACATAAGTATCTGCGGGACCGGGCATGACCTGCTTGCCCATTCGAACCGGATAACCATCTCGTGTCTGGGCCGGAACACTTCCCCGTTTTGCAAAATCCTCGGGTTTCATCGGAGCGAGGCTCGGGGCAAGAGGTCGCGGAATGTTCGGATGCTCCTTATTCCCAGTCCTACCCATCCCTTCAGCACATCCGCCGTTGTCTTGCATGTAGAGGATCAACGTGTTCTCGAAGGCACCCTGGCGTTTGAGTTGCTCGACGATCCGCCCGATCCCTTGATCCATCCGATCGACCATCGCGGCGTAGACTTCCATGCACGCCGATTCCCAAGCTTTGTCCTCGACACGTTCCCAATTGCCGATTCCTTCGGGCAAGACCATGCTCTTTGAATAGAGCCCCAATTCGACTCCCTTTTCGAATCGAGCCTTTCGAATCGGTTCGTAACCGGCATCATAACGACCTCGATAGCGCGCGATATCCTCGGGGAGCGCATGCATCGGCCAATGTGCAGCGGTGTAGGCGATGTACAGGAAAAAGGGTTTTTGCGGGTGCTCCTGCGCATGCTCGCTTAAGAAACGGGTTGCATGATCGCTGATCGCATCGGTGTAGTAGTAGGTCTCGGGAGTGTAGTCGGGATCTGCATAAGCGGAAATCTGGGAATTGTCGCGGGTCAACGACGAGGGATCGTAAAAAGACCCCGCGCCGTGGATCGTCCCGTAGAAACGATCAAAGCCCCGTTGAAGGGGCCAATTGTGTTTCGGGCCGTTGGGATCCGTGTGACGCGTCACATGCCATTTGCCAACCGCATAGTTTCGATAATCAGCGGATTTGAGGACTTGAGCGATCGTGCGGCAGGTTCCGTTGAGATCCCCTTGGTAGCCCTCGAGCGGCTTTTTGTCCATCATGTGTCCAACGCCGGCTTGGTGCGGATAGAGGCCAGTCAAAAGACTTGCACGGGTTGGGCAGCACCGCGCGGTATTGTAGAACTGAGAGAACCGCAAACCGTCGCGCGCCAGGCGATCGAGATTCTCGGTTCGAATCTCTCCTCCGTAGCACCCAAGATCCGAGATCCCCATGTCGTCGCTCAGGATGACGACGAAATTCGTCGGCTTAGGTTCGCTCCCCGAGACGATGCCTTGGAAGCCTAACAAGGCGATCACGATTCGGAGTCCTAGCCAAAATCCATGATGGTTTTTCCATCCCTGGATGGAAGAAATCTGCCTAGATTGGATCATTGAAAAGGTTCTCTATAAAGGAATGCTTGCGATGTTCTGCTGCCGCACGTGGGTCTAGGCTCCGGTTGAGAGAATCCGATTCAACTCAGCGGTTTTTCTAATGCCAGAATATCGCGGCCGATGGACATCATTTCTTGGCAATCGATCGTCTTGGCGTTGGATTCGAATAGGCTGGCGACCGATGCTTTATGGATCTTCATCTTTAGACCACCGACGCCCAGAGCGCCGTATTCGATCCTTCCGCCCCGCGAAGATCCCTTGTCGGTCAACCCGATACCATCGATCCCCAACGGTGGGACTGCATTCAAGTCGATCGCGACCTTGAGCTGAGCGGCTTGTTCAAGCTGCTCGGCGGTCATCAGTCGCACCCCGGCCGCCCCGCAAGCAAAGACCATGTGCGATTCGCGAATGGCTTTATCGGTCCAGGTTTGGTCGGCGCTGGAGATCGCGATGAGTCGATTCTGCGGGACACCTTGGGCCACGAGTTGAGCGACGCATTCCTCGGAGCGCTCGAGCGATCGCGACTGGAGGTACACCGTGCATTTTTCGTTCGCTAGGATTTTGGCTACCCGTTGACCTACCGGACCGGTGGCAGCGAGCACCAAGGCCGTGCTTCCCTCGAGCACTAGGTGCCTCGATGCGCTGATGACTGCCGCGGCTGCCGTGCTGTTGGAACCGTTGCAGTCGATCATCACCGAGACCTTAAACGGCTCGAACATCGTATCGACAGCGTTGCGGAAAACCTGTTCGCCGTGCGCAACATTGCTCCCACCGACAAAAATCGCCGTGTGCTTTAGATCCGCAGGTCCGCGTGTGTACATTGCCCCATGAACCAAATCCCGAACCTGCTCAGGTTTGATATTTGCGTATTGCAATAATCGCTCTGCACCTGCGTCGATCGCGACAACCGCATCGAATACGCTGGCTTGGGGATCGGTATCGAGCTGGATGAGGATCCTGCTTTTACTCATTGCGGAACTTTCGTGTGGATGAAGGTAGCTAGATCGGGTTGGACCTCGAGGACCGCTTTGGCGATTTTTCCAGAGTGCATGGTTTCGAATGCTTCATGCCAATGGTCCAAACTCCAGGAGCCACCGACGATTTTCGAAACGTCGAGCGAGCCATTGGCCAAGAGCAGCAGGACTCTTTCCCAAATAGCCCAGGTATGAGAGAAACTGCCTTGAAGGGTGATATTTTTTTGGACCAGTGGATCGATCGAGAATCCTAGTGGGTCTCGGCCCCAACCGACCTTGCTGATCCAACCCGCTGGGCGGACCACATCGATCGCCGTTTTGAGGGTCGCAGAAACACCGGCCGCATCGACCACCCCTTCGCAGCCGAGTCCATCGCGTTCGGTGGCCCAGTGCTTTAGCTGATCGCTGAACAAAGGGATGCAACCGAACTCTTTGGCGATCGCAAGTCGCGATTGGTCTTGGGGCAACCCGACGACGGCAACCTCAGCGCCACGCATTCTTGCCAATGCACCGCAAAGCAATCCGATCGGCCCGGGACCTAGGACTGCGATGCGATCACCGGGGAGAATGTTCGCATTGGCGACCACCGCGCTAAATGCCACGCAACAAGGTTCGGTCAGCGCCGCGTAGCGTAAAGGGAGATTATCAGGGACTCTGTGCAAGCAACGTTCGGGGACTTTGACGTACCGAGTCATCGCTCCGTGAGTGCCGTACCCGAACCCCTTGCGACTCGGGTCGAGGTTGTATTTTCCGACGCGAGTCATTGGAGAATTCGGATCGATGATCGCAGCGGTCTCCGAACAAACGCGATCCCCTTCGCGAAAGGCTGTCACCGCTGCGCCGGTCTTGACGATTCGGCCTGCGAATTCATGGCCTAAGGTGACTGGATAATTCACCGGCCAACTATGGAGTCCAGCCCATTGGTGCAGATCGCTACCGCATACTCCCACCGCAGCGACTTCCATGAGCGTATCGTTCGGGCCGATCTCCGGGATATCGATTTCCCTGAGTTCGACGGACATCGGTTCTTGGGCAAAGTTGACAACAGCCGGTTGCTTGTTCATCGATTTTAGTGAATGAAACGAGAGGAATGATAGGACACAACGAGAAGATCGAGTGTTGGAACGAAAAGGGACGAGTCGATTAGGCGTTCAGAGCCACAGTGGGCTGGTCGGCGATGTTGACCCACACGTGAACGTGGGGATAGCCTCGGAAATGCCATACGAAGCTGGGGCCTTCGAGTCGCCAGTTGTCCCAAGTTTTGTCCCCCCCGGAGTCTTCATCGGTGTAGAACGCGAGGTGGAGTTTTTCCAATCCACCTTGAGCCTTCAAACACGCGAGAGCTTCTTGGCGATCGATCGCGCGGAAGGGTTCGAGAAGTTTGCCCAAGACTTTCTCGAGCGCTTCGCGCTGGTCGCGTGCAAGTTCACTGACGGGGATCCCTGCAATTGCGTTCGACCCCCGAAAAGCCACTGCGCTTTCGCTTGGTGACTCCGGTACCTCAGCCAACTTGCGTTGCTTGCCATCGAGCATTTGGTAAACGCCATTGGCCGCGAGAGCTTGCTCCCAAAATACGTTGCCTGGGTGATCTGTCCCCTCATCATCGGAATTGGCCGCATGACCGTAGAAAATCGGTCCACCGAAGGCTACGTGCTCCTGTGTATTGCCATCGCATCGGAGAGTCGAATGACGCCCGGTCAGCACGAATTCGAACCGCTCCGAACCTGGGGTTCCGAAGATCGCAAGACTCTGTCCTTTTCCCCATCCTCCCATGTCGTCCTTGAATTGGCGATAGAAGCGATCGTGCCAACTCGGATCGATGATCCCCTCAAAAATCGCTTGGACCAAGTCCTTTTGGTCCTTGGTATAGAAATCGCTCAGAATCGTAGGTTTGGTAATGTTCCAATTGTTGGCCACTCGGGTGCGGAGCAATCCTCGATCCTTGGTGCTATAGTCCCAATCGAAACAAACGGCTCGACGCTGGCTCTCGGATAACGAATCAAAGAGTGTTTTCACGAGTGTTTCAGGGGTGGATACCGGTCGGACCAACGGGGACGCCGACGCATTGGCGCCTCCCAAAAAACCGGTTGCCGTCAGGCCAGATGCGGCGATCAGACCAGTGGTGGATAGGAAATCGCGGCGGTTGACGCTATCTTTGGATTGGGAATTCATCGAAGCACCTAGGATGGCTTGAAGGGAGGAACAAACGGATACGGTTCACCCGCACGTTGATTAGTCTATCAAAAAAACGGGGCTGCTGAAATTCCAGAGGAACAGCTCGAGAAGAATCGGGTCCGACGCCAGAGCGACGCCAGACCAAAGGGCCCTCGAAGCGAAAAACGTAATTGAAGGCTAAAACTCGATAGCGTTTCGTAGGTTTGGTTATGGTACAATGGGTTCGGATCGCTGATCGCCCGCTTTGTGAAAGTAGAGAAATGAGTGCTGAGGCTGCACTGGATTTAACCGCCAATGTCATCACGCCAGAGAACATCCAGTTCGAGTACCGACTTGCGGGCCCTTTTCGACGGTTTCCTGCATTTTTTCTCGACCTTTCCATCCGAGCAGCAGTTCTTATTGCCCTAGCGGTTTTCCTGACATGCTCGGGGATCACGCGCTTACTGCCTAGTTTGAACCTGCTCAGCGGGATTCTATTAGTGCTGAGTTACTTCTTTTTCGATTGGTTCTACGGTCTGTTTTTCGAAACGATCTGGAACGGACAAACACCTGGCAAACGGGTAAGCGGGCTTCGGGTGATCTCGACCGATGGACGTCCGATCAGCGCCTACCAAGCGACAATTCGTAACTTTCTGCGTTTGGGTGATTTTACGCCGTTTGCCTCATTGCAGATGGTGGTTGCCGATGCTCCTCCGATTTATTGGGTCCCCACGGCTGGGGTGGCTATTTTGTGCATGCTGTTGACCTCACGCCTTCAACGACTCGGGGATCTTGCTGCCAGCACGATGGTGGTCCTCGACGAGCGCAAGTGGGTCCCGCCAAAATTGAGGCTCGAGGATCCTGGGATCAATGCGTTGCTCCCAGCGATTGCTCCAAATTTTCGAATGTCGCGAACCATGCTCCGAACCGTGGCGATGTACGTCGAGCGACGCAACCGAGTCCTTCCCCAACGAAGACGTGAGCTCGCAGCGATACTGACCAAAGAGATCATCGACAAGGTCGGGGTTCCTCCTGCGAGCGACCCTGACCTTTTGCTCTGTGCCTTGTACAAGCGGGAATACGACGCTCAGTGGAAGATCCATGAAAAAAATCGTAGTCCCGCAAATGAGAAAGCAAAAAGACCCATGCTAAGTTCGCCGAGGAGTGATCGATGAGAACTGCCGAATTGGTCGAGCAGCGACGCAGGGCTTGGCTTTCCTTAGACGGAATGTGCGATACCCCGATCTCGAATTGGACGCCTCAAGATGCAATGCACTTCAGCGCATTGTACCGGGATGCTTGTTCGGATCTTGCCATGGCAGATCAACTCAAATTGCCACCGGCGACCATCGAATATCTTCAACGGCTCGTGGCCAGATCTCACAGTCGATTCTATAGCTCGAATAGCTTTCCGGTGTCGCGCTGGAGCCAATTCCTTTTTAAAACGGCCCCCCAAGCGGTCTTCAAAGACATCTGTGTAAGGATTGCCTTTAGCGTCTTTTTTGGGATGTTCAGCATCGCGGCTTTCATGGGTTGGGCCGAAGGCCTTTTTCCAAACTTTGCTGAGAATATCGTTGGTGCAGAGCAGATCGAGTCGATCGAACGCATGTACTCGCAGCCACTGAAAGGGAATTACGAATCTTACATCAGCTCCGCTGCCTTCTACATTCAGCACAATACGAGCATTGGACTGCAATGCTTTGCACTAGGTCCATTGATCCTGCCGACCATTCTAAAACTTGCTTACAACGCCCTCTCCTTAGGAGCGACCTTCGGGTACATGGCCAGACCAGGGGTAAGTCAAGGGGATAATTTTTTTCAGTTTGTCACAGCACACGGAGTTTTTGAACTGACCGCAATCGCTTTATCAGCAGCGGCAGGACTTCGGCTCGGACTCGGATGGATCGCCACCGACGGTTTAACACGCCTGGATTCCTTTAAAAAAAATGCTGAGAAAGCACTTCCCTTGATCCTAGTCTCGGTACTACTTTTTTTCCTTGCTGCATTTACCGAAGGCTTCATTTCCCCCTCGCCCTTGCCTTACTATGTCAAAATCCTCTGTTCCGTTGGCAGCGCCTCGCTCCTAATGTTCTACTTTTGCGTTCTGGGATATCCCACGGATTCGACACTTTCCGAGCCGTATCCAAGGATTGAAAGATAGCGCGATGCAATTGGACAAAACGGCGATCGCCATCAAACAACGGAACCTCGATGAGCTTCTCGACCTGAGCTTAGCGGTCCTGCGTCGATTCGGGCCAGCACTTCTTCAGGTTGCCCTGCTGGGAGCTTTACCGTTTGCTATCCTCAACGGATTGCTCCTGTCTTCGTCAATGGTCATGAGGGGATACCTTTTCGATCAAGACGGCTGGCTTCGCTTTCGTTTCCTCCTGTGCATGGCGGTGCTGGTCTATACCCAAGCCCCCTTAGCGATGGCAGGAGTGACGATCAAGCTGGGGAACCTTATGTTTGGCATCCAAAATTCCAAACGACAAACCCTGACTGCAATCGGTAAGCAATGGTTTTCAGTCTTCGGTGTTCTTGCAATCCTGCGGGGTATCTTTCCCATGATTGCGTTGATTGGTGGGATCGAATTCTTCAGTATCAACCGCGGGTTTGCCAACTATGTCGGAACCCCGTGGATCATGATTTTGGCTTTGATGATCGCCGCGATCCGCAGCGTTCGCCCCTTTGCACCAGAGATTTTATTCCTCGAGAAGTGTCCGATATTTTCTCTCAAACGCAAAAAACCAGGAAATCAGTTGCTTTTCTGGCAACGATCGAAACGATTGCATCAAGCCGGAGGAGAGTTGTTCCAAGCTTGCTTTTTCGCAGGCATCGTCTCGGTAGCCTTCCTGCTAATTCTGAATCTCACGTTTGTCTTTTTAGTCGGCTCGCTCGCTGGAGCTTGGGAATGGGGCTGGTGGATGGACCTGTTTTTCTACCCCCTGGCCCTTTGGGCTATCGCCCTATGGGGAACGATCCTTCGGTTCCTGGTCTATATGAATACGCGCATCGGGGGCGAGGGCTGGGAGTTGGAATTGAAGCTCAAGGCGGAAGCAAATAGGATTCAAGATGCGGAGGCAAGGAACCGTGTGGAATAGCATACGAATCGGATTTGCGTTTCTCTGGCTCGTTTGGAACGCCCCGTCGGCTTTCCCCCAGATCGGTCGCCTCAATGACCAAGACGTCTTGCAACGCGGCACCAACTCCCAATGGGTCGATGTCCAAGAGCAGGATGTTCAATTCGGAGCGTCTCCACTGAGTCGGGATAACTTGGTATCTCGAAACGGCTGGACTCAAAACGAATCGAGCAACAGCTTTTGGTCGTGGTTATTTGGGAACAATTCAACAAGATCCCCAAACAACGGAAGCGCTACTACAAACACGAATAGCACCTCTTGGGCCGATTTTTGGTGGGTGATCAGCAGGATTTTTTCCTTTCTGCTTTGGACAACTCTAGCCATCGTTGCCCTCTGGTGCTTCGTTTGGCTCTTGAAAAACCAAGAACTTGCCGTGTGGTTCAACCGCCGGAAAAAAACAACTCGCAACACCGAAGATATTCTTGCTCAGCAAGCCAAATACTCCGATCTGCCCGTAGAGATTGAGAAGGGAATGTTAGGACTGCGAGCCCAAGCCGCAGAGTATAGGGATCAAGGCGATTACTCCCGAGCCATCGTCTTTTTGTTTAGCTACCTTTTGGTCGAACTCGACCAAGCGCAACTCATCGCCCTTGCAAAAGGCAAAACAAACTACCGCTACCTTCGGGAACTCAATCCCCACCGCCATCTTCAATCCCGCTTGCGCGACGTAGTGAGCCTATTTGAAGCTGCCTATTTCGGTCGGCGAACACTGACTAAGGAGCAGTTCGATACAGTTTGGCTCGATCTTGCCAAGGTTGAGGAAACGATCAAAAATTCGCCTCATCGAGAGAACCAACCCTTGGTTGGGGCTGCACTGCTAATGCTCGTGGTCCTTGGGATTCCAAGTCTCAGCGGATGCAAATCGGACCTATCCAATGCCTACGGAACGAGCGAATCGCAAAGTGCCGAAGCGAGTCCGGGGGGAATGAGCGTCCTGCGTGAAATGGTAAAAGCCCATGACCTACCGACCGAAACGGTCTTGTCGCTGAGCCCTTCGATGGAAGAAAAATATCAAACCATCATCTGGACTCCGAATTACTTTCCATTCCACACCAAGGCCAATTTGGACTGCCTCGACCGCTGGCTTCGCACCGGCAGAAAAACCTTAGTCTACGTCGGTCGCGATTACTCGCCGCATGCCGACTACTGGGACCGAGTCGCCAGCAACCCAAACTCCGATTTGGATCCCACGCAAAGAGCGCGCGGACTGATCCAAGGAGCCCTCGCATCGAGCCAATTGGATTCCCTCCGTGATTCCCAGCGAGAGCTGCTCGTTACTCCTTGGTTTACCTGGAGGTATGTTCCTGGCCCATTCCGCAAGGTTCAGGGATTTCTCGGGGAATGGGCAGATGATCCTTCGATTGCAAAGAGCCGGATCCAAGTCCGTTCTTCCCTCGATCCATTCGACAGACTCGAGCTCGATGCGCTCCGCAAAGAACTCGATTGGAACACAACGGCAGCAGCTCCAGCACCGGCAGGGGCTCCTGCACCGGCCGCAACTCCTGCACCGGCAAAACCGAAAAGAAAAGCTACAGCAAATCAAATTCCACCGGGAACCACGCCTCCGCCTCCGCGCAAATCTGATCGCATGTTCCGGTTTCCCATCCTAAAGGGTCCCAACATGGATTTAAAGACCTGGAATACCGACGATGAAGAGCTATTGGCGATTGCCGGTGGGATCCATGCGATCGATTACGATACGGCTCGAGTGCTCCTAGCGGCCGATGATGGTACGCCTCTGGTGAGCGAACTTCGCTACACAAGTTCACTGAGCAGAGTAATCATCTTATCGAACAGTTCGATCGTCTCGAACCTGGGACTACTCGATGTTGGGAATCGTCGATTGACGGATCGATTGATCGAGTCCTTCTCGGCGGGCCGAGTCGGCTTCCTTTCGGGCGATGAAGAGCCGACGATTCGCCAAGGAACTCCCCAGGAAGACTTCAAAGGCTTCGAAATGCTGACGGTTTGGCCTTTCAACGTGATGACCATCCACGCGGCCCTCCTCGCTATGGTAGCCATCATTGCAGCATTCCCTATTTTCGGTCGGCCGAAGTCCTCTCCTCGGATTTCGACAGCAAACTTCGGCGAACATGTCGAGTCGGTCGGGGAACTGCTCCGAGCGACCAAGGGCCGGGAGTATGCAATCGACGCGATCTCCAAATACTTCCGGATCGTGCGAGGCGACCAGAAAACGCAATGGGTCAACCGGAATTCGCTTGACCCACCCATGGGTGGGTCAAGCTCTAGCGCCTCGGGATCCAACGATTCGAAATCTGGCGGGTCGCAGACCGAACCGTAAGATCATTGCAAATGACGGCGGAAGAACGCGTCGCGTCGTCGTTTGCAGTAAGGGGACGAGCCGACCCCGTGACCTCCGCCGGGGATATAGAGCAACTCGAAATCCTTGTCGGCTCGTACCAAGGCATCCACGACCTGCATGGTCGACGCTGGGTCGACATTGGTGTCGAGTTCACCGACGACCAACTGAAGTTTTCCTTGGAGTCGATGGGCGTTCGTTACGTTCGAGTTCGCTTCGTAGTGGGGTCCAACAGGCCATCCCATGTAGAGTTCGTTCCACCAGACTTTGTCCATCCGATTATCGTGGCAGCCGCAGTCGGCTACGGCCGCATCGTAAAATTCGCCAAAGAACAACAAAGCAGCCAGAGCGTTTTGACCGCCAGCCGATCCACCATAGATCCCTACTTTCTCTAGATCCATCTCAGGATAAACCTTCGCGGCGGCTTGCATCCATAAAATTCGGTCGGGAAATCCTCCATCGCTCAGATTTCGATAACTGACGTCATGGAATGCTTTGCTGCGGTTCGAGGTACCCATACCATCGATTTTCACCACGACGAAGCCTTGGTCGGCCAAATCGTGATATTCCCAAAGGGCGGAGTAAGTCTTCGGGACGAAGGAATCTTGGGGACCGGCATAGATATTCTCGATGACAGGGTATTTCTTGCCAGGTTCAACGACTTTCGGACGGACGATCAATCCGTAAATGTCGGTCGTGCCATCGCGTCCCTTGGCCGTGAACCGTATGGGCTTGTTGCTCTCGGTCCACTGACCTTGGGGATCGCTGCGTTCGAGTTCGAGGATCAATTCGCCGGTGCTCGAGGAACGAAGCTCGTGGACCGGAGGCATATCGACGCGAGAATAGGTGTCGATGAGCCATTGTCCATCTGGCGATCGTTCGACGCTATGATCGCCGTCACCTTGGGTCAGTTGAGTAAGATTTTGGCCGTCGAGATCCACACGGCAGTAGTGGCGATGGTAAGGGTCCTGATGGGGGGCGATTCCTCCAGCGTAGAACCAAAGCTTTTGTTTTTCTTGGTCGATCCGATCGATCGAGCGGACCACCCAAGACCCTTGGGTGACTTGGTTGATCAACTCTCCGTCTTCGGCCGAATAGCGGTACAGGTGGTACCAACCGTCGCGTTCGCTCCCCCATAGGATTTCTCGCTCATCCTGGATCCACTCACGGTAAGCCTTGGCGGCATAATCGATGTACGTTGGGCTGGCCTCTTCAATCAGCGAGGTGACTTGACCGGTCCGAGGATCGACGGCCAATAGCCGGATAACTTGGTGTCCACGCTGGTTGTAGACGAACAGTAGCCTATTCCCATCTTGATCCCATCGGATTTGATCGATGGACCAGGGATTTTCAAAAAGCGTGGAATCCAAGTGGACCAATTTCCCCGACTCAAGGTCGAATAGTCTCGGATGCGGTCGATCGAGCTTGTCTCCCGGTTTGTCGTAACGGATCGTCCTGCTCTTGGGTTGCAATTGGTCTTTTGGAGAAGATTCCACAAGCACGATCTCGCGACGATCTCCTTGTTCGATTTGGAGGGTGAATGCGAACTGCTGGTTGGTCGACCAGAAGATTGGCTGGTCGTATCGGTTCGTTTCGGTTCCTTGAGCCTCCCCTAGATCCGCCGTATCGAGTACGGTTTTCCCCGCTTGGGAAATGAAGCGGAGTTGATGATCGCTCCTCTGGACCTTCCACCGATTCTCGGCTTTTCGATTCGCATCCGAATCGCGCGGTGCCCTTGCTTGGGATCGTCGGCGAGCTTCGCGTCTTGGAAAGAGCGACTCGGCTTCCATTTCCATCGCCTGAATTTCTAGAACCTGCCCCTTTTCGGTCGCTTGGCCGGTCCAAATGGGTTTTTTACCGTCGAGCGAGGCGGCCCAGGAATGACCGGCGAAAGTCGATTGCCCTCGCGATTCCCCGGGAACAAGGGTCCCATAGGGTTTCGGGACTCCCTGGAAGTCGATCCAAAACAGCTCGACGGGTTGAAGCATGGCATTTTTGATGGCGATATCGATTCGGGCTTCGTCCAACGTTTCCGAGGGTTCGATTCTGCCTGTGGCAGATCGGTTCAGGAGCGAAATGCCAGCCTGCTTTTCGAGTTCCTCAAGCGAAGCAGCACGCAGGATTCTCTTTTCGCTCGGAGAGACCCAAACGAACTCCTTGCGCCCTTTTTCGGTTGGTTTGGAGTACCAGAAACTTGAGCCATCGATCCATCGGGGACTTAGTTTCACGAGCATCGGGTCGGCCGCCTGAACCTGCGACTTGGTCGAAAGGACCGACAAAATCGCTACAATCCACACCATGTGGCGCAGGTTCCGTTGGGTTGCAAATAGGTCGGTGAGCTTACAAAGTCCAGAGTCCATTCGAGGGTCCGATTCGTTGGTGGTTTTTCCGTGCATTCGGCTATGCGTTAGTCGGCTGCGCATTAGGACGGAGGGATTTTATCGTCAAAGTCGCCGGATGCGACTAGCCAAGCACTGAAGCTTGAACCACGATATTACAACAGTGCAAGATGGATCGTCAAAGAAACATTCAACGCCGCGGATTCAAGCCTACCGTGCCCCCCAACGTTCCGCCGATAGTTCTACCACTTGTCGCAACCCTCATTGGCCTAGGGCTGTCGATCGCATTGACTCCGTTTGTACGCCATTACGCATTGCGTTTTGGACTCGTCGATTATCCCGATAAACGACGCAAACTCCACGCGCAACCCGTTGCCCGATGCGGCGGCGTGGTCTTGCTCTTGACCCTGATGATCAGCGTCCTTTTGGCTTTTTTGATTTTCCCCGGACAATCGATCCATTTGGTTCAACAGTCCTCGCAAGCCATCTCCTTAGGAATAGGGGCGTTGGCCATTACGACGCTCGGGCTCGTCGATGACCGATTCGGAATGCTCGGTAGGCAAAAACTCGCCATGCAAATCGTGATTTGCCTAGGAATTATTTCCTTTGGGTTTTCAATCGACACCGTCCAAGTCTTCGGTTACCCCATCGATTTCGGACTGATGGCTTGGCCAATCACCCTGGGATGGCTTTTGCTATGCATCAATTCGATCAATCTGATCGATGGTGCCGATGGCATGTGCGCTACGGTAGGCTGGATCGCGTTTGCAGCCGTAGCGGCAATCAGTTCCTTTACAGGAAACCACATGGAAGCGATCATCTCGGCCGCTCTGGCAGGTGCGCTGCTGGGATTCCTGTTCTACAATTTGCCCCCTGCAAGCGTCTTTCTCGGTGACAACGGCAGCATGCTCATCGGGCTATTTCTTGGGGTCCTGACGATGCGATCTTGGTTTTCCAAGGACTCCTCGATGTCGATTACTATCCCCATCGTTTTGATGGCCATTCCTCTATTCGATTCGGCCATGGCGATCGTGCGACGGAAACTGACCGGCAGAAGTCTGTTCTCTGTCGACCGAGGGCATCTGCACCATCATTTGATGAGGCATGGATTTCAAGACCGAGCCTTGGTAGGGATCATCGCTTTGCTCTCTACAATTACCGCCAGCGGAGCCGTTGCCGGTGTGATGCTCAAATCCGAGTGGATATCTCTTGCGACCATGGCCTTTGCGATCGGTTCGCTGGTCGTCTCGAGGCTCTTTGGTTTTGGGGAGTTCAAACTTCTCTACAAACGCTTAGAGCGTTTGGTGACCTCGCTGCTGATCCGCCCGGACCGGGCCGAGTCCAAAGTGCACGAACAGGTCGTTCAGCTTCAAGGAACCAGAGACTGGACGATTCTTTGGCAAACCTTGGTCGAATTTGCCGAAAAGCACGAACTCTACCGTGTCCAGATGGACCTGAATATGCCTTGGCTACACGAAGGCTACCACGCTGAGTGGCAAAAATCCGAACTACCTGAGTTGCCCGAGCGTTGGATTCTAAAATTTCCCTTGATGCTCGACGGGGAAAGCTTTGGTGGTTTGGAGTTTATAGGAAAACAACAAGAATCCGAAACTCTTTTGGCCCTCGCCCAGTTGACCGAACTTCTCGATGCGATGCAAAGTCAATTTCAGGCATTTGGAAGGGATTTCAGAGAAACCGCCACAATTTCCTCCGAGCCAGTCGAAGAAAGCCAACGACACGGTGGCTACCGAAAAACCGGCGGGAATCTCGTTTCCCAGCCGAATTCCTCTGGGGCTTTGACCCAAGGTGTCACAGCGATTGCCGAAATTCCTTAGCAGGGCGGCAAGTTGCCGCGTCGGTTCGGATACTCGCAGAGTTGGAAAGTCTTCTAAGGATGCCAAAATACTACGTGCAGAGTGGTTCGTTTCGTGGCGTTGTGGTTCGTCAATGCCAGCAGTCCGCAGCCCTATGGGCCGTCGAATTCGTGATGAAACATGCCGATTCCAATCGCTCAACTTCCTCAAGTTCCGAGGATTCCCAAAAGGAAATCGGCCTTTTCCGACTCGGCCAAACCATCGGGGTGAGCCAGCGGGGCTTTTCTCGCAAAGATCGTACTCGAATCGCAACCTCGGCGGCTGTACTCGATTGGATGATCGACCAGCAGGCAAACCACAAACCCTAGTTAGGATCCCCCGGGACCCATGCTAGCAAACTCGCGGCCAATATGAATAATGGTCTTTCGTGCGAACCGAGTCGCTCGAAAAATCCAAATCGCTGGGCGCTCCCGCTGCACCTGACCCCTCTCGTTTCAGCCCCTGAGATAAGTAATACGGAACTCCTATGTTGTCACTGAAAAAAAATATTCGGCAATCGATCGTTGGCTGGTGCTACCAAGCCGGTGGTGACATGTGGTCCATGGACCGCCTGTGCGAAGTGACCCGCGAGCTTGGATGCGACGCGGTGGAAATCGTACCGTTTGAAGACTGGGACACACTCAAGAAGCATGGCATCGGCTGCGCCCTGGCCCCCAATGGGATGCCAGGTGCCCCGTTTGTCAAAGGGCTCAACAACAAGGCGTACCATGGAGAGGTCCTCGAGTGCATGACCAAAGCGATCGAGAAGACCGCAGCAGCCGGTTTTCCCAATGTGATCGCTTTCACAGGATTCAAATGGCGGAATGCCGAAGATCCCTCCAGCGGTGAAATCTCACGTGAGGAATGCATCGAAAACTGCGTCGCAGGACTCAAGCAACTCGCTGGCCTGGCCGAACGATCCAAGGTCACTCTGTGCCTCGAACATCTCAATACCCGCGATGGTACCCACCCGATGAAGGGACACCCTGGATACCAAGGTGATGACATCGATCTTGTCGCACAGATCGTCCGCAATGTTGGCTCAGAACGGGTCAAAATGCTCTTCGACGTCTACCACGTTCAGATCATGCACGGCGATGTCATGCGCCGACTCGATGAACATATCGATATCATCGGGCATGTCCACGTCGCGGGTTGCCCTGGCCGAAACGAACTGGACGACCAACAGGAAATCAACTTCCCCCCGATCATGAGAAAACTCCACAAACTCGGTTATCAGGGATACGTCGGTCAAGAATTCATCCCGACCAGAGACGCTTACCAAGGCCTCCGCGAAGCGATTTTGCTTTGCGATATCTAAAAGCGATCTGATATCGCAATTTGACCGATGGGTCTGGCATCTCCCGCAAACCGTATCGATCAACGATCGGCATCGCCGTGGTTTAAACAGCCATCGAGTACGAGTACCGTTGCACTGAGTACGAGCACGACGAAATTCGATGCATGATCGAACGTCTTACAGAACTAGGAAAGCTATTCGACCAATGCTTGCCTAGTCCGAGCGTAGGCATAAGGCGCAAAGACAAGCAGCGGAATCCAAATCGCCAACGTTGGGGTCAGAAGAGAACTCGAACCGCAGAGCAAAGCTAGGATCGCCGAAAAACCGAAGAAAACGCCGTAGGTCAAGAAACAGGCGATCGTCATCTGCACAATATTGCGTCTGCGACTCGAGAGCACAAAGGGCAACCCAAGCAACAGTTGCGTGACGTCCAAGAAAGGTTGCAAAAAACGCTGATGAATCAGCAACTGCAAATCGTCCCCGTAATAGTCACCCTGGTTCTTCGCCCGCCAAACCAAATCCCCCGTCGACGCAAATTGCTTGGCCGAACTCCCCCTGAGCATATCGAACTCAATGCTGCTAGGCAAAAAGCACTGGTCCGGACTCAGCCAGAGTGTATCCGATGGGAGTCGCAAGTAATCGACTCCATCGACGACGACCGAAGGCTCAGAGAGAAATTTCGCTGATCCGACCCCCGTGAGCAAATAACCGGCAGGCACACCGTCGGTCGGTTCCCTATAAGTAGCCGCTTCGGCCTGGATCTGGGTGACGATCCTTGAAGCTGGACCAAAAACAACAAAGACCGGATTTCGGATCGTCTTGGATTGGCTCGCAATGCTCTTGCCAGCAATCAGCAATCCATAGTCGCTGTCCTCAGTCGGTCGGATTGGCCGAACCCGCTCGGTTCCTTGTAGATCCTGCGGGCTCTGAGTAAGAATGTCACTGTACTGGGGAATCCAAAACTCACGCGACAAAGCACTCACACCAATTGCAATCGCGCAAACGCTCAGCAAAGGACGAACCACGCGCGCTTTGCTGATCCCAGCCGCCAGCATCGCTGTCCACTCGTTGGTCCGGTAGAGCCAAGCAACCACAAAAAGGAGTGCTAGCAATGCGGTCAATCCACACGTCCTATCGAATATCGTCAAGAGCACAGGCCCAAAGTACTCGGCTAGAGCCAAAGGGAGGCTTCCACGTCTCCGACCGTATTCGATAAGCTCATCGAGGTTGGTGAAAATCTGCGCGATGACCAACAGTCCGGAAAGCGTAAGAAAGCAAACCAGGAAAACGCGGGCAAACAGGACGATCAAGTACCGATCGATAAGGGTCATGCACTTGAGTTTAGCAAATCCAGAGAAATGAAATCAATCCCGTTGGATCACATTAGAATCAATGACATTCCAGTTATCCCCTTCAAATCGAAGGAACTTATACCCACTCAAAACGCCAGAAATGGAGCGATTCGCACCCCAAGAGTTACCCTTAGGGGCCGAAGACACTTATGGAGAGCCGATGGACTGGTTACAATAACGGTTCTTTTTGCGGGCTTCCCACAGGCTCGCTCCTGCCCTTTGCCGCCTCGATCCCCTCGATTGGTACGGAACATGAAACGATTTTTTACCCAAGCGATCGCGCTTGGATGGATGGGTTGTTTTCTAGGCACTCTGATGGCCCAAGCCCCGCTCAGTTACAATCGCGACGTCCGTCCGATCTTGGCCGATAAGTGCTTTGCTTGCCATGGCTTCGACGAGAAGAAACGCCAAGCGGGCCTGCGTCTCGACACGTTCGAAGGAGCGACTCTGGAACGGGACTCCCAACGCGCGATCACTCCTGGTGATACGTCCAAGAGTTTGCTTTGGGAACGGCTGCACACCAGCGATCCAGACACCAAAATGCCTCCGCCTGAGAGTCACAAAGAGCTCACGGCCAAAGAGATCGAGTTGCTAGGGCGTTGGATCCAAGAGGGAGCCAAATACCAGAAACACTGGGCGTTCGAACCGCCGATGGAGTTTGAAGTACCGACGCAAGTCGCCGGTGGAAAGAACTCGATCGATGCGTTTATCGGTAAGCGGCTTGAGTCCCAGGGATGGAAATTGTCCGAGCAGGCCAGCCCTTCGACTCTGATCCGACGCGTGGCCTTTACGTTGACAGGTTTACCACCGACGGCCGAAGAGGTCCAAGAGTACCTGTCCGACACCTCGCCAGAGGCCTATGAGAAAATGGTCGACCGGTATTTGCAGTCGAACCGCTATGGCGAGGAGATGGCTAGGCACTGGCTCGATATCGCTCGGTATGCCGATACCCACGGCTTGCATTTGGACAACGAACGACAGATGTGGGCTTATCGCGATTGGGTCGTTCAAAGCTTCAACAGGAATTTGCCCTTCGATCAGTTTACCATCGAGCAACTCGCCGGTGATCTCCTGGAAAAACCCACGATCGATCAACTCGTTGCCACTGGGTTCAACCGATGCAATGTCACGACGAGCGAAGGTGGGTCGATCGACTCGGAGTACTACTACCGTTACGCGGTCGATCGGACCAGCACGATGGCGTCGACTTGGTTGGCCCTAACGGCCGGCTGCGCGGTGTGTCACGACCACAAATTCGATCCAATCTCGGCCAAGGAATTCTATTCGATGTACGCATTTTTTAATGCGTCAGCCGATCCGGCGATGGATGGAAATGCGTTGCTGACCAACCCGGTCCTGAAACTTGAAACCGACGAGGAAAAAACCAAGCTATCCGATTACGACGAAAAGATTTTGGCCAGTCAAAAAAACCTCAGCCAAGCGGTAGCCAAGGTCGTTTACCATGACCCAGGCTTGGCCGACCCAAAGCCTGAGGCCTCCGCGAGCGAGGTGGTTTGGATGGATGACGATTATCCACCAGGTGGCAATGCCGCTGGAGCACCGGGACATCCGACCACGTTCGTAACGCTTGAGCAAGGCGAAAAAGTTCTCAGTGGAAAGCGAGCCCTCAAACGCACCGATGCTGGGTTGTCTCAAGATGTTTGGGATCAGTCCAAAATCTCCCTGACGGTCCCATCTCAGGCCACATTGTTCGCCAATGTGTATATAGATCCTGCGAATGTTCCTAAGGCGATTATGCTCCAGTACCACCGCAGCGGATGGCAGCACCGAGCCGTCTGGGGCCAATACGATGCAATACAATGGGGTGCACCGAATACTGCCGAACGGGTCGACATGGGAGCACTGCCAGCGACGGGACAATGGGTTCGCCTGGAAATCCCAGCCGCAAAACTCGGACTCAACGCCGGCGATTCTCTGACAGGATTTGCCACCACCCAATTCGGCGGAACGGTCTATTGGGACAAAATCGGGGTGGTCGGAGTCAGCGATCCTGCAAACGATCCACTTCGTTCCTTCGTCGCTTGGTGGAACGCAGCCAAAGGCAAAGACACTCCAGGCCTGCCGGCCGATTTAAACAACATCGCCAAGGCCGGTAGCGACCCGGCCCCGGATGCAGGTGCTGTAGCCAGACTCAAAGAATTCTACTTGGCCAGGATTTGCACCGAGACCAAACCTCTTCTGAGCGAATGGACCGGCCAAGTCGATCGCCTTCGCAGCGAACGGGAGAGTTACTCCAACGCGATTCCAAGTACCTTTGTCTATAAGGACAATCCTACCCCGCGAGAAAGTTTCGTCATGCTCCGAGGGCAATACAACCAACCTGGAGAGAAGGTACAGCCCGACGTGCTCTCGATTCTACCTCCGATCCAAAAACATGAATCGCGTCAACTCAATCGCTTGGACCTTGCCAAATGGTTGGTTTCACCAAAACACCCTCTGACGTCTCGAGTTGCTGTCAACCGCTACTGGCAACAGGTCTTCGGAATCGGCTTGGTCAAAACCAGCGGCGACTTCGGAACCCAAGGCGAATCGCCCTCCCATCCGGAGCTTCTCGACTGGCTTGCGATCGAATTCGAGGACTCGGGCTGGGATGTCAAATCCTTCATGCGATTGATGCTCAACTCAGCGACTTTTAAACAAAGCTCGCGAATCTCCGCCGAAGCGTTGGAGAAAGACCCTGAGAATCGACTCCTATCCCACGCACCAAGACTTCGGCTCGACGCCGAGCAGATCCGCGACAACGCCTTGTATGTCGGTGGGCTGATCGATCTGACTCTCGGAGGCAAAGGAGTCAAACCTTACCAACCACCCAACGTCTGGGAGCCGGTCGGGTTTGTTGGATCCAATACTCGGTTTTATCAACAAGACAAAGGATCGGCACTGTATCGAAGAAGCCTATACACTTTCTACAAGCGGACAGCGCCACCCCCGTTCATGGTGAATTTCGATGCGCCCAACCGCGAGCAATCCTGTGCAAGGCGGGAACGAAGCAACACGCCCCTCCAAGCCCTGCAATTGCTCAATGATGTCCAGCATGTCGAGGCTGCTCGCGGACTCGCTCAGCGGGCGCTTACCGCGGGAGAAAAAAACTCGCACGCCCGAATTGAATTCCTCTTCAAGACCGTACTTTCGCGCAATCCGACGGCCAAGGAGATCGAGCTGCTCGACAAGCAGATCACAACGCACATGCAACGCTACCAGGGAGCACCGCAGGACGCTCAGCAATTGATCCAACTCGGTGAATCCAAACCCAATGCGGATCTGTCTCCCGCTGAACTTGCTGCCTACACCCTGGCTGCCAGTACCATTCTCAACATGGACGAAACCCTTACCCGAAACTGATCCCATGAACGACCTCCATGATCTACAGATGCGGCTTAGCCGCAGAAATTTTTTTGGTTCCTCAGGGCTCAGATTCGGTGGACTCGCCACAGCATTGCTTGCAAACCAGTCGCAATTGCCGCGTTTGCTCGCCGATCCCGGGCAGCCCTCCTCGAAAGTCCATCCGGCTTTACCAGGCCTGCCTCATTTCCCGCCAAAAGCCAAATCCATCATCTATCTGCACATGAATGGAGCACCCTCCCAGATCGATACATGGGACTACAAACCAGGACTGGCTGAATACTACGATAAAGACCTTCCACCGAGCGTCCAAGGCGGTCAGCGTTTATCGACGATGACCAGCGGTCAGACCCGATTTCCCGTAGCTCCATCGAAGTTCAAATACGAACAGCGAGGGAAATGCGGAATGTGGACCAACGTCGATCTATTCCCTTATACCAGCGAAGTCGTCGACGAGATCGCACTGGTCAAATCCGTTTTCACCAACGCGATCAACCACGATCCGGCCTGCACGTTCGTCATGACCGGTTCGGAAGTCCCCGGCAAAGGGAGTATCGGCTCATGGCTCGCCTACGGTCTCGGTAGCGAGAGCAACGACCTTCCGGCCTTCGTTGTCTTTACGCCGAAATTCCCCGAAGACAGCAATGGCCAAGCACTGTTCAGCCGTATGTGGGCCAGCGGATTTCTACCCACCCGGTTTAATGGGGTAGCCCTGAGAGGAAGTGGGGATCCGGTTTTGTACCTTCCGAATCCTACAGGTGTCAGCCGCGACGATCGCCGACTGATGCTCGACTCGCTCCAGGCATTGAATCAAGCTTCGCAGACCGAATTCGGAGATCCAGAAACGGCCACCCGAATCGCCCAGTACGAGATGGGCTTTCGGATGCAAGCGAGCGTACCGGAGTTGACCAACATCGAAACCGAAACCGCAGAGACGCTCGAGATGTATGGGCCCGCCGTCCGAGACCCCGGTTCGTTCGCACACAGTGCCCTTCTAGCCCGCCGCCTCGTCGAGCGAGGTGTGCGAGTCGTTCAATTGCTCCATCGCGGATGGGACCAACACGGCGATTTGCCAAGGCAGATTGGGAACCAATGCAAGCAGACCGATCAACCCATCGCCGCCCTGATCAAGGACCTTAAACGCCGAGGGTTGCTCCAAGACACGTTGGTCGTCTGGGGAGGTGAATTCGGGCGGACTGTCTACAGCCAAGGTGGCTTGTCCAAGGACAACTATGGCCGAGATCACCACCCGAGGAATTTTTGCATGTGGATGGCTGGCGGTGGAATCAAGGGTGGCATGACCTTCGGTCAAACCGACGATTTCAGCTACAACATCACGGAAAATCCCGTGAACATCAACGATTTGAACGCCACAATCCTGCACTGCATGGGCATCGACCACGAGCGATTCACCTATAAATTCCAAGGATTGGACCAACGTCTGACCGGAGTGGAAAAACAGAGAGTCGTCACGGAAATTCTCGCGTAGAATACCCGCAGAGTCGGCGCAGGTGTTCGGCTCCCCGATGCGTTCACCAGCGAAGAGTCCAAATGCCAACTAGCCGATTTGATTTCCGTCGATACGTCGAGGATCTCCGGAAATCTGGGTCCGACCGCAAGCAGGACTACGACTCCTTCCACTCGACGATGTCGGGTCAGGAGAAAGACAAATTAGTCCAACGCTCGCACCGCTCCTTTTGGACCTTGTTCCGTGAATTCATCCAACTGTTATCCGGACACCGTCGGCAGATCCTGATCGGCCTGGCGACACTGACCGTCTCGACCCTCTTGAGCCTGCTGCCCCCGCTTGGGACAAAGTTCGCGATCGACTTTGCACTGACCAGTCCCCCCAAGCCTACACCGGATTGGTTTCCCGATTGGCTCAAGCAAACCACTGGGTTGAATTTGCTCATCTGGATCGCGGTCGCTGTGACCTCCGTCACCCTGCTTCGAACCTGCGCTCATCTTTGGGGTCGATGGGAATGCACCAAGGCGGTCAATCAAGTGCAGACATCGATCCGCAAAAAAGTGTTCGAACACATGCTGGAGATGCCATTGCATCGAGTGCAACTGCTCAAAAGCGGTGGTTCTGCAAGCCTCCTCAGAGAAGATGCAGGCGGGATTGCCGATTTGGTCTTCAGCATGCTCTACAACCCTTGGCAAGCGATCGTGCAATTGATCGGCAGTTTCATCGTTCTGGTCATTGTCGATTGGCGACTCCTGGCCGCAGGACTATTGCTCCTGCCTGTCGTTTATTTGACGCATAGAACCTGGATCTACCGGATCCGCCCGTTGTATCGAGATTTGCGAGCCACACGCCAGAAGATCGACGGGAATTCGACCGAGACATTCTCTGGCATTCGAGTCGTGCGAACCTTTGGTAGAAAACGAAGCGAATCACAGCGTTATGTTCGCGGCAATCACTATGCAGTACGTCAAGTCCTCCTGGTATGGTGGCGCACCCGTTTGATCGAGGTGATCTGGGAGGTTCTCATCCCGCTTGCATCAACCCTCCTGCTGGTCTACGGGGGCTGGCAAATACTCCAAGACCAATTGACCCTCGGTGACCTGATGATGTTCTTGGTTTACCTCGCTATGCTTCTCGGTCCGATCGCAACCCTCACGGGCAGCGCGGTTCAATTCCAAAACAACCTCGCTGGACTCGATCGTATCCTTGATCTGCTTGCGACCGAGACCGAAGCGCAGGAAATCAACAGGAGGTACCCAACTGACTCCGCAGGTGGACAACCCAAGGAATTGATCAAGTTATCGCGGGAACAAGTCTCCGGACGAATCGAATTTCGAAACGTACATTTCCAATACCCCGAGAACGACCAAGAAGTCCTCTCTGGGATCTCCTTTATCGCAAAGCCCGGTCAGACCATCGCGATCGTCGGACGCAGCGGCGCTGGGAAAACGACGCTATGCAATTTGATCGCTCGGTTTTTCATTCCGAGTTCCGGTTCGATCTCGATCGATCAAAAGGCTCTTGAAACCGTCGATCTCGATAGCTTTCGGCAATTGCTGGGCATCGTAGAACAGGACGTATTTCTCTTCGATGGAACCATCGCGGAAAATATCGCTTACGGGAATCGCCACGCCAGTACGCAAGCAATCGAACACGCGGCCCGAGCCGCCGCAGCACATGAATTCATCTCGAAGTCACCGAGCGGATACCAAACGCGTATCGGAGAAAGAGGCTTCAAACTCAGCGGTGGACAACGTCAAAGGATCGCGATCGCAAGGGCCATTCTCGCCGATCCAAAAATACTCATTCTCGACGAGGCAACCAGCAACCTCGACAGCGAGAGCGAACAAGCGATCCAGCAGAGTTTGAAACTGCTCCTGCGCTCGCGAACCTCGTTTGTTATCGCCCATCGACTCAGTACCATCCAAAACGCGGACGTAATCTTGGTTCTCGATCAGGGCAAGATCGTGCAGCAAGGGACGCATGCGGAGTTGGTCGAAGCCGACGGCATCTATCAACAGATGGTAAGACTCCAGACCAATAATCCGATCGCATTGTCGGCCGACCACTAGTTCGAGCTTGGGAATTGCGAAGGGGGATCCTTGTACCCATTGGCTCCTACAGGAGCGATCTCGATCGCATTTTCGGAATGGATGCTGGAATTGCTGAAACCATTGACGAGTGTGATCGATGGATGGTCGAAGGGCGCTTTCTCGTACTCAACCCGCTGGTCGGTCAGACACAGCAGGAAAAACAGCAGGGATTCGGCATCCTGGATTTGGACCAAGTTGGCTTTTCCATCTCCTTGGTCGATCCGCCCGTCATGGTTCAGAGGCAACCGCCCCATCTCGGGGTGCAGATCCGGGTTAGAGACCGGGTCTGCTGGGATCAGGTCGGGATTGTCGAAACTATAGAACTCGATGACCTGTCGAAGCGATACATAACGCCCGTTGTGCATGTAGGGTTCTGTCAACGCGATGTTTCGCAAAGAAGGAGTCTTGAAAGCACCCCATCCCATGAGTTCGTTGTCGGATATAAATGGCTTACGATGCCCCCAGGTTTCCTCGGACATCACCATGCGTCTTGCTCGCTTGAAAAAGTGGATGTCTTTGCGATGCCCGAATTTCGCGTAATCCAAAAAGGCGCGATTGGCGCTATGGTCGACGCCCTGGGTGGTTAGGTATTGCAACAGCGCCTGAGCGTCCTGGCGAATGTAGTCAGGCGCGGTATCCAATACCCTCAGGATCTCCTCGTTTTTTTCCTGTCGGCTGATCCCTGTATCGCGTCCCTGCTTGAGCTTGGGCAAGCGGTAAGCGGTCCCAAGACTTGGGATAGACGCGGCACCAGGGGCCTTACCTTTGATTTCTTTCACCTCTTTCTCAACGATTTCAAGAAGCTCCTCTACCGCCTTTTCGCTCAGCCCCCGGGCTTGAAGGTCTGCCCGCGGGGTTTCGATCAGCAGTCGCTGCACCTGGGCGATCGAGATCGAGTCCTCGGAGCCTGAGTAGGCCCAGACTCCCCAGTCATAGCGAGGTTCAGACACACCCAAGTTGTAGTAACCCTGATCGTAAAACGCGTAAGGATCGACAGGGTCTTCACCGGGCTTAGGGCTCGGCTCAAATTCAAGCGGGGGGCGGGTTCCGGTCCAAGTGATCATCGGCTTGCGATCGGGCTTTCCAGCACCTGGAAAAACCAAGGCAGGAAAGAAACTCGTGGGCCTTCTGTCGGGAATTCTCATCAGCTCGATCAACAGAGGGCCGACCAAGGCCTCGATATCCGGTATCCGCTCTTGATCGAAGTAAAATCGTCGATTGCCAAGCAGTGGCCGAACCGCATCGTTGACTCCCACTCCATGGGGTACGCCGTTGGCGATCATCCGCTCTTTGAACGCATCGGCAAAGGCATTTCGAACGAGCGTGTATCCATGGAGTTTGGCGATCGGGTCCGGCAAATCTGGATCGAGTTCCAGGTTGACTGCGGTCGTGAAGAAAGGTGGTTCATGGCACTCAGCACAGTTCCGAACAAATACCCTCAAGCCCCTTTGGAACATTCCTGTCGCATCGAGAACCGGTGGTGCATTGAGCGTTGGGAACTTGTCGAGCATTACCTTTCGAACGTTTTCATCGTTATTGGGTTCTTCGGGAACCACCTGGCTGGGAACCGTTTCCCCTGGCTTAGGAACCAAGCGAAGGACTTCCGAGTTGGCAGTTGTTTTCTGCCACACATCTTCGACCCCGGCTGGATTTCCTCGGAGCATTTGGTCAAAGGGTGAGTCGTTGGAAATCAGCGTCGACTCATAAAGCATCACCGCGATCCCGAAGTAGAGACTGAAGTTATTGACCATCAGATCGTCTTGAGGAAAGACCCCATCCTCCGAGCCAAATAGGGCGGTTTTGGCAAGCTGCTCATCGAGATCGAGGCGATGCTCACGAAGATCCTCGATATCATAAACCGCGGTCCGCAGGGGCAAGATTTCACCTTCCACTCCCGCCCAATGCTGGGCGGCATGGAGCACAAGCTTCCAGTGACTTTGCTGGGTTTCGATCCGTTTGGGATCGGAGATCTCATATTTTTCGAGCGTCATGAGGACTCGTTCGGCAGGATACCGAAGGTCTTGGTTGGCCAGGATGCTCGAGATTTCCTCAAGAACTTCGGGTTGAAGGGTGCAGGTTGAGAGGACCTCAACAAAATGCTTCTTGGAATACTCCAGACGCTCGACAAGCGACTGGTCTTGGCTCAACGGTTTGCTGTTCTCCCACCATTCCTTGCGAAATGCTTTCTTGATCCAATCGCGATAGGTCAACTTGCTTCCAGGTCGAGATGGATCGTAAAGTCCTGCTAGCGTCGTACAACAAGCTGCTTCATCGGGCTTTTGAATGATCTCTTGGCGGACGTACCTACGGAGCAAGCTGTCGCTTGTGTCGGTGATTTGACTTGCCAAAGGTTGTGCGTAGAGCAACCTCGTTGCGATATCGTGGAAGGTTCGACCCGCGAAGGACATTTCGACATCGTTGACTACCGGACCCACCGCTTGGGATGCCAACGAAGCGTTGACCAAAGCGACGGAGACAGGGTGGTACGAAAGCAACTTGCCGTCGGAGTCGAGCATCGCCTTTTTCAAGATCATTCGTTTATCGAAATCACCGAAGATCGAGAATCCATTGAATGTCGATTCAGCGCGGGCGTCATGGAACTGTCGATCATGGAAGACCGAATTGATCACCGATGGAGAGTTTCGACGTGTCACCTGTCGGGTCACTGCGTCTCCTACGCCGAACATGTTGTAAGCAAGATACCCCCAATCGGGCTTACCGATCGGTGCAAAGAGCTCGCTGCCATCTTGGCCGAATCCTCTGAAAAGCCGTTTTTGAATGCCTTGTGAGCCTACGGCTTCGTGCTGCAGCAGGCCGAGCCCCCACTCGGAAAAATCCCTTCGCTCAAGAGTCCTCTCACCGTCGGGGGTGTAAGGCAGACTTCTCTGTGCGAATGGCTCACTCGGACCAGGCTTGTCCTCGGCAGGCCTTTGAACCATCGGCCGGCCTTCAAAGAACTTGTCCCAAGCTTGGTAAGCGATCGTATAACTGTTTCGATCGCGGGCATCGGCGCCGAATCGATAATGGCACGATGCGCAAGCGGTGCCGAGCAACTTCCCGTCTGCTGCTTTACTTCCGTAATCGCTTCCGAGTTGCATATCCCAAAAGAGTGCTTTACCCAACGCGACGGCTTCGTCGACATCGGTCACAAATTCCGCTAGATCAGGACGCCTTAAAGCGAACCGTTTACCTTCGTCGGTGTAAGTACGCTTGAGATAAGGACTGTCTAGGTACCTCGGATCCCATTCCTGCAGCGCATCCTCGATCCGCTTCATGAGGATCGGATTCTCGTGACCGACTAGGTGCGAGGAATCCTCCACTTCGCGGGCAGCGAGTGGTCCTGATTTGGCTTTTTCAGTATTCGGAAAATTGTATTGCCCAAGGACCATTTGATCCTGAAGTCCAAGCAACAAAGCGGAGCCGCCAAGGATCCAAGTGGTCGATCGAGAGATAGGTTTCTGAGACAGTCGCGTCATGATCTTGGTCGCTTTGATGTTGCTTGATCGGAAATGCCAAATCGCTCTTCGAGGGTCGATCCTAGAATCCGTCGAAGGGGCTCAAAAATCAGTCCGTCTCGCACTTGGGTCGGAGACGTCGACCAGCGATCGTAAACGTCGTTTCCAAACAGAAGCAGCGAGGCGTGCCTGGAAATGTCTTGATCGACCTTGTTATCCAGATCGTAGAAACCCAAGCTCCTGCGGAGGATTTCGGTGTTTTCTATCGATGCGTTGAGGAAGAACCAGTCGCAGGTTTTCTGGTCCGCAGGCTTCCCGGCTCCATAGTTATCGGCGTAGTTTAAAAGCTCTGCGGTGCGATCGACCAAAGGATCGATCGTGATCGATAGGATCGTGACCCTTTTGCTCAATAGCTTGCTCAGCGGTTGACGCAACCGCTGCAGAGTCTCGCTGGTTCCTGGGCAACTGCCACGACAGACGGTAAACATCGTGTTGATGATCACCGCCTTGCCTTGGATAAGGTCCTCGTGAAAGCGAAACGAATCACCAAACTGATTCGTAACGTGCACATTAGCGAATAGATCCGAACGCTTCGGTCTTCGCGGTGCATTCAGCTCAGGTGGGTTCCAAAGTGGGAAAAAGTTCATAGAGGGAGTCCAAGAGGCAGTTGTACGAACGCTAAGATCCGATGCTCGATCGGATCGACGATTGTCCTATCCAAGTCTTCCGGCAATCTAGGGCTTCGAGGTTTTGCTTGGCCGTCGAGACGGTATCATTGGATCCCGAGCTTTGCCGACATCTTTGCCCGGAACAGGTTTCTCTTCCCATCGATAGCTTGGGAAACCATCGATGGACTCCCAAGGCATCTCGCCTATGGCGCTGGGATTGGTCAACAGATCCGTAACATCTTGGCCGTGTGTTCGAGCAGCCGGGTTGACATTCGGATCATGCCGGTTGACTTCATCGACCCGTCCGCTCATGGTAGGCTCGAAATTGCACATCATCCGCATGTCCTCATGCTCGACGTTATGGCAATGGAAAACCAGAGGACCACTCCAGGTTCGAAACCGCATTCGAACCCTCGCGACCGTATTGGGACCAAGCGCCTGGGTGTCGTGATTTCCGACCGCATCGCCTGCCCATTGCAATCGGAGTTTGCGTAGCCCATCGACGATCGCTCGCACCGTCGCAGGAACCCCCAGAAGCCGATTGCCAAATTTACCGAGTATCGTTTCAAACAAAGCTGCACCGGAACTTGGCCGATCGAGCAGAATCCGGAATTTGGGCTCTTTGTCCATTTCCTCACGGTAAAACTGCTCCAACGACCATCGGCCAATTCGATTCTGATCGACCGGGGGGAAACTGTCGAACCACTCAAGGACCATTCGGTAACTTTGTGGGCTCCAATCCTCTCCAAGAGTTTTCGCTTGTGATGGAGTCAATGGAATACCCGCCGATGGCAACCAGGTTCGCAACTCCTTTTGACTTGCGATCAATTGCGAAAGATGCCGTTTTCCGATCAATGTATCGCGAAGATCGATCAGGGTCGGATCGATCTTCGGCTTGCCGAGTATCAAGGGGTCCAAACCATAGGTACTAACGAGTTGCTCCCAATCGGGTAAGCCGGTCATTTGCCCTTGTCCTTGGGCCCCCAGGAGTCCATCGGCACCGACGAGCCCATCGGCTTCGAAGTCTTTTTCATAACCGACGAGTTGGTGCCCCTCTAGGTGGACGTGGATCGGATGCCACCAGCCGCCTCCGCCGTTTCGGAAAATCCACTCTTCCGCGTAACTCAAAGAAGGCTTAAGCGTCGGGGGGGTATTGGGTTGGCCAGAGGGTACCTCGAAATTCTGACCTTTGATGCCGATTATGGTGCTGGCATTGCTGATCGTCGGGTCATAGAAGCGGCTGTTGACCATCCAAGCTCCTTTGCCGCGTTCGAAGATAAACTCGCGCACGGCCATAACGTCTTCATCGAGAATCGCGTGCCTTGGTCGCAATATAGTATTCTCATCGATCGTCGCATCGGGACCTTCGCCCATATCACGGGTAATCACGAATTTTACCAGTGCAATGGGCTGATCGAGTTCTCGCATGCGGGCCAAAGGTCCCTCGCCAAAGAGGGCCGGTGGAATCTGCCCAGTTGCAATCATTTGCTGAACCACCGGGTTTTGATCATCGAGCTCGAATGGCAGTGGAAACACATTCGGGTCACCTGCGTCCTCGGCCAGTTTGCCTTTAGGGCCTCGACCGTCGAATTGAGGCATGGTGTTGACCATGTAGTACTCGGCATGACCATCTGCATTGAGACGGCCAGCTCGCTCTGCTGCATCAAACCATGCTTTGAAATCGACGATGATGTCGGCTCGATTGGCCATATTCAACAGGAGCGACTTGCGCTTCTGCGGCGTCGGCCAAAGCCAACTGTCTTTACCAATCCTCAGGAAGTCCATCGAGCTTCCCTCAAGCCGGTCCTCGGGAATGCGATTCGGTTCGACCGACCCATCAGGCCTTCCCGTCGGATGCAAGCCCAAGGTATCTTTGTCCAGGAATCGGAGACGATAGATCCGTGCGTTGGATCCGTCGAGCAAACGCAAGCGGTATTTGCGGCTCTTGACTTGAATTTCAGGCCAAGGAACCCCGTTGATCAGTTGCGTGTTCCCGATGTATCCGTTGTGCCCATCGCTGTCATAGAGGATTTGTCCGGTCAGTGGATCTATCACTCGATCCTGCAGGACCAATGGCAAATCGTAGGGGTTGAAATACGGGGTTTCGACCTCGCGATAGAAACGATCAAATTCGACGCCTGGTTTCTCCTCGGAATCCGGCAGGTTCTTCTTGGCCAATTGATGGCGTTTGGACCAGTAACTCTTAGGATTTGCTTCCTTGAAGGTTTTCCAAGCCGCCCCGAGAAGTCGAGCCTCACGCTCCAAATCCGGGTCGTAGGAGGAGATCGCCCCGAGTCCCGGTAGCACACCCTGGCGAATCAGCTTCAACTCGATCTCGTCGAACCAAAGTGCAAAACCCGAGAGTCCTCGCATGACATTAAATGCGGTCGCATCGAGTCCATGGTCGTGGTACCAAGTCGTCGATTGGCCTTCGCCAAAATCTAACTCGCTCAATCCCTCTTTGTTGATCCGAAGGGGCAGAATGTTCGGATAGAGGTAGTCCCGCGACTCGCCCTGCAAAACATAAAAGCTAGGGAAACCATCGGAGTGAGTCGGATTGTGCCCACCATGGTGATGGATTGCAACCTCCGTCTGCAAGTGATTTTGGAATCGGACCACAGCAGGCATTCCGTGGCGAAAGCGGAAGGTAGGGCCAGGAACCATCCCTTGGTAGGTGTAGAAAAGCGTCGGGGGAAAACTAGGTACCACTGGCAGCATCTTTTCGAACATCTCGACTTTATAGCATCGGACCAAACTGTCCTTGGCATCAGATGGCTCCGCATTCTCAGGACCGACCCCGAACTTACCCCAATTCCCAAGGTCTCCAATGCCATACTCATCGGTTGTTTCGGGTCGGACACGTTCTCGCATGGCTTCCCAAGAGGAACTCGCCGGGGACCATGCTTTATTGTCGTGATCGAACTTGAGGTTGCCACCGATTAGGTTTCCATTCCATTCTACTGCCACACCATGCATCACCTTCCCGATCGGAACTTGGTCGTTGCCGACTTGAGAAAACGGAGCGACCGTCGACTGATGGGAAACACCGCCACTTAGGTTCTCCCAAGTATCGGTCCGCGAGGGGCGTATCGTGTGCGGTATGATCCGAAGTGGTGAGCCTTTCGAGGGTCGGAACGCCCACCCAGGAAGCACATGCTGCTCCCCTTTGTTGAACAGTTTTGCGATCCGCCCCTTGTCGGCCGGTTCGTAAGGGTCCTGGGTCCGCGCACTGCCGGTTTCAGTTATGTTGATTCCAAGGGCCGCGGCGCTGGCTGTCGTCGCCCCAATAAACCGACGTCGATTGATGCTCATGTGCAGGTACCCGAGAAGGCCTTCGACATTGTTGTGCTTACGAAGTTGAATCCGTAAATCGGCTAAAATAAATTGAGCGATAGTCTCTCTTGTACTCAAACCCAGGTTAACTTCAAGCGCAAGACATCAAAAACTGGAATTTGCATTCACAGACGCTCTGGAAAACCTTGGTTCGATACAATTCGTTACGTTGGCGTTGGCTCGAATACCCCCTCGTACTCCAAAATACACCATAATTGCTTCGTTCATCCCAACGAAATCCCCGATCGAATCATGCAAACCAACTCCTCTGCTTCGCAAAATCAAATCAGCGACTCCTCTGAACCATCGACTCGACGAACCACCCGACCAACGCGATTGGGCGCCGCTCAGGGGCGAGACTTGCTCGAGACACAAGTCCGACTGCTTCGCGGATTGGCAACCCGCTGGCGCAAGCTATCCGATTCCTTTGCAGTCGATTCGGTCGTGCTTTCGGAGAAGACCCAAGCGTTCCAAGAGGAATTTCGGCAAAGGGCCTCCCAGATCGCCTCGGAACACAGACGTCAGATCCACGATCTTCTGACCGAGTGGGACGAGCAACTCGATCGCGTCGTTGGCAAAGCCGAACTCGGTACGCTCGAAAAAACTCAATGGGAAAGGCAAACACTCAAGACGCTCAAGGCCAAGCGAAAAGATTCGCAAAACAAACAGGAGAACGATCATGCCAATACGCGAGCTCGCCTCGAATCTGAACTAGAAAAAGCCCGCGCATCGGCACGTCAAACGCGCGATCAAGCCTTTTCCAAACTGCAAACCGAGCAAGCCTCTCTGGAGGAACTGAGCACAGAAATTCGCGAATGGGTCGCTTTGAAAACTGGTGGAACGCCATCGACCCAATCCTTACAAAACAGCAGCATCCCCCCCAGATCGGCTAGCTCGATCGAATCGCTCAGCGCTATGGCGAAAGAATACGAAGCGCTCAAGGGGAAATTCCTCGAGAGGAAAGCCCTTCTGGAGTCGAGCAAAGCAGCTCATTTAATGAGTGCTCCAACGTTGGTACTACTCGGTGTCCTGGCCGGAGGAGTCGCCTTTGCTGTGGCCTACTGGCTCAAATCCAACCCAGTGATCTTGGCCGTAGCGGGATTGCTAAGCGCGATTCTTTTTCCCGTTCTACTGTACATGGCGGCCCTCCCCTGGGTTGGACGCTCGATGCGCTCGACGGTTCAAGCGATTTTTGAAGAGGAACATGAGCTTGTGGGACTGCTACAACGCGGTCGCGCGATTGCTGAAGCAACCCTCAAGAGGGATTTGACCCGAATCGAGGAAGCCCACCGAAAGAATTTGGCCGATGCCCAAGAACGCCACAACGAGCTGATGGCACAGGTGGAGTCCGACTACCAAACCACCAAAGCAGCCACCCTCGAATCGACCGCCAAAGACAAACAAAGGTTCAGCCAAGAGCGGATCGCTGAATTGGAGCGTTTGAATCAGTCTTTCCCATCCCTACGCGGATCGCTAGAAAGCAAGCAGATGCAAACCAGTCGAGATTTCCAAAGGGATTCGCAATCGTCGCTCGATAAACTCAGGTCCACCTTTCAAGCGTCCCAAGAGTCGCTGACCAAACGTTGGAACGAGGGGATCGAGCAAGTCCAAGACTACCTCGAAGCGACCAACAGGGAACTTGATCGACGATTCCCAGCATGGGACAGCCCAGTATTTACCAGCGAGAACTGGCAGCGCGACGAGGCTTCGCTGGCTATCCCGCTGGGCAAATTTCAACCTTATCAAAGCCTCCCGCCGGACCATCCAGCCCATAACCGAATCAACGAATTCAAGCAGCTTCGAAATCTAGCTGATAAACTCGAAGCGATCGGGCCGATGCCGTGGACCTACGACCTGATCGGTAACGGGGGGTTGATTCTCAGGACTGAGGACCCTGAGTGCCGTGAGCAAGCCCATCTGGTCATGCGAAACGCTCTGCTGCGTGCGATCACTGCGATCCCGGCGGGGGACTTGCAAGTGACCGTTATCGACCCTGAGGGGCTAGGGAAAAAATATAGCTGGTTGATGCACTTGGCCGATGTCGATCCGGAACTTGTAAACCACCGCGTGTGGACTCAACCGATCCACATCGCCAACCAATTGGCCCTGATCACTCGACACATCGAGGATGTCATTCAGCAGAGTCTGCGAAACGAATTCCGAAATCTTTACGAGTACAACCAGAAAGCTGGACCCATGGCGATCCCTTACAGGATCATCGTTTGGTCGGGTTTTCCATTCGGACTCGATGACTCTTCATGGCAGTCGCTCTGTTCCATTCTTTCCTCAGGGAGTCGTTGCGGCGTTGGGATACTGATCGATTGGCCTAGCTCAATCCAGTGCCCTACGTTTGCCGACCCAAATAAATTGGCCGAATTTGCTCTGCTTGGAAAAATCACTCGATCCGATTCGAGCGGATATTCCATGCGAATCGATGTCCCTGAACTCAGCGATTTCCCCGTTCAACTCGAACCTCCACCGGACGAGTCGACCGTCGCTTCGATTATGCAAAAACACGTTGTGGAAGCCTCGAGCATCGGAAAACGGATCGTTCCATTCTCAACGATCGCCTCGGATTCGAGCGAACTGCAAAAACGATGCTCAGCCGACGGTCTCGAGATCCCCATCGGCATTTGCGACTCCGGACGCGTCGAGTCCTTGGTGCTAGGAGAAGGCACCTCCCAACACGTTTTGATCGCTGGAAAAACCGGTTCTGGTAAGTCCTCTTTGCTTCATACCATGATCAGCAGTGCCGCCCTTGAATATTCGCCGCAGGAACTCCGACTGGTTCTCTTAGATTTCAAAAAAGGAGTTGAGTTTCAAGTCTATGCCGAGCTGCAACTCTCGCATACCGATATCATCGGCATCGAAAGCCGTCGCGAATTTGGACTAAGTACCCTCGAATACATCGATCGAATCCTAAGCGCGCGTGGTGAAGCGTTTCGACAATGGGGTGTCCAGGATCTGCCTAGCCTCAAACGAAAACTTCCACAAATGCAATTGCCTCGTATCCTGGTCGTGATCGACGAATTCCAAGAGCTTTTCGTCGAAGACGACAAAATTTCTCAGCAAGCCTCCATGCTGATGGATCGTATAGTTCGCCAAGGTCGATCCTTCGGCATTCACCTTGTACTCGCCTCCCAAACGCTCGGTGGTGCCTACTCATTGCCGAGAACTACCCTTGCTCAAATGGCAGTACGAATCGCCTTGCAATGCGATAGCGCCGATGCGATGCTGATTCTCAACGAAGACAATACCGCAGCAGAACGCTTGAGACACTCCGGACAAGGAATCTACAACGACGCGGGCGGACGGCTCGAAGCTAATCAAAACTTCCAAGTCGCTTACCTTTCAAAACAAGAGCAGCTCGAAAGGCTCAGCAAGCTCCCTGCGGAGGCCATTCCGCATTCGCCTACCACCAACTCAATCGGAAGACGCGTGGTATTCGAAGGGCATAAACTGGCCGTCTGGGATCCGCAGTCGATACACAATGCCCTTGAGGCAATTCCACCTTCCATCACCAATCGCTGGACGCTCGGTGATAGCGTTTCGATCGAACCGGCCGTAATTCGGACCCTGGAACAGGCTCCTGGACGCAATGCGATGATCGTTACGAGTCATGACGATCTTGTCGCGTCGCTTGTGGCAAGTTGGATCAAATCCAACAACCCAAGTGCCCCGCTTGTACGTGAACCGGTAGCGCCAGATACGACCATCCCAAAAACCGAATTTTGGATTCTCGATGGTAGCCGTAGCGAGGACCTCGCAATCCAGAAACTCCTCGCCGGTCTAGGCCGACACCCCGCTTGCCAAGTCCACGCGAATCGGGACATCGAAGAGGTTTTCAGGAAACTCGAAGTCGAATACCAAAGACGCACGGCCGATCCACTTCAGCGTCACGGGTCGCTTGTTGTTTTCGTTCTAAACTTAGCAAGGTTTCGAGAACTTAGGCGCGAGGAAGACTATTCCTTCAGTGGTGATCCAGAGGGAGCCAGCAAGCCCGATGCGGTGCTAAACAAACTCCTATCCGACGGACCTAGCGTCGGAATCCACCTGTGTATCTGGTCGGATTCAGCAGCCACTCTTTCGCGTTGGCTCTCGCGCGGTTCGATCCGAGACATCGAAATCCGCGTCCTAGGGCAAATGTCGGCCAATGATTCAAACCAGTTGATCGACAGCAATCAAGCCAACCGTCTGGATCGAAACGTCATGCTTGTTCACGATGACGCAGACGGAAAAGCAACCAAATTCCGACCATTCACACTCGATAGCCTGTTGGAAAAATAGCTATCGAAGTCCCTTGATTGCGATAAGCAGCCTTTGCGACTACTTGTGGAAATTGTAGTCGGCGTTGGCGAAATCAAAATCCTTATCGGTCAGCCCAACGTTGATTTTGATGTTCTGGTAAGTGTATTCCTCGATGACCTCAGGTTCGCTGTCATGCGATGTAGGCCAATTGAAGGCCGCGTACCGCACCGGAATCTTCCATTCGTTGTCCATAAAAATCTGAGCCTTATGGAACTCGTAATGCGGCTTCTTTTCCGCATGGGTCACTTCGAGAATCGAGCACTCACGGCCTCCGACCTTCGCGCCACCCTCAAGCTTCACGCTGCAAGGTCCATGCTGGCGGTCTCGCTCCCCTTTTTCGATCAGCTTGAGCAAGAGATTCTCTAGACCGATATCCGTCAGCGGATATTTCTGGCCAGCCATCGCAAGGTACCCGTCTGGTTCAAGACGGTGAGTTCCAAGAACCCGCTTCATGCCTCCCTCGTGCGCGATGAGCTTACCGTCGTTCGCATTCTCGACAAAGATCACCTCGCGGCCCTTGACGGCCGCAGGCTTGAGGAACGCGAGGTAGACCGAAAAAGGAACTACGATCTTATCCCCCTCGGTCTTGCGATTTCGAACCTTGATGAACATGAATTCATTGTCGCCAAGATCGTCGGCAATACGCTCCCTTTTGATCAACACCGCCGTGTAATCGTTCACTTGCGTTTGCATCAGCGATAGGCTCTGACGAGCCAGTTCCAACGCAGGATCCAAAGGATGAGGGGCAGAAGAGGTCGGACTCGCTGGAACCTTGATCGGCTGGTTTTTCGAAACCCGTGCGACGGGTTCCGAAGTCGTGGCCGTCTGCGCCAAAAGCCACCCAGGGCTTGCTAAAAACGCGGCACCAAAAACAGTTGACTTCCAGATGTTGACTTTAGGCAAACTCATCAAAATCGTACTCCCTCACGTCCAGTCGGTGTTGAAAACCACCGTTTAATGCTCGTTGATTGGATCTTTACGCATCCTCTCAGGTCATCGAACTCCGCGGAGTCAAATCGCCAGAAAAAGGGGATCCGTCGGTATAACCCGAACACTCCACCTGCTTGCCGCTCAACCCGCTTGGCGAAAACCGTGCCGACGCCCCGACTCCATAACCGTCACCTCACCCGTCTCCGAATGCATCTTTCCAGCGTTGAGCGACTCCTCAAGCATTCGGGTCGCCGATACGAAATCGATGCTAGCTTTCCTTGGGTCAGAGAGCCGAGACTCAGTAGGAGCTTGATGTAAGCGTTCCCAATCCAAACACGCAACCGAGTCGGATGGGCCATCAAGACAAACACGGTTGCAAGGCTTTCTCAAGGCCATGGCAATCTCCGACAAGGTATCCAAAATAGGTCCTGCTTGTTCGGACAAGGCTTGACTGGAAAGCAGGAGTAGTGAATTTGCAGCACCGACCCAACCGCAAAGATCCGTCGAGTTCTCGAGGTGAATGTGCTCGTCGACGATCCCACTCATCGAATCATTTTTTAAAGGACCATCTACGATCGAAAGAAGCACAAAAACCGGATGGCTGAAATGCCACCGAAGCTCAGTCGTGAGTTTGCCAACCGCCTGGCGGTGCTTTCTTGTCAGGCCCGTTCCGTCACTTTTAGCGTCGACGATCAAAAGGACAAGCGATCCACTTGGCTTGATATCCAAGCGTTCCCGAACCCAATGCCGACACCAAGCTTGTTGTATATCAAGGTTCATCATAGGTCAGTCAAGGATTGACGATCGTAGCAACTCGGCTCGCTACCGTTTCGATTCCGCAGATGCTAAAATCGAGATCCTAGAATCCGCCGTCGACAGATGTCTAGGTTGGTTTTCGAACACCCATACTTTCATCGCCTGTTTTCCACAAAAAACGTGATCTACTTCCACCAATTCCAAACAACTCCTTTTGCTAGCAAAAGGAGTCTTCGATGAAGTTGCGTAGGAATAAGCTCGTGCCGATCGCGTTGGAAGCCTCGCCGGGAATAGAGAGTTCCGAGGCGACGTACACCCAGCGGATCGAGCAACTTGAAGTATTGCGGGTAATGGCCCTGGAGTCGGCCGAGCTTGCTACACCGCTTGCTCGGTGCGTGAACCTGCCGGAGCAACTGCTTCGTGAGTACTCCGAATTGCGCACCTTGAGCCGACTCGGTGAGGTTTTCACTTGGGCTAATCGTTTTCAAAACCAATGCGATCGCGTGGTATTTGTCGCTTCGGCAACTAACCATCGGATCATCAGTGCGTTTCTTGAAGCTTGCTGCGACCCTCTTTGGAACGAATTGACCCGTGGGGAACGGGGAAGCAAACCACGCATTTATTTCGCTGGCGAAGCGTTCGACAATGATGCATTTCAAGGACTTCTTCGAGTCCTCTCGCCTCAACGACCGTCTAATCGAGACGAACCCTACGGCACTGGGCTGGTCGTTCTTTCGAGAGTCCATGCACCTTCGAGCATTCAGGTTGCCAAGGATCGATTGGTAGCCGAACTACAAAAAAATTCCAACCCAACTTCCCAAGACACGCTCGGACCCGAACCGCTGTTTTACGATTGTTTGCCCAATATCCAAAGCGATGGACTAGATTCCTGCGACCCTCCATCCGCTTTTCTTCCCTTTAGCGCGCATGGAATGCTGCCTGCGGCGATCCTGGGAATCAACATCATGGAGCTTTTAGCCGGAGCAGCCTGGACATCAAGACTCTTTTTTTCCACGGCGGCCCACGAGAATCCGATCCTTCAGTGGGTCGCTTGGAATCACACCTTGGAATCCCGCAAACTCGCACTCTGGAGCCGCGGCCTGGGTGCCGCGGCGCAATGGCTCTGCGCCCTGAGCGATTGGAAAGTTTTCCACGCACTGGCCGAACCTCCGTGCGATCCCTCGCTGGCAATCTGCAATCACCTTTGGGTCGAACAATCCCGTTTTGATTCCCTCTCGCTAGACCCTACTCGCGCTACGGACGTGATCTGGGATCCCGGTTCAGACCGTCCTCGCTCGGCTCCATCCGGACAATCGATCTGCACGGGGTACACGGAACAAGCGAAAACAGGTTTTGAACAAACCCTGGCTCATCAAGCACACATCGGGGGCAAGGGGCTTACGATCCGCTTACCAGACCTAGGGGAACTCTCCGTTGGTCAATGGATGCAATGGATGATTATTGCTCAGTTGCTCGAGGTTGCTCTGCGGGATGGGGCTCTAACGCAGGGTACTTGATCGCGTTTTTCTTGATCTTCAAGGCTAGGGCTTGCGCCGGATCGATCCTGAGCACTGTAGCTAACCGCAAAAGGTACGAAAGTACATCGGCGATCTCTTCGGCCATCGGGGAATCGTTCGCGGAGTTCTCTATGGGCTCGGACCCATTTTGCCATTGAACCAATTCCATGATCTCGGCCGCTTCAATAGCGATCGACATCGCGAGATTCTTCGGTGTGTGGAATTTCTCCCAATCGCGTTGCGCTGCAAATTGGTCTAACCACATTTGCATCTGGGCCAATGTCGTCGTCGAAGCGTGAATTGGGTTTTCCATATCTATAGCAATTCGCCTTGGAGGACCTGCGTGGATCTGCGGTTCGAGAAACGCCTCGGATCAGGACTGACCGTAGACCGATTCAGGCCAGTCCAAATCGTTGTTCTCTGGGCGTCCTTCGATGTAATACCAATTGCGAATGGGAGCAAGTTCAGCTCGAACCCCGTCGATAAGTTCCTGGTCGATCGGTTCTTGAATCCAAGCGATCCATTGAGAGACCTCGGCGGGAATCGCACTTCCGACCAAGCAACTTGCGAAACCCGGATGGGAAACGGAGAACTGCAAGGCGAGTTTCTCGATGGAAGTACCGCGAGCTTTGCACCAAGCCGACGCTTTCGCTGCGACGGCGCGAACCGATTCGGGAGCTTTGTGCCAAACAGGCAACGGTAGATCGGTCAACAACCGTGCTGAAAAAGGGGCAGCGTTGATCACTCCGACGCCATGCTTTTGGGCCAAGCCTTGCCATTGCAACGCCATGTCGTTTTGGAGGTTGTAGTGGTTGTAGGTGATCACGCAGTCGAGCAATCCGGTTGGGATGACCCTTTGGAAATTTCGCATCGGATAACCACTGATCCCAACATAACGAACCTTGCCCTTCTCGACTTGGCGTCGGAGTGCGGGCAAGGTTTCATCGATGACTTGCTGAACATCTGCGTATTCGATGTCATGGCAAAAAACCAGGTCAAGGTGATCAAGACGCATGCGCTCGAGCGAGATGTCGACGCTCTCGGCGACACGTTTGGCCGAGAAATCAAAATGCTTCGGTGCGTATCGCCCAAGTTTCGTACTGACGACGAGCGAGTCGCGTTGATAAGCAGGCAGGATTTGTCCAAGGAGGACTTCGCTCATCCCACGGCCATAATAGGCAGCCGTATCGATCAGATTGATACCCGCATCTATGGCAGTTCGGACCGCAGAGAGCGATTCTGCGATGTCGAATTGACCGAACTCTGCGCCGATCGACGAAGCCCCAAATCCCAGCGAGGTCACCTCGATCGCAGTGCGACCTAGCTTGCGTTTTTCCAACGGCAAAATCATGGCTTGCAGATCCCTGTGCGACGGATGAACCCGACTCGGTAGGTGCTGTGTCGGGTGGTTATTACTCAGCCAACTTTCGCAGGACTGTAGGTAGAATTCCGCCGTTGCGATAGTAGTCGATCTCAACAGGTGTATCGATCCTCACGACCGCTTGGAAGTGTTTCTTTGTACCGTCGGGCTTGGTCGCTATGACCTCGATTTGACTTCGGGGACTGAGCGACTCGCCAAGACCTGGTATATCGAAGGTCTCCTCGCCGGTCAGCCCGATCGAAGCGACCGTTTCTCCAGGCAAAAACTGCAGCGGCAAGACACCCATGCCCACGAGGTTACTCCGATGGATGCGTTCATAGGAAACGGCGATCACCGCCTTAATTCCCAAAAGCAGTGTCCCTTTGGCAGCCCAATCGCGAGACGAGCCGGTTCCATATTCGGCTCCGGCTAGGACCACCAAGGGGGTCTTGGTCGCTTGGTACTTG
>JAJTEK010000065.1 GCA_021299695.1 Pirellula sp. | reverse complement strand
GCGTACCATTCGGCCAATCCCATGTCCGTGGGTCGTTGCCCGGACGGTTGCGATAGCACATGCACCCTGCGAAACAGGACGCTATCTCGCTCTGACTTGTTGACCAGATAATTTGGATCTCGGTGTAGAAGTTTCAGGATCTCCCAATCCTCAAGCTCCTGTTTTGAAACTTGCATCCAAGTGCTGATGAGCATGTCTTCGGCGAACAGTTTGTCGGTGGTTTGGAGAGGAGATCCAGCCTTGGATATCGAGCCATTCCAAGCGCCTTGCATCGCATCGACGAGTATCCGCTTGTCGTCTCCTGGGAACGATGCGACCATAAACAGGTCTTTCAAGACCGTCAGGTCCTTTTTCGCCGAAGGCTCTTCGAAACGAATCCTTCGATCCAAGCAGGCGTCGAGGGTTCCACGAAAGCACATGAGTGGGAAATCATGGGCCAGGAATCCATCCATCAACTGCTGTTCGGTTTCGATGCCTTGGGGAATCTCCACCGAATCGACATGCTTTATGGCAGCTAGCAGTTTGAATTTGAGCGTTTCGTTTTGTTGCAGAACCCAGAGAGCCGCTTTTGCGAGGATATTGGTCTCCTTCGCAGGAGGGGGAACGAATTTGATTCGTCGTGTGAGTCCTTGGATCCACTTCTTGTCGTCGCGGTTGAGCGTCAACGGCTCAAGGTTCTCGATATACTCTTGGATGTACGATTCCTCATCAATGGTTTTCCAGAGCTGATCCAAGGTTTCGAAAAATTCGCGTTGGCCGTTGATGGCGAGAATTTCGGCAAATGGGCTATTGTCGCAAAGGGGACCTACAATTTTGAAAACGAGGATCCTACGGCTCGCGGGAGACAACGGCGCCAGTCGCTTCTGCAATTCTTTTAGACGGATCCAGTCGTCGCTTTTTAGTGTCATAGATTGAACGATTATCTCTTAGGTTGTAAATAGGCGATGGAGCAACTGGTCGATTTCGGCCATTTGCATCATGATGGCCTCGTAGATGGTGGCGTTTCCGTCGGGGCTGGCCTGGATAAAGACCATACGAGAAAACGCATCCATGATCTCTTGGAGGAATTCTATTTCTGCTTCCTCTGCAGGCTTCTTTACCAAGACGAACACAAGGCGACGTCTATCGAATTGTACGTCAAGATGGTCACTCAACGTCTGCAAGTACGACCGAGGGCCACTTGGATTGTACCCCTCTAGCTTACACCCCTTAGCGAATGCCTCAATTCGCTTCATAGGCGAATTGAGAACTCGATAACCTTCTGGTTCGCGAACGACCTCGTACCCATAAAACTTATCCTCAAAGAGGATACTCGTATCGTCGTTATCGAATTGTTTGTTGAGAAGTTGGAAAACGAAAGGTTGATCTCCACTCTTCGGAGATTTTAAATCCATTGCAATCGCATGAGCATATCGACCTATTTTATAAGCGATATCCATGTCTAAGACCCTTATTTCAGCAGAAACGGATCTCTTAGGAGCCTCCTCCTGAATTGCGTTCGAAATTGCTTTTACCATTCCCGTAGTATCTTCCTCGGGCAAAGACGCAAGAAACACTGCATCCCTCATGGATCGCAAACCATTCCTTTGCCCTTCGTCAGTAAATCGGTATTTCCTTTGAACCCAGTCCCCCAACATTTGGAGAAATATCGCACACCTTGTACCTTCTGAACGGTTCGGTCTTGGAGTGATCAATAGGTTGGCGACCAGCTCGGCTTCGGTTCGATCTTGTATGTCGCTGAAGGTATTGAGCAAACCTTCTCGTTTAAGAAATTCTTTGGTCTTTTGCAGTATTTCCCGCTGCGACTCTAAGATGATGACTAGGTAATCAATGAGAACAGCCAATCGGTCCGGCGTCGGCCCTGCCCCTGCCCCTGCTCCTGGACCTGCCCCTGCCCCTGGACCTGGACCTGCCCCTGCCCCTGCCCCTGGACCTGGACCCGACTTATTCAGGATCTGCAGAAACACTCCTGGTTGCCGGTACAAGACGGGCAGCGACCAAGCGTCGATGGGTCTGGCGACCAACGAGTTTGTTTGGGAATTGCGAATGGCCAATCGAGCGCTTTGAATGGCAGCTTCAATGGGTACTTGTCCAGGCAGCCATTTTTCATAAACCTTCGATAGAAACTCGAATGCAAAATCGATATTCGGTTTCCCTCGAAACGCAAGTACGGCAGGAATTCCGAAACGAACCAAGGTCTCGGCAACCCCAGATACAAAGTCTGTGGAGGAGTCCATATCGCCGGAATGACACGCTTGAAGGATCACCAGCGCACTCGTGCAAGCACGCTTGGTTCGATGTTCTGTCTTCTACCCTGATCGTCCTGAAACACTAAAACGCCACGCGAATCATACAGGATCTTTCCGTGGCAAATCAGATGCACGACATGAAACTGCTTGCCTTGGACCTTGTCAAAAAGATTTTGAATGCTGCCGAAATTCAACGCAGGCAAGGGCTCGGCGTCATGCCCATTGCTCTTCGCGATCTGCACAAATCGATTGGCATGCTCCTCAGGTATGCGATCTGTTCCCGTCGGGCTCGCATGCCCGATGAGCATTTTGATTGGACCTTCCAGCCTGCGTAAATCGCTTGGAGAATCATTTTTTACAATCCGCGCAACACTGTATTTTGAGTCCAAGGACAGAAAAGTCTCAGCGTTGCTTTGTCTGCAAATCAACTCCCAAAGGTGATTTGGCACTTTGGTACCCGTTGAGGATATCCCGATTCGGATAAGATCGGGTTTTTCCCCTAGAACCTCTCCAAGCTTTTCACCTAAGTCACTTGAAAAGATTTTCGAGTAAATCTGATGGCCATAACCAACCACTTCAGGCTGACGCGTCTCCGATGTCGGATTGAATGAAAGTGAATCTGCAAGTGAATTCAAATAACATGGTCCTGCCAAGCTCACGATTTCTTTTCCAGTTGAATCACGGCAATCGAGTTTTGCGGAAACCTTTTTTTCACCCTGGATCTCATACGCATCTAAATGAATTTCGAAGTCAATGTAGTCAATCGGTTTTTCATCGGACTCGGGCATGGCGATTGGCTCAGCGGGTGTTGGAAACGATCTGGGTTCTTCAGCTATCGGCTTGGATGTTGATCCAATTCCGGTCTCTACAAGCTTGATCAAACTCCCGATTGTCTCTTTGTCTCCGTCGTTGTGTGTATACGAAAGGATCGCGGTAAGAAACAGAATGATCCGTCTACGATCCTCCACCCTGCGAAGATGCGTGGTGATCTCCTTGATAAACTCGTTTTTACCATGGATTGCTAAAAAATCAGCCCAAGGGTCGTTATCCGCATCTGTACCGGCGACATCAATCACAATACTCCGTCTGGAACTGGCAGTCAGAGTGATTCGAATCGTCGCTTTTAGGAAATCATTCCACTGGTCGTCTCTCAGGGGCATTTGAAGGCCTTTCAGGTCCTGCTCTTTGGGTTGTCAGGCGATTTGCTAGATACCTGGGTCCTCAAAATCCGAAAAGAAGTTATTTACGAATCGATCAATGATCCGCTGTTGCTGCTGATCGTCCTCATCACCCAGTTGGCCCGGTGGCAGGCGGTCGATGATCGCTTTCAACGTGCTGGCGTTCAAGGACATGTTTTCCGGATCCCGTTCGAATGCCAATTGGGCAGCACCAGGGATCAACCGGGGGGACCGTAGTTCTATATCGTACGATACATCCCCCAGTAGTGCGTTGCCGGCATCCGATTGTCTTTCAAACATCTTGGGCTCAGCAGGACATAACTCAGCTAGCGCATGCCGCTTGGATTGGTCGTCCGTCAGGCAGTTTAGCGGCAAGGACTCCAAGGCATCGACCACGAAACGGAAATCGTCCTGAAAGTCGACGATGAATTGCTTGACGCTGGGGTAGATCTTCTTCCAATCATCCTGGATCGACCCGACATACGCGTTTACCTCTGTACTGCTTCCCCCCCAAACACTTTCTACGAATTTGGCCACAAGCAGTATTCTCAGATAGGAAACCGGGTGGACAGCGTCCTCTCGGATATCAAGCACTTCGTAGGGATGACGGGCGAGATAGGCTGCCATAAAACCAAGGTAAGCCGGCCCACCCAATAGGACGCCAAAGTAGTCGGCAACGATCTCTTTGCGCCACCGTTGCCATGCCTGAACACGCATTTCGACCGTGTTTCTGGTTTGCAGTATTTTACGGAGATGCTCGGCAATTTCACTGGACGGATTCCTCAAATCCTTGTCGAGATCGTGACCGACCTCATGGTGAATCGCAAGGCAATTCCAGGCCATGGTTTGCATGTTCCACGGAACAGCGATCATCGGCACTGGGAGCGCATCGACGTGTGTCGAGCGTAATCGATTACCACGTGGTATCGTGTAAGGCCCATCGCCTCGACCATCGAAGGCGGTGATCGGATACGACCTCAAATCGTAACCTTTGGGATCGATCGAAAGTGCAACAAGGCGTTCAACTACTGCATGATAGCAGTCATGAGCGATCCCGTCCGTGGCCATTAAATATTCGCGAAATCGAACTACGGATCTTTGAGCAAACCAAGTTCGATAGCTACCCCATAGCTCGTAGGCTTGGCGCACTTTGGCGTCGATTGCTGCGACTTCGATAAACTTTTCATTGGAAATGCCCCCAGTCGACTCATTGGCCAGAAGAAGTTGACAACCCTCTTTCAGACGTTCAAGAGCTGATTCAAAGCTCTTATGCACAAGGTCCATCTGGGAGTGGTTCTTTTCCAAGACCCCATTGGAAGCCGTCAGCGTGAGCCATTCATCAAGCTCCTCCCCAAGTGTTTTTGCTCGAAGTACCGCCGACTGAAGAATCTGATTTACGATCATAACGCACCTTTCCTCCAATTGGATCTTCACATAATAACATCGGATCAACGTCTCGAAAGACGCTTCAAAGATTCCTTATCGGATTCGTTGATGACCAACGCGAGCAAGCCTTGGACCAGCGCATCGTCCAAGCTTGGGTTTCCGTAGGTCTCTAGCGTATGGAACAATGTTGTGAAGAATTCGATTTTGCCACGAATTGCGACCAAATCCGCCCACGGCGAGTTGGCTGGATCGGATTTTGCGGCTCTTGCGATCCTGATGATAAGTACGTTCTTGCTAGCCTCGCTGAGAATGATGCGCGGGACCAAACCCTCCAATTGCTTCCACTCCCGGTCCGATAAAACCGAGCGAACGCCCAAAGGAACAGTCGGAGAAGGGCCCGGCGGCACAACCGGTTCCTCCGGACGTGTTGCCGGTGCGGGCGATTGGACCGCCGGGGCCGCTGGGATGGCCGCCGAGCTGGCCGTCGCGCTGGCCGCCGAGCTGGCCGCCGAGCTGGCCGTCGAGCTGGTTGTCGTGCCCGCATGCTTGCCAAAGTATCCATCGCTTACGAGGGCATCAAACACCTCATCCCTTTTGCCCCGTATCCTAACTTGCTCGGTCAGACTCCTCGAAAGCGGCTTAAGGAGCTCGATGACCGATTGGCGGTCTGGAATCGCTAGGCTTCCTGGCGCAAGCTCACTGGTGATACGGCATAGCTCGATCGCGGTACCGGATTCGAAGCTTTCGGTGGTCCACCCAGAACCAGGGATGACGCGCCCAACTCCGGGACTGATGGCCGCACCGATCCTCTGCCCGTAGTTCATGGCGCATTGCTGGATCTCTGCCAGAAGGGTCTTTGATTGATTGAATTGAGCCTCGGGAATGGCAAAGACGATGCTCGTGGGACCTACCGTAACCTTCAAGTTCGAAATGGTGGAACTGAGACTGTTCAGTACGTACCTGGCGATATGGATCAAGACGTCATCGCTGTGATGCCTTGCGTTCGTTACCGAAATCACAATGTAATCCGAGCAAGCTTTGTTATTCGGCGGACCAGGAAAAGGGTCCGGAATCGGACGGCTTGAATAACGCTTCACGAATAGGTCGAGACCTCCAATCGTCTCGGACTTGAGACCGGGGCGAAGGTCCTCATCTGAGACCAGGATATTCACCTGCTTATCAACAGCTTTGCTCAGTTTCGAGAGTGTTTCGAAGGGAACCCCACCGATTAGGTAGCCGAATCCCCCAAGTTCTCGGGCTTCCACTGGACCTTTTGCCATGATGGCACGAACCACCGGTGCGTATCCGATCGAAGCAGACTCGGCAGTCTCAAGGGTCGAAAAAACCTCGTCAACGAATTCGATCACATCAGCAGCGCTGATCGCCCCATGGTTTCCGTTAACAGGAAAGGCCAGTCGGTATTCATCGCCTAGGAACTGGCCAGCCACTGCGTCGTTTGTCACGCATCGACGAACCAACTGCGTTTGGTCGATCGCTTGGAATAATCCCTGGCGGTCTCTTTGCAAGCCGTTAGGGTTGAGATAGTTCTGCGACGACGATGCGATATCGAAAGCGACGAGGAAGGATTGGGTGGGCTGTAGAAAGTTCGTCAACCAAGCCATAAGCAGATTCCACAGGTGTTGATCAGAGGGGCGGAGGGAATCAAAAGAGAAAGCGAACATTAGATTCTAATGGAATGAAATGGTGGTTTCAATAGGACGCTCCTCTACCTGCGTTCTGCAAGATTCATCTGAACGGAGCAGTAGATTCGCCCGACGAATCAGAGTCGATATGAAACAATCATCGAATCGGCGCGGGTAAATCCGAACCGCTCACGAACGGTAAAATTCGCTGACAAGACAATCGTGTAGCCGCAAATTCCCACTTCACCGGGGCAGGCCCAAATAGAGGCTCATCAAATCCAAGGGCAGCCCTCTTGGCACTCTGCCGCCTTCACCTTCAAACGGGTCACAGCCCCATTTTACGTAAACGGGTCACAGACCCATTTTACGCAGACGGGTCACAGACCCATTTTACGAGAAGACAGCCACCGCCGTTAACTCAGTGAGCGTGCGCCGGTTCGCTTGAGGCGGCGCTGCGGAGTGAGATCGTTTGGTTATCGATTAGAATCTCTTGCTGGGACGCTCGGTGGTACCTCCGAGTTCCAGAACCCGGCACGACCGATGGCCTCTTGGAGATCGCAGTCGGCTTGATGCCACTGCGAGAGTAGCTCGAGTTCAAAAGCTCTGGCTCGAAAGAGCTCGAGGTTGGCTTGGATCTGTTCAGGAAGATTCCCCTTGAATTCCGACAGTTCCCTGAGGGTCTCGCATCGCTGGTCGAGCGATTCGGTCTTCTGCACCGCGAGCTTCCAACGTTCGAAAGCAAGCGATTTGGACCGGTAGGCCGCCGCAGTTTCAATCCGTATCTGATCGGTTCGAAGCTGGATGTAATTGTCGAGTCCCTTTTGGCGTTGGGAGATTTGGTCTTGGGATGGTCTATGGACAAACCAGCGTCGGGGATCCTTGGAGCCCAAAAGGGCTTTTAGGCTTATCGGGAAGCTTGGCAGCCCATCGAGCAACGCGATCACCTCGTCGCTGAGTGCCTCGCTATGGTTTCTAACATAGCCCAGGGCTCGCAATTCGGAGCGATTGGCGATCGCCCAAGTTTCGGCGTCGCATGGCTCGAAGAGTTCCGGGCTTGGGGAAGTCAATTCGTCGGGTTGGTAGGAGCAAGCCCATTGAGATCCCACGAGAAGTGAAAGCTGGTCTCGAAGCATCGAGCGTTGGCTTTCCATCTGGAGTTTTTGATCCTGAAGATCGATCAAGGCGCGTCGCAGGGCCGTTGTATCGTCGATCTGTCCACCGCTTTGGATCAGCTCTTCTTGAACCTCCATTTGCTCCTGGACGTAAGCTTGTGCATCGGCTTGGAGTGCCAAACCCATTTCGCATGTCGCCAGTGCATTGTGCAATTTCAAGGCCGCAAGAGCCGACTTGAAACGTGCGTGGATTTCCAATTCCCTTGAGAGACAGGTCCAGAGTAATTGCTGTTGCTCCAGCGATTTCTTCGACAGCAAGGACCATTTGGATGGGACCGACCAAGCATCCCTTGTCTCTGCCAAGGCTTTGCCTTCTCGGCTCGCGGCAAACGCAGTGTTTGCCAGTGCCCTAGGGCTCGATTCGGCGAGCTGGGCATGGGCGCACCGAAAGCTAGCCCCACTGCTTAAAAGTAGGCAAATTGCCGCTGACCATAAAAGAGTGATCGACCGTCTCGAACCCATCGCCTGGGAAATAAACCTCCAGAGAGCAGCTCAGTCTCGACTTGCAAACGCTAGCAAACCGCAAGATCGGCCCGTGCAGGGGCACGCCTCGCAGACCTTCTTGCACACTGTCTTTAGGATCGAATTCCGGTGGTAGGAAACTCAACGATTCCTCCTAGGCTTCCGTCCAGGCAAAATAGGTCGGCCTTGCCGGAGCCTATCGAGAGGCGATTCTCACGACCTTAAAGGTCCGAGAAAACGACTTTTGAGGTTTTTTCGCCGGATCGAACGGGTTGGGCTCAAGGGAGAATTCTCATAGGCAGGCCGATTTGATATAGTGATCGCGGCGAGCTAGGGTACCTCCCAGCACCTTGCCGCCTGGATCGCACTGCCTCGAACGCCCTCGGGCGTTCGGTGGCGGTGCGTGATATGGGCCAGTAGGGCTCGACACGGCGGTACCATGAGGGGGCCAAATGCCGCCCGCCACAACCGTCCAATTCTTTGTCGAGTTCAATGAAAAAAAAGAAAATTGTCGTCATCGGTGCCGGTCCTGGAGGACTTGCTGCTGCCATGCAACTTGGATTTGCTGGCGCGGACGTTACCGTTCTCGAGGCAAAATCGGTCGTCGGGGGTCGTTGTTCGACGATCCAAGCTGGCGATTACCGCTTTGACCTTGGTCCTACGTTCTATCTCTACCCTCGAATTCTCAAGGAGATTTTCGAATCGGTAGGATACGACATCGATCGAGTCATCCCTATGAAGCGGCTGACGCCTCAGTATCGCGTGGCATTCGAGGCCGGTGGCCATTTGGATTGCACGCATCACTTGGAGGACATGGACGCTCAGATAGCCAAGTTGTCTCCGGAGGACGTTGGCCAACTGAAAAAGTATTTGGACCACAATCGGGTGAAACTGGCCAAATTCCGTCCTGTCCTCGAGAGTCCTTTCAATTCCCTCAAGGACTATTTGAGTCCCTCGCTCATGGCGGCAGTACCCTACGTCAAGCCCTGGATGTCGCTGGGCCAAGAGCTCCAGAAGTACTTCAAAGATCCTCGGCTTGTGATCGCTTTTTCCTTCCAAGCCAAGTACTTGGGGATGTCGCCGTTTCGCTGCCCTAGTCTATTCTCAATCCTATCGTTTCTTGAGTACGAGTATGGCGTCTACCACCCCATTGGCGGTTGTGGTCAGGTCAGCCGTCGGATGGCCGACGTAGCCGAGGAGTTGGGTTGTACGATTCGGTTGAATGAGCCGGTACGCAAGCTCCAATTCTCGGGCAAGCGGGTTACGGGAGTTGAAACCGATCAAGGGACTTACCAAGCCGACGCAATTGTGATCAATGCGGATTTCGCGCACGCGATGCAGGAACTCGTTCCAAACGAGTTGCGCCCGCGTTGGACCGACCGCAAGATTGAGACCAAGCGTTTTTCGTGTTCAACCTTCATGATGTATTTGGGAGTGCGAGGACAGTTCCCTGACCTTCCTCACCATACGATTTACATTTCGAAGGATTACGAGGGCAATCTACGACAGATCGAGCAAGAGAAGTGCTTGCCCACCGAGCCTTCCTTTTACGTTCAAAATGCCTGCGTGAGCGACCCGAGTCTTGCGGCTCCTGGCAAAAGCACCCTTTATGTGCTCGTTCCAGTTCCCCATTTGAGTCCGCAAACACCTTGGGATGCCAAGCAGACAGCGGCCTACCGAGCCTTGACGTTCAAGCGTCTCGAATCGATTGGGTTGACCGGACTCGAAGAGCGAATCGAGTACGAGAAGATCGTCACCCCTGCCGATTGGAGAGCTGACTACTCGGTCTATCGCGGAGCGACTTTTAACTTGGCACACAACCTTGGCCAGATGCTCCACAAGAGGCCGCATAACAAGTTCGAGGATCTAGAGAGCGTTTATTTGGTCGGTGGTGGCACACATCCGGGGAGTGGACTCCCGGTAATTTACGAATCTTCGCGGATCACTTGCCGTCAATTGCTCTCCGAGTTCGACTTACCAAACGGCTTTATCGACGAATTAACACCCTTGGGCGGCCAGAGACCTCTCGAAACGACGCTCGCCAATGGCTAGTCCACCGACTCCAACCCTCCACGAGCCAACCCATAGACTTTCCGCAGGAACGACTTGGTTCGGATCGAAACGTGGCGTGAAACTCGCACTGCTTGCTGTTATTACAATAACCGGTTTGCTGGTTTTTTTGAATTTAACCTATCGATCCCAAGGACCCGCTAGCACGATGAACGGCTTGAACACCCAGCATTGGTTTTCACTTGCGGCTAAGCAGATGGATGGATCTTCGTTACCGCTCGAGTCGTTGAGGGGGCGGGTTGTATTGGTGGTCAACGTCGCGAGCCGATGCGGATTTACTTCGCAGTACAAGCAACTTCAGGAACTGCACGATCGCTACAGTTCCAGGGGACTGACGATCCTCGCATTCCCCTGCAATCAGTTCGGTGGCCAGGAACCAGGGGAGGATGCCCAAATCCTTGAATTCTGCAGCACCAACTACGGTGTGACCTTTCCCGTGATGTCGAAGGTTCAAGTCAACGGTCCGCAGGCCGATCCGATCTATGTGCATTTGAAGAAGGAATCCCCCGGTCTGTTGGGCTCTGAGGCCATCAAGTGGAACTTTACCAAGTTCCTTGTTGACCAAAATGGCAACGTCCTGACCCGTTATGCGTCGACGACTTCGCCGAGCGATATTGCTCGAGACATCGAGAAACTTCTACCTCCAGCGGCTTAGAATGTCCCAAGAGTATTCTCCCAACAGGATCGATCGAAGGCTTGCGACGACCTACCTTGGATGGGGTCTTGCAGCGTGCTTGTCCGGCAGAGTTCAAGCCCAGTCGGCAGGAGTTTGGCGAATCGAGAATATCGCAGGGACGGGAGTCGCAGGATCCCAAGGAGAAAAGGGGCCTGCCCTCGATGCGCAACTCGATAATCCTTTTGGGGTGGTGCGAGGTCCAGACGGAGATATTTGGTTTTGCGAATATACCGGTCAGCGCGTACGTAAGATCCATTCCGACGGGACCCTCGAGACCATTGTCGGGACCGGGCAAAAAGGGTACTCCGGGGATCGTGGAGCGGCGCTCGAGGCGACCATGAACTTGCCCCATGAAATCCGTTTCGATTCAGCGGGGGATTTGTACATCGTCGATATGCAGAACCATGCGATCCGCAAAGTGGAACTTGCGACGATGCGAATCACCACGATCGCAGGAACGGGGAGTCCAGGCTATTCCGGAGATGGGGGGCCGGCGATCGAAGCGCAGTTCAAACAGCCTCACAGCATCCAGTTTGGGCCCGAGGGGGATCTCTTTATCTGCGATATCGGCAATCATGTCATTCGACGCATCGATAGCAAAACGAAGCGGATTTCGACTTATGCGGGAACCGGGGTGCCGGGACCTACCCCCGACGGAGCGCCACTGAGAGCCACCGCATTGAATGGCCCACGATCGATCGATTTCGATAATCAGGGGGATTTGTGGTTGGTCACCAGGGAGGGGAACCAGGTTTTCCGAATCGATCGCAAGCAGGAGCGATACGAACATGTTGCCGGTACGGGTCAAAGTGGTCTTGCGGGAGATGGTGGGCCGGCCAAACAAGCCAAGCTCAAGGGTCCCAAGGGAATTGCGTTAGACAATCATGGAGGAGTGTGGCTTGCCGATACCGAGAGCCATAGCGTAAGACGAATCGACACGAAGACTGGGATCATCGAGCGGATCGCAGGGACCGGAACCCAGGGGGACGGGCCGATCGGCGAACCCTTGGAGTGCAAGCTCGCACGTCTCCATGGAATCTTTGTCGACCGCGACGGATCGATCCTGATAGGGGACAGCCAAGCCCACCGAATTCGTCGGCTCTACAGAGAAAAATAATCGCTAAGGAATACTACTCAGCAGCGATCGGTGGCGATGGATTGAATGGATCAAGACTCATGTTTTTCTAGGTTGCATCAAGGGCAATGCTTTTTTGAGCGCTCAGGCCCCTCGGCTATTCACAAGACGGCAGATCTATTAGACTGAACCCGAGTGAATGAATAGGATGCTTGGTACCAGGAGGAGTCGAGATGCTGCGCTGTATGTTTTTGGTCATCGTTGGGATGGTCGCATGGGTCGATGGCCCGACCGGTCCGGCTTGTGCGCAGGAACAGGCCCGTCCGCAGGAACAGGCCCGCGCCCAGGAAACGGCCCGCGCCCAGGAAGCTCAGAGCAACAATCAGCATTTAGCTTTGATGCATCTGATCGAATCCCTGGAGCCTTATCATCCCAAAGGGGAGATACGAGGTACTGCGATCATTTCTGGATCGACGACCATGCAATCGATGGCTCGGTCTTGGTCGGAGCGATTTCGTCAATTCCATCCCGAGGTTGTACTGACCAAAGGAAAGGATGGGACCGAAAATGCACTTCAAGAAATCTCGGAGAATCCTGGTGTGATTGCCGGTGCGAGCCGTCCATTGACCGAGGCGGAGCTCACAGCTCTCAAGAGCAAGAACTGTAAAGAGCCGATATCGTTGATTGTGGCTCTGGACCCATTGGCGCTCTATGTCCACATCGACAACCCCATCAACAGCATCACTCCGGAGCAACTGGAGGCCATTTTTCGAGCCCCTTCGACGGATAAGCCACACGCAGCCAAGTGGGGAGATCTTGGGGTCAAAGGAGTTTGGGCAGATCAGCCGATCCGCATCCACAGCCGTTCGGACATCAGCGGTACGACGGGTTTCATCAAGCAATGGGTCGCTGCTGGCTCGGAACTTGCCAAGTCGGCCCAAGTCCACGAAACGAATCACGACGTGACCAAGGGAGTTGGCAGCGATCCCTACGGTGTAGCGTTGAGTGGTTTTGGGGAAGCCAATCCTAAGGTTCGTGCCGTTCCTTTGGTTCTCAATGGATCGGCGGTCGAGGCGACAGAAGCGAATTTCCTTGCAGGCAGGTATCCCTTTGTCCGACCGCTGATTCTCATCATCGACAAAGAAGCCACGAAAACCGATGGGGGGCTCCGCGAGGGGATCCTGCGGTATGTCCTGAGTCGCGACGGCCAGTTAGAGGCGATCCGCGCGGGATTCTTTCCGCTCGACCCTGCCTTCATCCGCAAACAACTCGATGGGATCAGTGGCCCCCAAGTAAGATAGACCGTTCAAGGAATCCAAAAGGATATTGAAGATGATCTCAAGACTTTATCGGCTGGGCTTGCACCTGCTAGGTTTAAGCTGCGTTTGGATCGCCACAGGACCGACCTTGCAAGCGCAAAGCTGGCTTGGGTTCAATGCGGCTGTCCCCAAGGTTGCCCCTGGATATGGGGGTGGGGTCGCAGTCAATGCCCCGGGCGTTGCACCGAGCCTCCCACCGACGGGTTTTCCGACGGCGAGTCCTACCGGACTTTCCTCGGCCTCTCCCACCTTGGTACCGACGACCAAGCAATGGAAACTCGGCGTGGTGGTCCGCAACACCGATCTCGGCGCGATCGTACAAACCGTTGAGCCCAACAGCGCAGCGCAAACCGCCGGGATCATCCCCGGCGATAGCATCATCGCCGTATCAGGAACTCGCATCGGTGAATTCGATGGGCGAGTTGTCGACATCGGAGAGGAGATCAAACGCTATGTCGATAGCCTTGGAAGGGTCCCGTTGCTGATCCAAGATTCCCGAACCCGTGCACTTCGATCGAGCGTCGTTACATTGACCTCGACTGCCACTGCATTGAGCGGATCGGTATCCTTAGCAGATCGCGGCAGTTTGCCTCTCGGCTCGGTGTTGACGATCCAGCTTCAAAATCTGACGCGTCCTTTTTACGAAGTGGCCGGCGGTAAAACCGTATTGAAAGCTGAGGGAAGTGGCCCGTTTCGCTTTGACCTATTCATCGACCCTCGTTATCTAACTCCTAGCGACCAATATCAACTTATCGCGTTCGTCAGTTCCAACAATCAGGTCGTCTACAACCTCCGCCAGCCGGTCCTGGTGCCGGTCCAGGGGCTCAATCAGCTCTATAATCTTGCACTCGAACGCCCCTACCAGGCTCCTCCTACGAGCGTTGCGACCACCCCGAATAGCTTCCCTCCTATCGGTGCTGGTGTCGTCACTGCGTCCTTGCCCGCTGCACCATCCCTACCGGGCCAAGTCAGCACCGATGCCCTGAATCAAGTCTTCGTATCGTTGCTTGGTCGCCAGCCCTCGAGCCGTGAACTGATCGCTTGGCAGGATTACATGCAGCAAGGCCATACGCTCAACGATGTGGCTGCCAAGATCATGGCTAGCCCGCAGTTTCGCGAGCGCTACGCGACCGATCAAGCCTATGTACAACAAGTCATCCAAACGCTTACCGGAAAACTCGCCACGAGCAATGATGTCAACTATTGGGTCGGTCGCATGACGACCTTGGGCTCACCGGAAAAAATGATCGCAGAACTTACGGCACAGAAGCGGTAATCGTTGGTCCGCTCTGTAGCTGCAAGTTAGCCTCCGCCGGGCAAGCCCGACGGTAGGCTCGCTCTGTAGCTGCAAGTTACGCCTCCGCCGGGCAAGCCCGACGGTAGGCTTATTCAGCCACCAACGAGCCCTTCTTGGCCTCCATGGCATCGCCGCGGTTCAAAAAGCCATCTCGATTAGCGACCTGAACTTGGAAACCTTACATCAGCGAAAACACTGGCCAGCGGGAATCGTGGGCAAGGGCTCTGGATTCCCATTCGTAAGGCACGAACAAAAAAGCGGAGTTTGCAGGTAGAGTCGCCAATCGCAAATCGTCAGGGTATCGCCATTCTTGTTCCCCAGTCCAATCGCGGTCCTTGGGCCGATCGGGCAGCGGTTGGCAGAAGGCCTGTTCTGCGAGTTCAAGCTGGGCGATTTCCGATTTTGCTAGGTAGCGGACCGGTCGGCATCCGAGCTGCATAAGCGCCGACTTGAGAATGGCGATACCGTAGGGTTCCCAATCCCAACGGGCCAGGTGGGATTGGAAAGCGCGCATACGAAGAAGTTCGGCTAGTGGGTTTTGCGTCAAAGAGACGGAGCTTAGGGCTCCCCGTTTTCGAGTGCTCGTCGCGATAAGTCGCTGGCTTACGACAATACGATGGAGAGTTTCCAGGGGACTGGGATTTGGATTCCAGTCGAAACGAAACGCTTCATCGAGCAGATCGCGTTGGGATTGATCTGGCCATTCGGATTGCCGTGCGCGGGTCGTATGGATGAGGTATCGGTCGCTGTTCAACAGAGGGCTTGGGATAGGACCTGCTAGTTGAAGTGTCGAGGGGATAGCGCGTCGAGAGCAGGACCAAGACGCTGTGCAAGGGTTGGGTGGGGCGCCTGGAAACCATAGGATCGCTCCGAGATCGCTCCAATTTTTTTGGTCGATTTTCTTTGACCTCGATGGACTCGACTCGGCGCAGATCCAGAGCGTGTTTGGGGAAATGTGGGGGCATCGCAGGCGTTTCTCGAGTACCGAGGCGACTTTGCCACCGGGAGAAATATTCAAGGCTACGAGCCGATCCGCAAGTGCACAGACTGCGAGGTCTTCCGATGGGATGATTGAGTTTTTTGGATTCTCCTTTGTCGAGTGGATCTGGCAGTGCAGATCGAGGCGGCAAGGATGGGGCGGATCGGTGCTGTTCTTGTCCAGGGGTGGTTCATTGGCGTGAGTGCAGATGGCCAAGGATTCGATACCAAAGCGATCGCATGCGAATTCGATGGCCGGTCCGTAGGGGGCCTGGTGAGGATACAGGATGACCGCCGATTCACGTTTGGCAAGCAGGAGGATCGAGTCGAGGGCTTGTTGCCATTGGGGGTTGCGAAAGGCGTTGCGAGTCGGGTGCGAGGAGAGGATTCCCAGGAGTCGGCGGTTCAAGAGTCTGATAGGAAAACCGCAGGTGCGGGTATCGAGATGCAGGGAATCGAGCAACGCGTTTGACCAGCGAACTGACCAATCCTTGCTGAGGATCGCTTTGGCGGAATCCGATGGGGTGTAGGAGGCCATGACGGAGCTTCGCATTGAAATTTTACCAATCGCACCCAAATGGCTTGAGAATAACGTAAAATGGGGTTTTGGGGTTGGTTTTGGTTCGTTGGATTCCATGTCGCCCTAAAAGCACCAACACCCCGTTTTTCCGCGCTCCGGCCGGCGTGATCTTGAACATGACAGATTCGAACGCAATGTCAGAATCGAAAGATTCGAGTATTCCTATGGATGACCAAGCCTCTGCGGATGCACAGAAGCTCGGAGCGGCAAGCAACACCAGCGATGAAGTTCGAGTTTTTTTTGACCGTGTTTCCAGCGAAATCGCCAAGGTTGTTGTCGGACAAGAGGAGCTTGTGACGACAGCCCTGATCGCATTGGTTTCTGGAGGCCATGTTCTGATCGAGGGGGTACCAGGGCTAGGCAAGACTCTGTTTGTCAAAACGCTTGGTCGAGTTATCGGATGCAAATTTGGCCGGATTCAGTTTACGGCAGATTTGATGCCATCGGATGTCACCGGAGCGCCGATATTCGACATGAAATTGCAGGATTTTCGCTTTCGTCCCGGTCCGGTTTTCGTGCAACTGCTGCTTGCAGATGAGATCAATCGGTCGCCTGCCAAGACGCATGCGGCGTTGCTTGAGATCATGCAAGAGTCCCGGGTGACGATCGATGGAGTGACCCATCCGGTGCCGAGTCCATTTTTGGTTTTTGCGACTCAAAACCCGCTTGAGAGCGAGGGGACTTATTCGCTTCCCGAAGCCCAACTCGACCGTTTCATGTTCAAAGCGATGGTCAGTTATCCTAGCGAGGAGGAGGAGGCCAGGGTATTGGAGATGCACTCGCGTAAGGTTGACATGGCTCACCACCTGGAGAAACAGGTGGAGAATGTTTCCAGTGCCCAAGCGATAGAGGACTTGATACACAAGGTATCTGAGGTTCGCATTGAGCCTAAGCTTCTTCAGTACGTCAATCGGATTGTGCGTGCCACTCGAACTTGGCCTACCTTCCACATTGGTGCATCGCCACGAGCGGGTTTTGAGTTTGGTTCAAGGTGCCCGAGCCTTGGCAGCCTTTCGTGGCCGGGACTATGCGGTTCCCGACGATGTGGCTGAGATTGTTTTACCGACATTGCGACACCGCGTGGTCTTGGGGGCCGAGGCGGAGGTCGAAGGATTGAGCATCGATCAAGAGTTGCGGACACTCCTCAAGAGCATAGAAGTCCCGAGGACCTAATCGCCTTATGGAACTCCAGGGACCGTTCTACGACTGGCTCGGAAGGTATCTGTTTTGGGCACCATGGGTGGGGCTGATCGCGGCGATTTCCCCTTTGATGATCTTGGCACTCGGATGGCGGATTTACCCCACGCTTCGCGCGGTTCGATTGCTGATCCCCTTGCTTGTCCTCTCGGTGCTCATGGTCGCCCTACCACCATTAGCGCAGATGCTCGATCCGCAGGGCAAATCCAATTTTTTTTGGATGCTTCAATTCAGCTCCAAGCTCTTGATTTATTTCTTGATCCTGATCGATTTGATTGTTGTTGCATTTCTGTGGATCGATCTTCTGACACTCACGGCCCCTTCAGGGATTCGCGTTTCACGCAAGATGCTTCGAAGTGCCTCGCTAGGTGGGCAACATGATGTCCGTTTAGTGGTCGAGAATTTTGGGGATCGAACCCATCGACTCGACATTAAGGACGACATACCAGCGACGATGAAGGCCGACCCGGAGACGCAGGAGGTGGTATTGGCTCCGAGGAAAAGGGTTGAGATCGAGTATGCGCTCCAACCATCGCAGCGTGGTGTTTTTGGCTTGGAGAGCATTTTCCTGCGATTGCAAAGTCGGCTGAATCTTTGGCATCGGTATGTGGAACGCGAGTGCAAGTCGGAATTGTTGGTCTATCCGAACATGCAGCAGCTTCAAGAGTACGCGCATTTGGCTAGGACGAATCGGCTCAGTCTTATCGGAGTCCGCAAGACCCGAAAGATCGGCCAGGACAACAATTTCGAGCGACTGAGAGATTACAACCAGGACGACAATTACAAACACATCGATTGGCGAGCCACGGCCCGACGGCAGAAGCTTACCGTTAAAGAATTCCAGCAGGACCAAAGCCAGCGAATCGTGTTCATGCTCGATTGTGGTCGATTGATGACCAATGAGTACAAGGGATTGAGCATGCTCGATTACGCCATGAATTCGATCCTGATGATGAGCTATGTCGCATTGAATCAAGGAGATTCCGTGGGATTGCTCTGTTTTTCGGACAAAGTCGAAAAGTATGTTCCGCTCCGGGGTGGTCCAAGGCAGATGAACCACATGCTTCATGGGTTGTTCGATCGTTTTCCGCAGGTCAAGCAATCGAATTTCGATGATGCGTTCTTGTACTTTTCCAATCATTGTCGAAGAAGGACATTGGTTGTCCTGATTTCGAATGTGATCGATGACATCACCTCATCGCAGATCACCAGCTACCTAACGACCCTTTTGCCCCGTCACCTGCCTGTTCTATGCCTGATGCGAGACCGCAGCGTCTTTGAACTTGCGGACAATCCGGCACTTGATGAAGAGGTGTTGTATCGCAGTGGAGCGGCGGCGAATCTACTCCTTTGGCGACATGAGGTGCTCAAGAAGGTTTCCGATAGTGGGGCATTGGTCGTCGATGCGTTTCCGGATCAATTGACAGCACCGTTGATCAACCGCTACCTTGAGGTAAAAGCCAAACACCTGCTGTAGTACTCACTTCGCAACCCAAGGCTATCGTGCTTACTCCGCAAACGAATGACCCAACGAAAGCCAGCGAGCTTTCAGCCAGCCAACCACTACCGATCGGGGGCTTGGTAGACCGTTTTGGTCGGATCCATACTTCGTTGCGGGTATCGGTGACCGATGCTTGCAATATCCGTTGCACCTACTGCATGCCCGAAAAGGTGTTGGGTTTTTTGCCCCAGGACCGGTTGCTTAGCTTCGACTCGATCGCTCGGATGGTGCGAGTGCTTGTTCAAGCCGGGGTTCGCAAAGTTCGGTTGACGGGTGGGGAACCACTGATGCGTCCGAACTTGAACCAATTGGTCGAGAGGTTATCGGCTATTTGCGGGCTCGAGCAGATTGCCTTAACGACCAATGGCATGCTCTTGTCCGATCAGATCGATGGCTTGGTCGCAGCTGGGTTAACCCATATCAATGTTTCGCTCGATACGCTGCGTGAGCCCGCATTTCGTCAGATATCCAGAAGAGATGGTTTGGATCGCGTTTTGGAGGGAATTCAAGCGGCTGTCGAGAGCCCCTTGAACGTTCGAATCAATGCCTTACTCCTTCGAGATATCAACTTGGAGGATTGCCTGCCGCTAGTCGCTTATGCACGCAAGTTAGGTGTGATTTTGCGGTTTATTGAGTTTATGCCGTTGGATGCCAATCGTTCTTGGAGCCTGACGCAGGTCGTCAGCGGCGCGGAGATTCGCCGATTGGTAGAAGGCCACTTCGGGGCCTTGGTTCCTCAGGATCGAACCGATGCCTCGCAGCCCTCGCAGGACTTCCAGTTTTCAGACGGTGTTGGCGGAATTGGGTTCATATCCCCGATTTCTGAGCCATTCTGCTCGAGTTGCAACCGTTTGCGGTTGACGGCTGACGGCAAGTTTCGAAACTGCCTTTTCGGAAAGCAGGAGTGGGAGGTCAAGCCGTTGCTTGAACCTTCCTCGGGCCAGTTAGGTTGCACCGATGAGGAACTCTTGGCCGTCGTGAAAGCTTGTGTGGATCATAAGCATGCTTCGCATGGCATTTCCGATAGTGACTTTGAGCCGCCGGCTCGAGCGATGTACCAAATTGGGGGATAGAGTGCGATGAAACGGTATGATATCTGCGGATTAGGCAATGCGATTGTCGATATTTTTTTACAAGTCCAAGACGACGAATTCAATGCCTTGGGCTACGAGCGCGGCACGATGCGACTGGTGGAACTGGACGATCAAAAGACCCTTTTAAATCGGTTTGCTAAGGGGACCCATGAGTTGCAGTTGGTCAGCGGTGGCTCGGTAGCCAACTCCGTGATCGCCGCATCGCAACTGGGAGCTCAAGGAGCCTTCATCGGCTGTGTAGGGGATGACCGCTATGGACTCCACTATGCCGAAGAGTTTCAGGACTTGCGAATCCACATGGGCAATCCGGTGATTGTCGGAGAGAATACTGGGACGTGTGTTGCGATCATCACGCCCGATGCCGAGCGAACGATGCGGACTTGTTTGGGGATTTCGAGCCATTTGTCCGACAGGCATATCGATGAGGATCGAATCGCTCAGTCGACTTGGCTGTTCATCGAAGGGTATGTTTTTGCGAATCCTCAAACCGGCCAGCATGCGATCCGCAAGGCGATTGAGGTGGCAAAAAAACACGGTACAAAAATCGCGGTGACCTGTTCGGAGCAATTCATCCCAGCAGCATTTGGGGATGCGTTTGGCGAGGCGCTCAAAGCGACGGATCTGCTCTTTTGCAACGCTCCAGAATCTTTGGCTATCACCGGTAAGGAAAACACAACGGATGCCTTTGCGGCCTTGAAGGAAATCGTTCCGAACTGCGTTCTTACCGACGGGGCGCAGGGAGCCTACGTGCGTTATCAGGGGCAGGAGTCGCACGTTCCGGCTTATGCTTGCCATCCTAAGGATCTCACCGGAGCAGGGGACATGTTCGCAGGCGCGTTTCTTTTTGGAATCACTCACGGGTACGATGCAGCGATCGCAGCCCGAGGCGCCAATTACTTGTGCTCGAAAGTGATCAGTCAAATCGGTGCACGGCTCCAAGACGACGCGGTGGCACTCTGGAGAGAGGCGCTCGAAGAGACCCGCGCGACGGACGTCGGCGGTTGAACTCGGATCCAACTCGGATCAAACTCGCCCTGTCGGTAATCGGCGATCCATGATCGAGAACCACAATGGGGGTACGAGAGCCAAAAGGACCATGCCCGGATAGCCGTTGGGCATCTGCGGACTGGCAGGCTCATTGAGCAGGACTTGATAAGGTTTCTCGGCCGACATGTGGTGATCCGAGTGTCGGCTGAGTTCGAAAAGCAGCATTCTGCTGATCCGATGGTTGCTGTTCCAGGAGTGGGATTCGCCAACGGATTCCCAGCGGCCGTTGGTACTTTTCTCTCGCCGCAGGCCGTAGTGTTCGATGTAATTAACGATTTCCAGCAAGAGAAACGACAGGATCGCCACGGCAAGATAGACCGGCAGGAAGGCGGTTCCAAACAGGTAGGCGATCAGAGCGATCCAGGCCGCTTGGATCATCAGGAAAACGAGCATTTCGTTATGGAGGCTCCAAAGGCTGAGGCCATGTTTCGCCAATCGTTTTGCTTCGAGGCGCCAAGCCGAACGCCATTGTCCAGGGACGGTGCCGAGCATGAATCGATAGACCGACATGCCTTGGGGTGCCGAGGCAGGATCCTGATCCGTGGCGACCAGTGCGTGGTGGCCACGGACGTGCTCGATCGCAAAGTGCATGTAAAGAACGCTCATGAGAATCCACCTTCCGATCCAGCGTTCGGCCAGGGTTCGGCGATGGATCAACTCATGGGCGACGGTGATTCCGATTCCGCCAGTGCTGAGCATGACCGAGAGAATCCACCCCAGGCGTACCATCGGATGGGCTTGGGAGTGATTCCAGGTTGTACCAAGGTAGAAAATTAGCAGGATCTGGACTGGCAAATGCGCATAGAGAATCCAACTGTAGAGCCGATTCGCGCGAGCGGCTTGGATCGAGGTTTCCTCGAAGCTATTTTCCTCGCGATTCTCTCGTACACCCACCCAGGCATCGAGTGCTGGGATTGCGATGAACACACCGGCCACGGTGAGCCAAGCCCAAGGTCCTCCGAGAGCTAAGCCAAGAGCGGCAGTTCCCGGTACGAGGAAAGAAGCCAGGTAGTGCCAGGGTTTCACGAGTTACATCCAGGATCCGAGAAAGAAGAGAATGTCGTTGCGGAATGCCAGCAGCATCAAGCTTAGAAGTGCGACCATACCGCCGATGGTGAGTTTGACTTGCAGATCTTCATTGACGGGCTTCCCGGTGATCGCTTCGGCGGCGAGGAAAACCATGTGACCGCCGTCGAGGGCTGGAACGGGCAGGAAGTTGACGACCGCGAGGTTGGCGCTCAGGAGCGTCAAGAACATCAGCAGAGGCGATACACCTTGTGAGGCTGCCGAAGTGGCTTGGGCGGCGATGGTCGCTGGCCCACCGATATAGTTGAAAGCCTTGCCCGTGACGATCAGTTGCAGGAATTCCAGGACATCGCCGATCCCTCGTCGGATTTCCTGTAGCCCCTTCGGCAGGGCTTGGGCCCACGATTTGGCGACGTAGGTTTGGCGATAGGGGCTCAAGGCGATTCGACGATCGGGCGAAAAGACGTCGGTTTCATTCATAACCGATGCGGCAGCGGTTTGGATTTTCGAATCGCGTTCGACCACAATTTCCAATGGCAGGCCGACGGGTAGTGCTTGAACAACCGCGTGGATGTATTGGAGGTTCCGAATCGTATCGACGGGGACTTGTTTCGCGAAAAGCGTTTCGATCCTAGACTCTTTAAGATAGGATTGGTGCTCTGGGGTCAAATTTCCGAATTGCATTTGTTGGATGATATCACCGGGACGAAGCCCGCTCTGTGCAGCGGTGGTGTTCGGGACGACCGAAGCGATCTTTTTGGATACCGAGTAAACCAACCCCGAGCCCGGCAGGTCCAATCCGACCGAGCCGTAAGTGGGTAGATCATTTTCAAGAATGAATCGGGTCGGAACGGTCCATTCGAATTGGATCGGATCGCTGTTCTCTCTGGAGAGTTCGAGGGTTACCTTTTGACCTGCCATGGTTGCGATACGGTTGGGCAGGCAGATAGCATCTTCAATGGGTTGGCCATTGAACTTCGTGGGTTTGTCGCCGAGTTGAACACCGGCCGCAGAGGCTGCTGAGTTTTCTGCGATGGCCGTGACGGCATCGGGTTCGAACCGCAGCCCGAGGGTTTTCAGGGCAACGGGCTCGACCCGCACCGAGAGGGATCGTTTGCTGTCGGCGTCTTTTCGCTCGACAACAAGTTCGACGGGTTGGTTGAGTTTTGGGTGGAGAAGTTCATCGAGTTGGTAGCCAAAAAAGTCGTTGCCCGAATCATTGGCTTCGAACAGGACCCCATCGACACCCAGGATCCGATCACCGCGTTGCAGGTCGCTCGGTTTCCTTCCCTCGAGTTTCAATAGGCGGCTGTAGGTAGGAATTTCTCCAACCTCGGTGACCGCCGCGGATCGGATGCCGATGGTTTGGAAGTTGTGGCGAGCTTCTGGGTCTGCATGCGCCATACTCCCAGCGATTTGTAGGGTCTTTCGTTCACCTTGGCGTTCATAGGTCAGATCGATGGGAGCTTCGAGTTTCCGAATTCCGCCGATGGCAACTTTTTTGCGGATTTCGTCGAACGACATTTGGTCGTCTTGGGACGTTTCGATTCCGACGATTCGATCCCCAGCGCGCAGGCCAGCTTTCCAAGCCGGATCGCCGGGCATGGTACT
>JAJTEK010000195.1 GCA_021299695.1 Pirellula sp. | reverse complement strand
GGGAGATCGTCCGGCGGTTTGAGTCGGCACGCGACCTGAAAACTTTCATTGCGATCGATATTCAGTTCCACCGGTCGCTGCTTGAGGCAAGCGGACTGCAACCGCTTGTGGCGTTCGGCGATTTGCTGCACGTCTTTTTTCAGAGGTTTCGCGAAAGCGTGAAGAAAGCGGGCTGGAAAGAGGGAATCGAGAGTCACCGCCGCCTTATCGATCACCTTGCCGCCGGCAATCTCGACAAAGCGACCGCAGAGTTGCGCAAGCACATCGAAAGCCACAAGGAACGAAGCTGATGCGATACCTTGCCCAAAGGCGTCAATGTCGCGTGGTCCTGTCTCTGTCTTGCTGATCGAAACTCGGGGTAGCGCGGCGTAAAAGCGGCGACTCCGGTGCACCATATTGTTCGTGCTTCTTCTCGTGCTCGTACTCGGAGCGATTCAGTATAGCAATCCGGCCCATTGGTCCGCAAGTTACCGCAAACCGCCTCGACCAACGACCGGCATCGCAGCAGTTCAAACAGCCATCGAGTACGAGTACCGTTTCACTGAGTACCGCTTCGCTGAGTACGAGTACGACGAAATCCGATGCGAGGCATGAACAGATCACCTCCGCGAATTTGCAACTGTCGTTGATGCATCGACAACGATCAAACAAAAAGCTCCTCAAGTGGTCCGGCATGTGAGCAGCCATTTTGTTTCAGAACAAGATCTTCGTTTCCGTAATACTTGATCGGATTGCCATAGGCGTTCAGTAGCGTGGTCCACCAGTCGCCGATGGTACGGCACCCAGTTTCACCATATTTCGGGTAACGCAGATAACGACCCGGAAGTTTGAGTTTACCGCCTCCCCCACCAACAATCAGATAGGGCCATTCCATTCCGGATCCATGGTGATTATCGCTCGAATCCGAGAGGAAGATGATCATGGTGTTGTCCAGCATGTTTCCATCACCCTCAGGAACCGCTCTGAGTTTATTGGCCATTGTGGCCAGAAGCTCGGAGTGGTGCTGTTGGATGATGTCACGGTATTCACTTTGGCTTTTTGTCCCCTCGTTGTGCCCGATCCCATGGTTATGTTGGTCGATACCGAGTCTTTTGTAGGTCATGTCGACATTATCCAGCCTGATGGTGACGACGTTGGTCAGGCCTGCAATCAATGCAGCGGTGGCCAAATCAAAATGCGCCTCCTGACGTACCTCCTCAACGATAGAAGTGAACTTATCCGAGTACCCAGGCGCACTTTCTGCGACCTGTTCTTTCATACTCGACAATTTGCTATGACGAACCTGAAGTTCCTCGAACGCATGGAGGTAGGCGTTCATTTTACCGTGTTCCGACGAGGGGATGGCATTCGTCACCTTCTTGATGTCATCCACCATGAAATCAAGAAGATTGCCTTGCATCTTGAACCTTTTTTCAGACCCGCTGCTGGACGAAACGGCAGATCCAAAAAGTTGTTCGTAGGCGATGTCGGGGGACCCGTGAAAAGGTAGTTCTTGTCCCGGCCCGACGGCGGTGATCCCAGGATACATGGTTCCACCATAATCGCTGCTTAACGCCTTCCCTTTGATCGCCAGTCCCAAATGATTGAAGGGGGCTGGGTTAAGTTTGGCCAATTCCGCATCGGCGGTAGCTCTGATAATCGCACCTGCATCAAATTCACCTCCGGTCATGTAGACACCCATCATGCCAAACCAACTGGAGTGACCACCGCGGCACATTTTCCCCGAGAGTCCCTGCACGATCGAGAGTTGATCTTTCAAGGGCTCCAAAGCGCGCATCGGAGAAGGCAGAGCCACGTCTTTGAGATTCTGACTGAACAAGCTGCCGCTGGAATCTTTGCCTTTCAGTGCGTCAGGCGTGATTCCATCTGGAATGATACCGCTGGATTTAACAACAAACACAAAACGGTTGGGGATCGAGCTTGGGTTTCCTGCGGCCTGGATTTCTATCTGACGAAGGAAGGGTGTGAGTAAAAACGCCCCTGCACCTAATGAAAGGTTCCTAAGCGTGTCGCGTCGTGTCAAGTTCATGGTGCTTATTTGGTAGTTGGTTTAATCGTTTTACGGTAAAGAAACGAGTCAGACGAGAGCAGGGAAATCAAAAGAGCGTTAAAGCTGCCACCACTTTCTAGGTAAGCTCGGTCGGCAGAAATGAGTGTCTTGGAATCGCTTAGCATTTCATTCCTACCCATAAAATAGCGGAATACATGCCGTATCATGCACTGACGAACCTTATCGGATTCGGCCAGTCTATGGATGAGTTCCAAAGCATCTTTGAAATCACCATCTAGTGTGTTCTCGCCTGTGCCTTCCAAGTTACTTTTGGCATCAATGGGTTTCGTTGATGGAGTGTCTCCCTTGCCAGGGCTTTCCTCGATGCGATACCGACCAAAGTCGTCATAAATCTCGAAGGCATATCCGATGGGATTCATTTTCTTGTGACAGCGCCAGCATTCGGCTTTCTCTGTTTTTAGAAGCCTTTCTCGGAGCGTCTTCGTGGGGTCTTCGGGTATCGAGGCATCCACAGTGATAGGGATGTCGGGAATAACGCCCCCTAGTAGTCGCTCCCTAACCCACTTGCCTCGCCGTATGGGGTCGGTACTGTCGTTCAATGAATGAGCAATCAGCCAAGCTGGATGAGTCAACATCCCAGCACGGTTCGGTCGCCTGTAAGGTTGTGGCAACAAGAAATCCTGTTCGTCATCGGTGAGGTCGTAAACCATCGGATACTTGGTATAGAGGGCTTGCATGCGATGGCGAAGTTTATCTTCGTCTTTGGTATCCATCCAAGTGGTTTGCTCATGGACGATCTGCTTGATCGCAGCGATACTGCCATTGAATCCTTTGTTGAAGTTGTGCAAGTTGTATTTTACATTCAGTTCATGCCATCCTTTGAGGTTCAGTCTCTGCAAGAGTTCTCTCTGCTTGGCTTCAGGGAATTGTCCTGCATCGAGCTGCTCTTGGTTCGACTTGTAGAAATCGTAGACGGTGTTTCGAAACGTGGCTCGATTGAAGATAAAGTACTCGTCCGACGTCAACAGTTGGCCGAAAACATCCGTGTCTTTTTCCAGGATGTTCATGACAAAAAAATCAGCATCTTTTTCGTACATTGCAGGGTAGTTTTCGCCGTAGTAGGCAAATCCACCCGAGCGATCTTGGTCTTTAAACACCTTGTGGGCTTGGGTGTAGCCAAAAAACTCCTGGAAAAAACGCAGGATCCTTGGTTTGTCGATCGCGTCATCTTGAAGTATGCGTGCGATTTGGCGTTGCGCATCGTTTCTGCTGTTGAGTTCCCCTGCTTGGGCGGCTTGGAGAAGTTCCGCATCGGGTCTGCGATCTGTGAGAGCAAACGCGATGGCAAAGGCCATTTCAGTGCTGGACAGCATTCGACGCCCGTGGGGGTCTTCATCGCCGAGACCAACCTCAATTCTGTAAACGGATTCGTGGTGTAGCATCACCGCCATCAAGACCAATCGCAACGCCTCAGCATTGCCGCCTGTATTGGCACTGTTCCTGAAAAGCTCCGAGTAGTTCCCGAGTTCTTCTTTCAAAGGCTCTCGATAGACGACTTTCCTGAAATGTTCACGGATTGTCGAAGCGAGCGTGTCCTCACTGGGACTTGTGTCGGACGAAGCGATCGGAGAGTGCTTGATGAGTTCATCCGCAGCACAAGCGGCATTGCTGAGCAAAACACTCACGACCGCTGAATCCGCAAAGAGGAGGTTGGCATAGTCTTTGATGCCAACTTTATCTTCCAATGGAAAAGGCTGTCTAAAATCTTTGGCGGCCTTTCCGTAGCTGGATTTCCCATTTTGGAAAACTTCAGGACTGGTTCTCCACAGACGTGCCGGTGAGAAAGGCTCTAGAGTGATTTCCCCACTGAAGAGCTTTTCATGGTTTACGTAATTGCCGAAGCTCGGGCTTTCCAATTTCGAATAGAGATCGGACTCGTTCCCAGACTTTTTCAGTTCAGCATTGATCCAGAGCATCACTGCGTCTTTTTCGTATGACTCTGGTTGTTGACTTGTGGTCGGTGGCATCTCCTCGACGTGCAACTCTCGCAGGACCGTTTTCCAGAGCTCCATGTCATGGCCGGCGGCCAGATCAAAACGGATGCTGGACAAGACGACATCGGACTCATTACCACTCTGGCCATGACAATCGGCACAGTACTTGTTTAGGAAGGGGGCGACGGTTTCGTCGAACGTTTTTTTGTCCGCGAGAATCGGAGTCGTCGTCTTATCGGCCTGTGCAAGAAGTAGGTTCGAGGAGCACAGCGAAGCGGTGCAAACCATCGCCGCACGAAGAACAGATCCATTCCATTTTGCCGTAAAAAATGCCGTCAACGAGGCAAGGTGCGACTCAAGATCCGAATTTTTGTGCAAACCTCGCGTTTTGGCGTTGGTTTTGCGGTCTGGACACATTGCTCCGGCTTTCGGTCAAATGAAAAAACGCTCAAAAACAATTGAGTGATCCGCGATGATGGTTTTGCAAGCGGTTGGAACCGCTCCGGATAGGAACCCTCCGTAGTTTAGCATCACGTGCAGCCTGTTTCTATGGGTTTCCTTGGCTTTCAACCGGTTCTGAATCCAACAATTGAGCGATCGCTTCGAAGGCTTTGGAGGTGGCTTGGTACCGGATTTGGTTCGTTCATTGACCAAGCAAAACGGGCTGTGGCCTCCAAGCGGTACTACGGACTTCCAGTCCGTAGTCTGGCCGACGGACTGGAAGTCCATCGTACGTTTGGCCGACGGACTGGAATTCGGTGGTACAAAGAACGATCCAACCGAAGGGGAGGCACCCAAGGTGGTGCTTGGCACCGGATTTAGTTATTGGGGCAATCGCCCGACAAAAACGCCTATCCCGCTTTTGACTCCTGCGGGTGCGTCGACCGTTGCAATCATTACCTGACACGTTTGGATTGCTGTATACTTTGATACTTAAACGGTCTCAGCTTTTCTCTATCAAGTTCGACGTTGAACATTGCCGGGAATCACCCGGCACGGCAATGAGCAATGAGCGATAGCGAAAAGCCAAATTGCCCAATCTCATCGGGAGAGTTGCTCAGAGCGAATCAACACCGGGACGACTTTTTCGTAATCGAACAAGAGAACCCTACCGATACCTACCACCTGAATTCCGTGCCCGACGAATCATGAAAGCTCACTTCGACCTCAAAATCACTGCGAACTACGACGCGCGCACCGCCCATGAAAGCTCACTTCGACCTCAAAATCACTGCGAACTACGACGCGCGCACCGCCGAGTTTTTCCTCCACGATTCTGCGGGCGTGCAGATCGCATTCCGGCAGACAGACTTTAATAGCATCTCGGTCAGCCACCAGCGGGGCCTTTTCGATCTTCGAAACTATCTTCGTCTCTTCGTCGAGCCGGGCAAAGAGCATGCGGCGATGGCGGAGATCGGTGTGTGCATCGCGGAGCTAGTGCTGGGAGAGGAGATCTTCACCGCCCTGTACCAAGCTACTTCACCGCGGACCCTGCGGATCGAGTTGCCCGGCGCGACGGATACAGAGAACCTCCTTGCCGCCGCGCTGGCCCGCGTGCCGTGGGAAATCGCCCGGCCCAATGGGATGTCCGGCACGCTCGGTGAGCGTTATCTCCTTGTCCGTGTCGTCCACGACATGCGAGCACCCACCTCGACACCCATCGAGTTGGCGGCGGGTGAGCCCTTGCGGGTGCTTTTCGTTTTTGCCGAATCACGCGGATCGCGTCCGCTAGGTGCGCGCAAGGAGCGGCGGGAGTTGCTGCGGCTGTTTGAAAAGGAAATCTATCCGCAGCGCCAAGTCGTTGCGCACTTCCTGACCCACGGCGTTACCCGCGAGCGGCTGACGGAGCAGATTCAGGAGAATGGCGGGTACCATATCGTCCATTGGAGCGGGCATGGGAACATGAATCAGTTGGAGCTCTGCAAGCCCGGCGGCAAGGGCGACCTCCTGACAGGCCAGGAACTGCTCGCCCTCTTCAATCAAGCGGGTGGTTTCCTGCCGCGACTGTTTTTCCTAAGTGCCTGCCACTCCGGCGACATCCTAAGGGTGAAGGACTGGAGTGACTTCCTCTCTGTCGCTCAGGGGAAGGAGCCGGGTACCAAAGAGTCCGAAACCAAGGACCTCGATCTTGCGGATCAGCCCGTCTACACCGGCACTGCCCACGCACTGCTCCAGGGGGGCGTGCCGTCTGTGGTGGCGATGCGTTATGCCGTGGGCGACGACTACGCGCGTGAGGCGGCGGTAGAGTTTTACCGCGCTCTGCTCGCCCACGCCCAGCCGAAGAATGTCGCCGTCGCTCTGACCATGGCGCGACAGGCGATGCTCGATGGCAAGAAGCACGACTTGGCTCGCTTCTCCGTCTGCGACCACGCCACTCCCATTCTCTATGGCGAGGAGCAGCCGGGCATCACGATTGCGAAAGGTCGCAGCCCGGGGCTCAATCCGCGCAATCCGCGCCTACAACAGATTGTTGAACTCACTACGACAGGGCACGAGCACTTTGTTGGACGCACTTGGGAGTTGGTCGGTTTGGGAGCGGACTTCATCGGCTCCAGTACCGGGGCAGAGGTTAAGCCAATTGCCGTCATCACCGGCTTGGGAGGCATGGGCAAGACCGCGCTCACAGCCGAAGCGTTGGCGCTGTGGGAGTCAAAATTTAATTGGGTGCTGCTCTTCCAGGCCAAGCCGAACCGGCTTGAGTTTGAGAAGACATTGTGGGATATCCACCGGATGCTCAATGGGGAGCTGAAGCTATATTACGAGCATGTTCGGGCAAATCCTGCCGATGCCATTTACCGCGAGGCCACCGCCGATTTCACCGGTCCTGAGCGACTGCAGCGGCTCACTCGCAACCTGCTCCGCGCGCTCAAGGATGAGCCGATCCTGATCGTGCTAGATAATTTCGAGACCAATCTCAAACCGGCGGACCCAGCGACGACTCTCTCGGCTTGTCAGGACAAGGCTTGGGACGACTGCCTAGCGCTGCTGGCCAAGGAGCTCGTCGGCTCC
>JAJTEK010000194.1 GCA_021299695.1 Pirellula sp. | reverse complement strand
CCAGACTTATCCCATGACTTCTCCCAAAGAAGCTTAGGGGATTTCGGAAGCTTTCCCGAAACAAAGCCGCTCGAGCCGGAGTCGGCTCGGCTTACGGTCCACTCCTGAGCCTGCGCTGGACTCAAGACCGATAACGCTGAGCACAGCAAGACCAAGCTGCTTAGGATCGACCTGGACGCATGGGACAGCCTGGACCGCGTGGACGGCCGGGATGATCGGTTCGACACGACTGGAAGAAGAAGGTGTTTTGAGATCATGGATCAAGCGTCGTGGACAAATAAAAAATGGACCCGAGAGAAGAGAACTCTCGGGTCCATTGTAGTGCCTAGGCTCAAGCGTGGGAACTTTGATTGAGCCTAGAGTTGCTCCGGGTCCCTGAATGAAAAGGGAGCGAGCTTACTGTTTACCTTGGGAAGCCGTTACGGCTTCCATCACGCGTTCAAGGTTGAAACTACCTGGCTTTTGGCGAGGAGGGAATTCTCGGAAACTCTGAAGCCATTCGCCCACGTAACTCGCTGCAGGGGCGATCATGAACATGTGCTCAAGGTACCAGCGTTGGTAGTCCATACCGATGTCCTGAGCAAGCTCGAATGGATCCATTCGAAGATTGACCAGAGTCGGAGCTCGGAGGACTTCGAAAGGCTCTTGCCAAACGTGCATTCCGTGCGCTTTTTGAACCAAGAAGGTCGCTTTCCAGTTGCCGTAACGGAGGGCAGCGACACTGCCGTCATCGGTCCAATAGATGAAATCTTTGCGAGGCCAAGGAGCTTGACCTTTGAGGGCCGGGGCCAAGTCGTATCCATCGAGGTGGACCTTGTACTCCCGATCGCCGATCTTGCGACCCTTGAGCAAATCCTCTTTGACCGACTTGTCACCTGCAGCAGTCACGAGTGTCGTGAGCATGTCTTCGTGAGCACCGATGTCGTTGACGACGGTGCCGGGTTTGATCACACCAGGCCAACGGATCATGCAAGGGACTCGGTAACCACCCTCCCATTGGGTATTCTTTTCACCGCGAAACATGGTGGTACCACCATCGGGCCAAGTGAAGGCTTCGGCGCCATTGTCCGTCGAATACATGACGATGGTGTTTTCGTCCAATCCGAGTTCTTTGAGTTTATCGAGAATGATTCCGACTTGGCGATCGTGCTCGACCATTCCGTCAGCGTAGATACCCAACCCGGTTTTTCCGGCAACCCCTTCTTTGAGGTGGGTGAAGATATGCATCTTCGTCGAGTTCCACCACAGGAAGAACGGCTTGTTGGACTTCTTGGCACGCTCCATGAAATCGATTGCTTTGGTGTTGACCTCTTCATCGATCGTTTCCATCCGCTTTTTGGTCAGCGGGCCGGTGTCTTCGATGCGGCCATCGGCAAAACTGTGCATCACACCGCGAGGGCCAAATTTCTTTTTGAATGCTGGGTCCTTGGGGTAGTCGGGATGCTCGGGTTCTTCCTCGGCGTTGAGGTGATAGAGGTTTCCGAAGAACTCGTCAAAACCGTGGGCTGTCGGGAGCATTTCGTCCCGATCGCCCAGGTGGTTCTTGCCGAACTGGCCCGTGACGTAGCCTTGTGCTTTGAGCAAGGTCGCGAGCGTTGGATCTTCTTTGCGCATCCCTTCGGGGGCACCTGGAAGTCCGACTTTGGTCAGACCGGTGCGGATCGGCGATTGACCCGTGATGAAAGCGGCGCGGCCAGCGGTGCAGCTTTGTTGACCGTACCAATCGGTAAACAGAGCGCCTTCCTTGCCGATGCGATCGATGTTAGGGGTTTTGTACCCCATCATTCCGTTGTTATAGGCACTGACGTTGAACTGGCCGATGTCGTCACCCCAGATGACCAGGATATTGGGTTTTGCCTGCTGAGCTTGAACCGACGTGGCCAAGCTACCCAGGACGCAGCATGCGGCTGCCATCCAAAGGAATAAGTTTGCTACGGACTTCATGGAGTGGATCCCTGGCTAGCGTAGAAGAAATAAGAAATCGGCACCGAACTGGAGCGGGGGCTCCGAGAAGGCATACCGAAACTGATATCTAATTATCATAAAAAACGCACCGATCGCAACCGGGCAGGGCAATTCTACTCTAGGGCGAAATGGGCCAGTAGTAGCCATCCGCTGCCAAGCGTAGCCATCCGCTGCCAAGCGGTGGACAGCGGCGCGAGTAACCCCTCCACCGTCTGGCGACAGGTGGCTACGGCCGAGGCCCCGAACCATCCACTTCCCGTAGCCATCCGCTGCCAAGCGGTCGACAGCGGCGCGAGTAAACCCTCCACCGTCTGGCGACAGGTGGCTACGGCGACAGGATTGGCAGCTATCCAGTGGCTATCGGTGATTACTTCACCATCAGAACCTGCGGCGGCATCCAGGTGCCGTCGAGTACCGACTGCTCAGCCCAGTAGACGCGGATATAGAGCGAGAACGTACCGTCCGGCGCAGGCACCCAGTTGCTTTCCTTGTCATTCCCAGGCGACTTCGCACCGAAATACAAGGTGAGCGAACCGTCTGGGTTGTACTTCAGGAACGATTTGCTCTTGGTGCCCAGCGAGTAGCGTTTCAGCGTGTTCGCATGGAAGACGTGTTTATCGTTGTAGAGAGTCAGCGACCAGAAGCCATTGACCGGTGGTTCCTGGCCTTTGGCAAACGTCACGGTGTAATTGTTCTGGCCGTGGAGCTGCTGACCCTCGCTGTCGTAATCGCGGTAAATGTACTTCGTCTCGTCGGGCTTGTTGTCATACATGTTCGACTTGGCCGTGGCGGTGCGGTTGAGGTAGTCGGTGCCCCACTGCGCGTTGTTCACCGGTGAGTACCAGCCATTGCCAGCCGAGCGGCCGTTGTATTTCCACTGGAACATCGGGTCGATGATCTCCTTGTCGGCAGCCACGAAAGCTTCCACCAACGCCTGCTTGGTCGCCGGGTCTTTCTCGGCGGCCTCGAATACCGAACGGATCCAAGCGTAAAGGGCTTCCTCACCGGGTAGCGGGGCAACGAGTTTCATCACTCCGGGAAGCTGGTCATAGAACTTCTCGGGAACGACCCACTTGGTCTCGCCCCCAGGGCCTGCCGGCGCCGGGAAGTTCGGCAGCTTGCTCCAGTCGGTGTTCTTCATCTTGCCGTCGTACTGGCTGAGAGGATAGAACATGACCTGATTGATCAGCGGCTGAACGGCCTTCGTATCCTCGGCAGTGTCTTCTTTAAATATGCGTGGGATGGCAAATCCCAATTCCGTTGAAGAACGCACCACTGCCGTGATGCCAGCGGGCGTCTGGCCATTCCAGTTCGGTCCCACCATCATGTAGAAGCCCGGCTTGGTGCCGTAGGGCTTGCCGATTTCGGCAATTTCGTCCGTGCGCGCGTCATAGAGCGCATAAACCCAAAAGCGATTTCCAAAATCCGGCACTTGAAAAACCACGGGGTCTTTGTCGAGCGCGAAATACCCAGCGCCATACACCACGTCCTGGTTGGGACAGGTGACGAAGGTCTGCTCCGGCTTGACGTAATCGGTCAACATCCCCGTTTGGCCGATGGGTGCCATGGGTACCATGCCGCCGTTGAGACCTGCAACGTTGCCGTTCTGGCTGGTCACATAGGCGAATCCGGCGCGGCGGTTGTGCGAGTTGACCATCGGATAGCCCCAGACATAAGCCATGCGGCCTACCATGTGGACATATTCCTTGGTCATCAAGGTGCCTGCGGCGGGACCAGGAACGTCGGCGGGGGTCTTGGGCAACGGCACTTGCTGCGCTTGTGCGGTCGTAAAAGCCAACGCGCACGCGAGCGCCGCGGCGAGCGGGAGTTGAGTTCGGGTGATTTTCATCGGGATCTCCATTTGTTTCTGTTAGGTGATGGAACTTGGCATGGCCAGCTAAGCCCCTGGCGTTGACCAAGTGCGAGGCGCTGACCTGCGACAAGTATAGTCCATTCGATCGGTTCATTCGATACCGTTTCAGGTCGTCAGGTCCATCGAGGCAACATGCAAAACCCCAGTGTTTTAGCGACCGATCGAGACTCGACCAGCGACTCTATTTTCGGAGCGCGACGCCGTCAAGAGTGAGAAGGTCGTCGAGAGAGTTCGTGCCACGCGAGGTGTTCGACAATCTGATGACTAAGACCAACACCTTTATGTCATGCTTCCGTGTATTCGGTGTGTTCCGTGGTTCCTCGAAGTTGAAGCGAGACAACGACGACAAGACGACGCACCGGGGGATAAGCAAGTCAGCCTAGTCCCAACCATGCTGCCCCAAAAATCATCCAAACCGGGATCGTCAAGAGACTCAAAAGCGATGTCGCTACCACAACGACCCAAGCGGTCTGGACGTCTTGCTCGTAGAGCCTTGTCATGACGATCGGGAAGGTCGCTGCTGGCATCGCCGCTTGGATCAATAACACTTGCTTGAGCGACTCGGAGTCTGTCCCCCAAGTGGCGATCGCAAGGATCGCCAAAGGCAGAATCATCATGCGGACCGGGATGGCTAAACTCAAGATCCGCCAAGCCTTGGCCCATGAACTTATGCCGATATAGTCGTAGAGTATCGCACCGCTTAGGACCAAACCCATCGGAACCGAACAGAGACCTAACTTCTGGGTCGCTTGCTCGATCGGACCGGGCACCCAGGCGACCCCATCGAATCGCTTGATCAACACGGCTAGAACTACGGCCAAAAGAGGCGGACTCAAGACGATCCGCCTCCACGATGCGTCGATCCCCTTGCCCGAAATCGTGTAAAGACCAACACTCCAAAGCGCCATGTCCACCCCAACGTTGTGGACCATCAAGGTCACGACACACGAAGGATAAAAGACTTCGGCCAACGGCAAGGCGATGTACCCGTAATTGGGAATCCCTACGGTCAGCCCAAAGGTCCTTTGCTCCGGATCCGACGCAAGCCCAAAGCCACCGCCAAAGGTCCTTGCTGCCCACCAAGCCATCCCGACCCCAAGAAAAGTGCAAATGTACCCCAGTACAGCAGGGAACCAAGCATCCAGATCCGCGGATAATGAAGCGTCGGTGATGATGCGGTGAAAGAAAAGACATGGCATGAGGACATACGAAGTCAAACTCGCAAGCGAACGATCGACTTCTGGGCTCAACCATCTCCAATGGCGGGCCAAGCCCCCCACACCCATCACTAAAAACACCCCTACGACAGCCGATGCGGTGTCAATCCATCGATCCGACATGGGTATCTCGTTATCGCATCAACCCGGACAATGTAGGGCTCGTCAACATGCGAGAGATGAAGCTCGACTCGTCCTTGGTTACCACCACGCGATCGCCAGCCCT
>JAJTEK010000064.1:29139-53534 GCA_021299695.1 Pirellula sp. | reverse complement strand
CTCCTTAGGTGGCATCCAGATCAAGCGTGCCGGTGCCGACGGTGTGCTGAGTGCCGCTTACTTGACAAGCGACCTTGGGACCAACGGCCAAGCCGTCGTCGATTTTAGCGCCTCGCTGCCTGGCCAGCAGGGCAACGGAACGGAGATATTCTTTACGCAGTCCTCGCGGACCGTCGGGCCTGTGGGTAAGCCGGTCAGCTACCCGATCCTGAGTGTCCAGGGCCAGCGCATCAGCATCGATGTGAACATCGCTCCAGCCTTCAAAACTACCGCCAACGATTTGGTCAAGGCGATGAACGAGGACCCTGCGGTCTCGTCGTTGATCGTCACGACCTTGCTCCGAGGATTCGGCACGACGGTCATCGCCGATACGGTCACGACTGGCCAAGTCCTCCCGCTCCTGGGCGCAGGCTCGGCTCGCGCTTCGACGAATTTCAATTCGGGTCTATCGAACCTTCAAGCCGAGTTCGTCTCGACCGGCTCGGCGGCAGCCGCCAATGGCGTTCGTGTCGAATTTACCTCGCGCAGTTTCGACTCACCGGCACCTCCCAATGTTATCGTCAACGGTTCGACCGTTCGGATCGAACTCAACAGCAACCCAAGGGCTTTGACAACTGTCGGTGAAGTGATCGATGCGGTCAACGCTTCGGCCGAAGCCCAACGATTGCTCGTCGCGCGGCTCGTCAGCGGAGATCGCCTGACGCGAATCGGTGGCAACGCGATTACCTATTCGCCTCTGAATCTCGTCGGCGGTGACGATCAGTTGATCACCCCTGCCTACATCGCCTTGGGGGATACCAAGCGAGAAGTCATCATTCGGTTTGCCGAAGCGCTGCCAGACGATGCCTACTTGATCGATATCTTCGGAACCGGTCCTTTTGCCCTGCGAAATGTCGCAGGTTTTGCATTCAACGGCGGGGTCTCGCGAAGCGTTCGGTTCGACTTGGATCTCGGGCCGACGATCCAAGCCGTTGTGCCCCAACCGGTGATCACCACCGGGACGACCAAGCAGCAACTGCGGAACGTCGTTTATGTTTATTTCAATGGCGATAAGCTCAATTCGGCCGAGGCGGTCAAGCCGATTTACTATCAATTGGTCTACACCAATAACACGCTCAATGGTGGCGACGACATCACGTTCCGACCCATCGGAGTCAACTACGATGCGAATCTAAACCGCGTCGCACTGACCTTCGAACGCAACCTCGACGCTCTTGTCGATCCGGCCAACCCCGGTGCTGGGCCTTTGGCCTTGGCCTCGTTGCGGCTGCGGATTGGGAACGACAATTCTGTCAACAACACTGCGGTCACGAGCATCACTCCGGCGAGCGATCCAGGGAGCCGGTTCTCGACAGCGATGGACCTCGGTGGGGGTTGGCTCGCAGGTCCTGGTGCCAAGGCGGCGATCGTCAGCTCCGAGATCAAGAACGCGACTCCTTATACACTCGATTTCCCCGGATCCAACAGTGAGTCGGGCAACCGCGATAATCGCTACCAACACCACGTGACCCGTTCGGATTCCGACGGGATCGAGGTGATCTATTATAACTTCGCCTCCCAATTGGGAACCGCCAACGCGAGCGTACAGCTCAACGCGATCACCGAAATCCAAAGGACCATGGCTCGGCAAGTCGTCAGCCTCTATGAGAAGCATATCGGTGTTCGATTCGTCGAGAGCGATAACCAAGGGTTCACCATCGGCGTCGGGGACATGCAAGTCATCAATCCTTTGACGGCTTTGACCCCTGTGGCTGCCAACCAACCGGGCGATAACATCACATACGCCGCAGGTCCCTTGTTGGCCAATGCGAGCCAATCGGCCGTTGTCATCGATAGCCAAGAGTTCAACACCGCCGACGACAACCTGTTCGGCTCGGAACTTTTCCGTTCGTTCATGCGCGGTATCGGGGTTCTGCTCGGTTTGGGCAACGCCGACGAACTGCCTCAGTCGACGGTCCAAAACAGCAATCCGATCACCGATCCGAACGTCGAGAATGTCTTCCCTGGGAATGCAGACGTGACCCATGGTCAGTACATCTTCCGCCCAGAAGGCAAAGACATCGACCTGTACCGTTTCGTGGTTCCGGATTCCGGAGGTTCGATCTCGGTTCAAGTGATCGCCGAGGGTCAATCGAACTCGAGTTTGCTCGACGCGAGCCTTCGACTCTATCGAAATGAGGGGAGCTCAAGCCAACCGAAGTGGGTGGAACTTGCGGCCAACGAAGATTACTTCAGCCAAGACCCGCGCGTCAGCTTGGACTTTGTCAAGCCTGGCGAATACGTCATCGGCGTGAGTGCCAAGGGGAATTCCAATTACGATCCGACCATCGATGATTCGGGTTTAGGCGGGCGTTCGGAGGGCAGGTACGATTTGCGGATCGACTTTGCACCACCGGCAGCATCGACTCTGACCGATGCGGATTCCGATCCTACCCAGATCGATGGAGATGGCGACGGCAAACCTGGCGGAGTGTTCAACTATTGGTTTGTTCCCACTCGGCCAGATCGTTCGACGACGGCTACGACCGACCGAAGTTCGTACACCATTTGGGTCGATAAGACCGCTCTTGCCAACGGGAACGGAACCCTCGCACAGCCATACAACACCATTTCGCGAGCTTTGACCGAAGCGACCAGTGTGAGCAATGCCGATGCCTCGGGCACCCGCGCCATTACAATCCGCATCTTGGGCAACGCTGCGAATCGAGCTTATGAAATCGGATTCAACCGACTCGGCCAAGCCTTGGCCGACGGCACAACGTTCGATGTTCCAAGGAACGTCAATGTGATGATCGATGCAGGGGCGATCATCAAGATGGGGCGATCGAGGGTCAGTGTCGGAAGTTCGACCGTCTCGGTCAATCGCAGCGGTGGCACGTTGCAGCTCTTGGGTATTCCTGACAGCAAAGTCATCGTCACCTCGATCCACGATACGACAGGGATCGGAGTCAATCCCGATCGCACCCCACCGGCACCATCCCCTGGTGATTGGGGGGGATTGGATTTCCGCAACCGCATCGATGGAAGCGACGCGACCCGGACCGACAAAGAGCGAGCCGGATTGTTCCTCAACGCGTTATACCACGCCGATGTTCGATTCGGCGGGGGCCAAGTCATCGTCGATGGCTTGTCACAAGTCATCACGCCGATCAACATCATCGATTCGCGGCCGACGATCGCCAACAGCCTGATCACACGCAGTGCCGACGCGGCTATCAGTGCCACGCCAAACAGTTTCCGGGAAGACGATTTCCGCGATCCCAAGAGCCAGGCTGCCGGTCTGTTTATTCCCGATTACGATCGGGTTGGCCCAGATATTCATGGAAACCGAGTCGTCAATAACACGATCAACGGGATGTTCATTAAGACCCGCACAGGGGCCTCGCAGACTCTCGAGACGATCACCACTGCGGCCCGCTTCGATGACATCGATATGCCGCATGTTCTAGGTGAGAATTTGGTCATCGCCGGGACCCCGGGTGGTGGAGTCTTGGATGTCGCCTCTCCTCCGACGACCGTCGTTACGGTGGTTCGCTCGGGTTCGGGCAACTTGGCCGTCGGTACTTACAATTACAAGCTGGTGTATGTCGATGCCAGCGGTAACGAAAGCCTCGCATCGATACCTACCGCATCGGTCAGTGTGGTTGCAGGCAGTTCGGTCACCCTCTCAAATCTCCCACCCATCGGTGGGGATTTGCCCTACGTTGGGCGTCGGATCTATCGCAGCGACGCAAACGGCGGAGGAACTTACCGTTTCGTAGCGCAGATCAATGCAATCGCCACGACTTTTGTCGACAACGGTTCAGTATCGGGCAACGCGCTCGTCGAATTGCCAGCCAAGATCCGCTCGCGTCTCGATGGAAGCTTGGTCATGGATCCCGGGATGATCGTCAAGAACCGTGGATCGCGGATCGAGGTTCGAGACGGTGCGAATCTGGTTGCCGAAGGAACCATTGGCTTGCCGGTGATCTTGACCAGTATCAACGATATCCGTTACGGATTTGGCGGGACGTTCGACACCGCGAGCAACAAGGGGGCCACGGCCGCTACGCCGGGCGACTGGGGCGGAGTCTTCGTCGGCCACGGCAGCGAAGCATCGATGGACTACAACCGTATTTCCTACGGAGGTGGGACAACCCGTATCGAGGGGAACTTTGCATCGTTCAACGCGATTGAAGTTCATCAGGCCGATTTCCGTCTTGCGAATTCGCTTGTCGAGTTCAATGCGGCAGGAAACGAAGCCAACGCGACAGATCCGGATCGACTCGGTCGCGGAACGAACGATTCGTCTGCGATTTTTGTTCGAGGTGCTCAGCCTCAAATCCTCAACAACCGAATCAGCGACAATGCGGGTTCTGCGATCAGCATCGACGTCAATTCGTTGATCGAACAAAACTTGGATGACTCTGGGCGCCAAACCGGCGAGTTAGGAACCACCGGGGAGTACTTGGCCAACCAAGGAGCCTTGGTCCGAGGCAATCGCCTGTCTCGCAACGGGATCAACGGCATGTTGGTTCGTGGACAAGAGCTTACCTCGCAATCGGTTTTTGATGACACCGACATCGTGCATGTCGTTTCGAGCACCATCACTTCGGATAACTTGCACACCTACGGTGGATTGCAACTCAAGAGCGATGCGAATCAAAGTTTGGTAGTCAAGTTCGGTGGCGGTTCTACGCTGGCCGGACTCAATGCTACCGGAACGCCCCTTGATCATGCCAACCGCATCGGCGGTAGCATTCAAATCCTCGGGCAACCCGGTTTCCCGGTAATCCTCACATCCATCGGCGATGACACCGTCGGTGCAGGGTTCGGGGTCGATGGCCGACCTGCCTTCGATACCGATAACAACGGAAGCAATTCAACCTCGGGTGAGATCGTCTTACCGTTTGGCCCCGAAGTCGATCGTGGCACCCTCATCGACAACGATGTCGATGTCAACCGCCCTGGCTTTTTCTCCTTCGAGCCAAACGCCGGTGGAGAAGGTAGTTTTGCGACGCGGGGCGGAATTACGGCCCAAGGCAACACGCAGTTGTTCATCGACGAAGCGGTCATCTTTGCGTTCAACAACTACATCGATGTCGGTGGCGATGGAAATGCAATTCGCCTTTCTGCTACAACGATCACCCAACCGCCAACGCTCGTTTCGCCCGACGTGGTCATCAGTCGTGGTACGTTCACAGGCAACAACAATGCCGAGGTCCGCTGGACTGTCGAGTCGAGGTTCAAGAATGGCGTTGCGAAGCTTTTCAACACGCTGACGCTCGATAGCGATTCGCCACTTGGAAATATCCAGTTTATCAACTACCTCGATGAAGACATCGTGTTTCCGAGCGACGACTTTTTGTACTTGACTGGCACCCCAGGGAATCCTGACTTCCGAGCCTATACGATCGACAACGCGGAGCGCGTTGGATTTTCCCACGGTGGGGTTTACAGCCCGGGCATCGATTTGGTCAACGCGACCTATCTTGGGTTCGCAGCCGACGAATTCCGCGATTTGGCCAACATCATCGAAGGAGCTGGCACCACCTACACGCCGGCTGGTAATATCGACCTGACGGATTTGCCACCGATCACCGATCCGGTACTAGGACAAATCTACGGTCTTGCTGACGTGACAACGGCCTTGGCATGGCAAGTCGCTCCGACGGCCAACACGTCGCGCATGACAAGTTTCCTGGAGTTGGTTCCGACAACCATCACCTCGATCGCTTCTCCTGGATCGTGGGCTGGCGTTTCGATGCAGACGTATTCGAACGATCGTAACGTCGGCGTACTTCCCGAGAGAGAATCCTCGCTTGCCAATGCACCCGGCGCCAACGACGATCCGACCAAGGCCCAGTATTTGGGGCAGTTGGCCGGTTCGATCAATAGCGGAGACGAGAACACTCGACTCGGATTCGAGATCCAAGGTGTGATCAACAAGCCCTCGGACGTGGACGTCTACAGCTTCAATGCCTTTGGTGGCACCGAGGTTTGGCTCGATATCGACAAGACCGATGCGAACCTCGACACGGTCGTCGAGCTGATCTCTGCCGACGGAGAGATTCTGGCCCTTTCGGACAATTCGTATCTCGAAGAGATCGATGCGGCAAACAACCCACTCTACAGCAACTTGCCTGGAAACGCAGTAAGGTCGTTGCGAAAAAGTGCACCCACGATTTATCCCCAATCGTCCCGAGGTGAGCCTCGCGACGACTACAGCACCAATGCGAAAGATGCCGGGCTTCGGGTCGTTCTGCCAGGACAAAGCGGCCAACCCTCGCTCTATCACATTCGGGTCCGTTCGAGCAATCAAGTCACCGGACAAGCAGTCGGTACACCGGCATTGAGCAATCCAGCTTCGGTAGGCCAAGGACTCTCTCGGGGTGCATATCAGTTGCAAGTTCGTTTGGGCGAAAACCAAGAGTTCCCAGGAACCTCGGTCGCCTATGCGGACATTCGATTTGCCTCGACTGGATTGACACTCCGAGGGGTGCCACGACACTCTCCGTTGGTCGGAGAAACAGCCGAGATCAACAGCGGCAACAACAACACGTTTGTGACCGCCCAAGAGCTCGGCAATATCCTGACGACCGACCGCAAGACGATCTCCTTGGCCGGCAACATCGATTCGGTCACGGATGTCGACTGGTTTACCTTTACAATCGATTACACGCAGTTGGTCACACCGCTGGCGGAATATCTCTCGACGATTTTTGATCTGGATTATGCCGATGGGATTGGGCGAGCCGACCTCTCGATGTACCTGTTTGCTCCGACGGCCGACGGCTCGAACGCCTCGTTGGTTCGAGTAGGGCTCAATAGCAACATCCTGGATGATCGCCATTCGGCGGTTTCCCAAGCGACCAACTCGGACCTAGGGCGAGGTTCGACCGGAACTCTAGATCCGTACATCGGACCGGTAGAATTGCCCGCTGGCAGGTACTACTTGGCGGTGACCAATCGCACCCAAGTGCCGACGGTCTTGGCAAACCGATTGAGCAATTCGCTCGGCGCGTCGAACCTGCGGATTTTGCCCGTTTCGAGCGGTAGGTTCATTGTCGAAGACCGAGTCGGTGGCGATCAACTCAGCTCGACCGTTCCGCCGATGACTCCGACCTTCCTGGACATGCAATCGAGGATCGAGTACAGCTTGGGTGATGTGCCGCTGTATGTCAGCGCCTCGTCTGCATTGGGCACCCAATATTATATCGCCAACTCCTTTACCGGTCAGCTTCCAAACGACGTGGGAATTGCTCCCCAGTTCATGAAGGACACCTTCATTCGACCCAACGGGGATTTGCGTGGGTTCCAAACCCCGAGCAACGATTTGTTCAACTACGTTCTGGTCAATCCAGGGACCGCCGCGACGCGTGTTCAAGGAGCGTTCAACTTCACGGTTCGAGGTTTGGACACCGCTGGGGAATTGTCGGACACGGCAGCCCCGTTCGATTCCGAAGCCTACACGGTCATGGATATCCGAGATCAGACGGGGACCGAAGCCGAATTCGGATTCTTGGTCGCCAACCGGAACCGGACTGCTAACTTTGCCGCAGCCAACCGTGGCGTGAGCTACTTTGATAACGTCCTGTATCGATTCGATCCGAACACCGGGGCAGGTATCAGCGCTCCGGCACTGGACAATCAATTCAACATTCCGATCACCGGGGCTCCCGACTTGATCCTCGGAGCCGGTACCGATATCACCGAACGCGGTTTTATCCAAACCAATGCGGCCGCAGGCACGACATCGACGGCTTTTGCCGTGACCGAAGCGACCGAGTCGATCGCCAACTCGGTCCGATCGTTGATCAACGACGGAGACACCGTGACGCTCCGCCTGTCGACGAACCAAAACGTGATCATCGAGTTCAACGCTGGACCTGAACTGCAACTGAATCTCGATCCGGTCAATTTCCCGAATCGAGTTCTCCGCGATGGGGATCAATTCACCATCGATGGTGTTGTTTATCAAATCACCACCGGAGTGACGCCTGTCCCGACACCAGGTGTTCGAACCGTCTTTTACCAGACCAGCATGAACAACGCCCAGTTCGCTGCCGCAGTGGCCAATTCAGTGCCGCTGGGAATCGAAGTTGGCTTTGAAGGCAACCGGCTGAATTTTGCCGGAGCATTGGTAGGCAACTTTGCTACGTTAGTCAACCGCGGAGTCGCGGTCGATCAGCAAACCAACGGAACGATTGGTAGCGGACGCATCGGCGTGAACTTTTTGGCCAGCGATACGGCGGAGGCCATCGCAACGCGGGTCGTTCAAGCGATCAACACCTCAGGCTTCCCAGGACTCTCGGCAGTCGAGAGCGGAATCAATCGCAACGAAGTGACGGTCCTTGGTGCGACGGTGACCTCGACGACCGGATCCTCGCGACGCATCGGTATCGCCCCTGGCGGTGTTGTTCGAGGTGTCGCAGGGATCGATGGAAACCTCTATGCAGTCAGCGACGCGGGCGGATTGTTCCGTGTCTCCCGCGGTGAGCTCTTTAGCAATCGCGCTGGGGCTATCGGAACGTTTGTTGCTTCGTCCTACCAGTTGACCGGATTGCAATTCACGGGACTGACCGCCGGACCTCGCAACGTAGCCAACGGGGCCTACTCGAACCTGCTGTTTGGCTCGACCGTCGGCGGCCGGATTTACGCGTTTGACACCAACGGGATCTTGCAACCGGTCTTTGCCAACGGATCGACCTTTGTCGATACAGCTAGTTCCGGTTTCGATGGATTGGCCTTTTCGAACCTTGATTACAACCTGTGGCACCAAACCACACGGCGATCGGCCAATCCGGGCCACGGTATCTCCGCGGATATCGAGGGGAACACCGCAGGACTCGGTGGAACGAGTTGGTACTTCGGGTACGAAGATCTCGGGCACAGCAACGCGAACTTCAACACCGGTACGAATCCACTGGCCCAACCGCGAGCCTTTGGTGAGGCTCTAGAGAATACGTACAACTTCCCTGGTGGAGCAACCGGGGTTATGGAGAGCAAGACCTTCTCGCTCGAGAACCTGACTGAAGCCGACTTACCGACCCTCTACTTCAGCTACTTCTTGGCCACCGAAGACGCAGCCTCGAGCCTCGTCAATAACACCTTCAATCCGATGCGGGACTCGTTCCGAGTCTACGCTGCGGGCGACGATAACACATGGATCCAATTGGCGACGAACAACGCCTCGGAAACAGCGGTCGAAACGTTGGTCGATAATGTGCCCAGCCCGGTAGGTCCAAACTCCTTGCCCGGACAAGCCGTGGCACCTCCGGGGACCTCGTGGCGACAAGCCCGAGTCTCTCTGGCCCAGTTGGCCGGCGACCGTCAAGTGCGATTGCGATTTGAGTTCAGCACAGCCGGCGGCTTAGGCTTCAACAGCTTCGGTAGCCGAGGACCTGAGTTGCGAACCGTATCGGCGAGCGAACTTCGAGATGGGCAAACCTTCAGCGTCGGCGGCAGAACCTTTGAAATTGAGATGGGACCGACATTGGTCTTCCCATCCGGCGTCGGGATCCGCTCCGGAGAGACCATCTCTCTGAGAGGAACAACGTTTGTGTTCTGGGATGGTACCGGCACGAGTCCTAGCGGAAACGTGATCCGTTATTCGACGAGCGATTCTCCATCGCAAATCGCCCAGAAAGTGCTCGCGTCCCTGAACGCTGCGACTTATGTGCCCAAGGCTTTATCGGCAAATATTTTGGAACCGCAGGCCCGCTCGGAAGTCTTCCGCACCGCCGTGAAGACCACCATTGTCGCTGGTGAACTGACCCGATGGACCGCCACCGGCGCGATCGGGGATTTTGTTCTGCAACCGGGCGAACAACCCGATGCGGTACGTGCCGATGTGGACATGATTGAGTTCCAAGCCGACGAAGGGACAACGATCGATCTTGCCGTCTCGGCAAGCCTCGTCGGCTCGCCTCTGAATCCCCGCGTCCGACTTTTTGATTCCTTAGGAAATGAACTAGCCCGTGCATCGACTGCCACCCAGCTTGACGTGGCGCTAACGCATACGTTCGCCAAGTCCGGAACTTACTACTTCGGCATCAGCAACTCGGGTATCAACGAGTACAGCCCGCTGCTTTCAACCGGCAGGACTTCCTCCGGTCCGACTGGCCAGTACCAAGTGACCTTGGATATCTCGCCGAGGTTCAATCCAAGCCTCAATGGAAACCGATTGCAGCTCGATGGCATCAGCGATTTGGTCGTCGGTCCAAACTCCAACATCCGAACCGACGGAGCTTATGGATCGGCCAACAGCTCGAACGTGTCGATTAACATTCTGCAGAACATGACGGCCGACGAAGTAGCGGCTGCCGTTGCAGAAGCCTTCGAGGAGAACCTAGCTCCTGGACTCGATGCCTTTGCTACGTTCCGCCGAAATACCAACGCGATCGATCTGACCGGAGTAACTGTAGGCGATGCCGGTCCGTTTGAAGTCAATGGCCGTCGTGATGGAGATGAGTTCTCCGAGTATGTTCTCGGGCGATTGCACCCTGCGACCCGATCGCAGAACAACAACTTCGAGGGACTCTATCTCGATGATTTCATCATCGGACTTGCCGAAAGAGGAGAATCGGTTTCCAACGCTCCACCCGATACGACCTTTACCACCGTCCCGGGCAGCGGAAGCGAGATCCTCGTTGGGCCTTATCAAGTCGAGATACGCGGAGGTTCCGAATACGGCCAGCCCCTTTCGACTCGCACGACCAACAACGGTGGCAACAACAACCCGAACAACTTGAGCGTCAATGAGCGCATTCGCTTGACCCAAGCTTTCGATCCGAACCAAGCCTTAAGCGGCGCAGTCGAACTTCGGTTCAATGACGCTTCGAGTATCACCGACGGAGAGACGATCACCGTCAGCGATGGCAACAACTCGATCACCTTTGAATTCGACGATATTTCGATCCCTAGCGGTCAATCAGGTAGTGGAGTGCGTCCAGGCAACTTCCCGATCCCTTACGATCCTGTCGCTGGTGAATCCGCTCAAATCATTGCAGCTCGTTTCCGAGACGCTGTGAATTCCCCAGGCGTGCAAAGCGTCCTGAAAACCAGTGCCCTGGGCGTCGATGGCAGCTCGAGTGGATCGAACACCCGCGACCTGTTCCTGCTCGGATCGGTCACCGTAAATGTTGGACCATCGGTAGGTTACCTCGTCACGCGTAGCCCTCAGGTTCGATTCAAGGATTCGTCGAGCCTTTCGGACGGATTGTCCTTCACGATCACTGACGGCAACAATACGGTCCGACTCGAGTTCGATGATTCGACCCTTCTGCCGCTGGATCCTGGATTTGGCGTAAGCCAAGGCAGTGTGGCGATTCCTTTCGACCCGAACGTCTCGCTCACGAGCGTCCAAGTCGCAGCGTTGGTCCTGAGTGTCATCAACTCGCCGGTCGTTCAATCCCAAATCCGCGTGGTGGCATTCCCTGTTTCCGGGCTAGGTGGGCAACCCTCGGATGCGATCTTGATCTCGGGTGCGACTGGGGTTTCGATTCCATCGGCCGTTGGAAATGTATTGACGACGAACCTCGAAGGAGACCGCAATACACCGCGTGACCAAGGCCAAGTGCTTATCGAAAACTCACGCATCTCGTTCTCCTCGGGCTTCGGGGTCGTCATGACTGCAGACGTCCGCGATCCGGTTTCGGGTGCACCGAACCCGGGCTCGGTGCGAAATACGCTGACGATCAACAACCAGCGATTGATCCCCGGAGCGGTAATGGTCAACAATGAGCTCATCAGCAACATCGGTGGTGGTATCGATCTTGGGGGCGACCCGCTCAACGGACCAAACGATGTTCCCGCATCGGTTCCGTTCGCACGGATCGTCAACAACACGATCTTCGGTGGATCGGTCACGCGTGTGGACGCTCAACCAGCAACATCGATTTTGGGTGACTTCTATGCCAACGGAGCCCTGAGCTTCGGCGATGTCGCTCCAGCGAACCTGTACAACCCAAGGGCCGGAGGCGGTCCAGTACCAATCGCAGGCTTGCAAGTCCCAGGCAACGCGGTCGGAGCCCCAGACTACAGCGGAATCGGTGAGCCGATTCCTGGCCAAGGGGCAGTGTCGCTCGGTCGCGGTGGTGTGCTGGTCGTCCAGTTTACAGACAACTTCTTGACCGGTTCGAACGACGTTCGACCTGACTTGGCTGTCTACGAAGTCGGCCTGCCGGAACTCGTCCGAGTCGAGGTGTCGGCAGACGGGGTCAACTACACTTCCGTAGGAACCGCCTCGTTCAGCAATCGTTACATCGATCTGGATCAGTTCGGGTTCAACACGCTCAGCCAATTGCAGTTCGTACGATTGACCGATGAACCGGGCGATGGACCAACCAGCGGTGACTCCGTCGGTGCTGACATCGACGCGGTGGGGGCTCTATCGAGCCGCCCTGGCTTGCGTTTCGGTACCTCGGGAACCGGGATCCGTGTCGGTGCCAACGCTAGCCCGACGTTGCTCAACAACATTATCTCCAATAGCACGACTGGAATTTCGGTCGCCAATACCAGCACCTCGACGGTCATCGGCGGAACGCTTTACCAACGAAACACAACGAATGCCACCGGGGTGACCGTAGGTCAATTCCCGATCCAAGTTGGATCTTCCGTACCGCTCTTTACCGATGCGGTCGATGGAAATCTTTACCCTGTCCCCGGATCGGCAGCCATCGACTCATCGATCGACTCTTTGGTCGACCGAGCCGCACTGCTGGCCGTCAAGCAACCGCTCGGATTGGCTCCCTCGCCGATCATCGCTCCTGCGATCGACATCACCGGTGCTTTGCGTACCGATGATCCGAATGTGGTCGCTCCTCCGGGACTCGGCGAGTCGGTCTTCAAGGACCGAGGTGCATCCGACCGCTCCGACTTCACCGGTCCTGCGGTTCTGTCCCTCTTCCCACGCGACAATGACACATTGGGTGCCGATTCGAACCCAACCCCTGGAATCATCGAATTGGTCAGCGATTCGCTCGCTTACTTCGACCTGCAGGTTTTGGACACCTCGGCATTGGATTTCAACGCCCAAGGCACCGGCGTCGACAGCAAGACCGTCACTCGCAACTCGTTGATCATCGCCAAGAACGGCAAAACCTTGATCGAAGGTCAAGACTACCGATTCGGATACGATTCTACGAGCAACATTATTCGCTTGACCCCACTTTCGGGGCTCTGGGAAAGCGGTGCGGCTTACACCATCCGCTTTGTCAACACCAACGAGAACTTGATCCAAGCGATCGAACCTCGGTCGCTTATCGATGGAACGACCTACACGATCATCGATGCGGAACTTCAACCTCACTACTTCGAGGTCGAGACGGGCATCGTCCTGCGAGTCCCCTCGAGTGCCGATAACTTCTCGAATACCGTTATCGATGGAACGACCTTCCAAGTCGACGACGGATTCCGCAGAGTGACGTTCGAGTTCGACAACAACGACACGTTTGTCACCGGAAATACCCCGATCCGATTCTCGAATTCCGATCTGCCAGCGATCCTGGCTCAGAATATCGTCACGGCGATCAACTCGGCCAATTTGAACCTTACGATCAAATCGATCGGCAATGGCGAAATGCAGATCCTCGGCAGCAACTTGATCCAGTTCGTTCCAGCAACGAGCCGGATCACCGCAACGGGCAGGACCGGAACGACTCCGATCTACGGATTGAAGATTCCCACGAACAACGGGGCCCCTGAAGGAATTTTCGACGGACAAACCTTCTCGATCCAGTCAGGCGCTCGCTCGGTCGTCTTCGAACTCGATGGGAACGGAACCGTTGGGCTCAACAATGTCGCTGTACCGCTCAATACCGCATCGGCCGACCAACAAGCAGCACTCATTGTCGCAGCGATCAACGCTTCGGGACTAGGTCTCAACGCGACGTTCTCCGCTGGTGGAATGATTGCAGTAGGCACTCAAAGCGATTTGCGAATTATCACTAGTGGTGGACTTCAAGTCGTCGGTGTTCCAGGCCGCGAGGTTACCACTCCGATTGTCTTTGACCTCAGCGAAGTAAAGGCCGCCTCGCAAGTCGCGACGATCATCGGGGAAGTGCTCGAACAAGCCAACATGCCTGGAGTCGAAATCACCGTATTGGGTGATCAGATCTTCATCGAAGGCAGCCTTGGTGTCGGTGGATTGGGAACCCAGGTCGTCTCGGGGATCCGAGACAGGGCCGGCAACCCAATGCGTGCGACCGAACTCAACGGCGATACACTCGTGACGATCTTCCTAGGAGAGGGCTTCGATTACGGAGATGCACCCGATCCGAGTTACTCGAGCTTGCGTGAAAGCAATGGTCCTCGACACAAGGTCGTCGAAGGCTTCTCGCTCGGATTGACCAATACGGCCGATCCTGATGCTAAGGTGCCCGATCAAGATCAAGACGACGGATTGATCTTCAATGCGATCGTTTCAGGCTTCAGCGGTTCGTTCCAGTTCAGCGTTCAAGGAGTCTCGATCGCACGGCCGGCCTACGTCGGTGCTTGGATCGACTTCAACGGAAACGGCGCTTTCGATTCGAGTGAAAGGATCAATATCCCAGGTCGGATCGTCAACGGACTGAACACTGCGGTGAACTTCACAGTTCCTTCCGGATCTATCACCGACCGTCCCGTCGCAGCACGGTTCCGATTGAGTAGCGATCAAGCGGCCGTCGGCTCGCCTTTGGGTGAGGCAATCGATGGTGAAGTGGAAGATTGGATGATCACCATCGGTGCGAATCCTTACACCAACCCCACCAATCGCTTCGATGTCACTGGAGACGGGTTCGTATCGCCGATCGACGTGTTGCAAATCGTCAACTACATCAACGCTGGACTTCCGACCCGTCCACCGTTGCCGCCCGTGGCCGTACCTCCTTATTTGGATGTCAATGGCGATGGGTTCATCAACTCCTTGGACGTTCTGAACGTGATCGACTTCATCAACTCGAACCTCAATGGAGGTCGCGGTGGCGAGGGCGAGGGTCTAAGTGCAGATGCGTCGGATCTATGGATTCCCGCAGAGGCTCTGGATGCAAGGGGAGCGGCTCTGGCCGTCTCGACGATCAGCTCAAGCAGCCTTTCCAATACCGGATCCTCGGGTTCGGTCGCTTGGACGAAGTCGACGGTTCGCAGCAGCGATCTTGCGATGGCCAGCTACTTCAGCTCAAGCCTCCTGAACAGCCCTATCGATGATTCGGACGATCTGTTCGATTCGACCGCACGTTCTGTCTCGACGAGAGATTCATTCGACGATCGGCTCGATTCGGCCTTGAGCCAAGATCTCGACGATATCCTCGGCCTGTAAAATCGAGGCTCAAGGTCACCTTGAGAAGTAACCCTGCTGCCGGAGTCGATCCGGTGGCAGGTTGTTGGCTCTAGGCGCAGCAAACTTGCTTTCGATGGATCGGTGCTGACTATCCCTTGAGGACGCTTTCAAGCCGATCGATGTTGGCCTCGATGCAGAACTTGGATTCGACCAAGGAACGGCCGGCCTTGCCCATGCGGTGCCTTAGGTCTGTATCGAGAAGCAGTGTCCTTAAGGATTCGAACCATTGGTCCTCATGGCTCGCGGCAAACCCCACGGTGTTGTCTTGGAGGATCATCGCATTGACCCCGATGGGGCTGGCGACCGCAGGGATCCCGATCGACATGTACTGAACGAGTTTCGTGGCGGCTTTGTAGCGCATCCAGTCTTGGTCGGCCGGCAAGGGCATGAGCCCGATATCCATTTCATGCAACCGTTGGATTTCGACATCCGGGCTCCAGGTTTCGAAGCGCAGGTCGATTCCCTCCAGATCGATCGTGCGGAGCGGATCGGAGGTGTTCGAGACGATCAAAAGCGTGAATGCATGTTCCCGAGCTAAGCGACGCAGGGCAGGGGCGCAGTGGGCAAGAAACGGGAGGTTCGAGGGGGTTCCCATCCAGCCGATGATCGGTTTTTTCGTCGAACTCTTGGGGTGTTCTCGCAGGCGATAGCGTTCGAGGGAGACGCAGGTGGGGATTTCGGTAATTTTCGAATGGTATTGAGCAACATAGTCATACAAAGGCTGGTTGCTCACGACGACATGATCGCTCATTTCGATCAACTGGCGTGTTTTGTCTGGGAATTGCAGGAAAATCGCATCGTCAACATCGAGAACGAGCCGAGGCGTGAGCTTTCGGAACCAGCCGTCGAGCCACAGGCTCTGGTCATGGAACACACCGCGTTCGAGGTAGATCGTATCGGGGCAAAACCATCGTGCCTGAGAGTATTGCAACAATCGATTCGCCCTTTTGAGCTGATAGCTCAGTCGCCATCCGATCGCTGGGATGAAATCATAGACACTTGGGTAACTGGTCCAGATTCGACAGCGGTGTCCGCGCTTCGTGAGAGGATTCTCATAGAGGTAAAAGCGAAAGCGGGTCGAGGGGACGTTGGCTCCAAGGGTGACAAAACCGAATCGCATCTTAGCTGTGCATTCTTGGTAGCGGGTGGCCAGTATCGATGATAGCCGACTCTGCAAGAGCCAAGATCTCATCGAGGTTTTCGTCGACTTGTCGAAGCCACCTGGCTTGCGATTCGCTCTTGAGGTGGAGCATTAGGTTACTCCGGCTTTTGTTGCTTGGGCGATTTCTCTTGAGGTTCAGCCCCCATGAACATCAAGTGCTGCCAAGGCAGACGGTCGTACTCTTTGACCAAGCCCATCTTATTGGCTTGGTACTCTTTGAGGATTTGTTTCTTGGTCATTTTGTGTTCGGGTTTGATCGGGACCTGCGGGTCCTCGCCTCGAAATTCGACCAGAGCGATGCGACCGTTTGGCTTAAGGCTTTCTCGCATGGAGGTGAGCATTTCGACGGGATTCGAAAACTCGTGATAGACGTCGACCATCAGGATCAGGTCGATCTTGCCGGTCGGTAGTTTTGGGTCGTGCGGCAGTCCCAGAATCATCTCGACGTTTTTAAGGTTGTTGCGCTCGCAACGCCGAGAGAGTTCCTGGAGCATTTCCGGTTGGATGTCGACGGCGATGACCTTGCCTGTCGGTCCGACCCGTTTGGCCAACTCCATGGTGTAGTAGCCATCCCCACACCCCATATCACAGACGGTCATACCAGGTTGTACATCGAGCTGCTCGAGCATCTCCTCGGGGTTCTCTTCTTGGATTCGTTCGGGTCGGTTGAGCCAAGGGATTCCGTGATAGCTCATTGGGATCGCGATCCGGCGTCCGAGGTATTTGGTCAGCGGTTTAGGCTCCTCGGTGGTCTTGACCGCACTGTCTTGGGCCGTGCAGACGCTCGGCGGATCGGCAACAAAGAGCGTACCGAGAAATGCAATCGAGCCAAAGGCCAAGAGCCTCTTAAGGGTGAGTCTATTCGGGAGGCTTTTAAGCATCCAAAGCATCGTCGAGCGAGATTTGAGCATCGTCGATATTCTCCAAAGTGATAGGTTGAAAGCTGGAATGTTTGGATGATTCTAGGTAAGCATCGAGAATGATGTGAGCTGCTATTTTATCGAGTTGTTTTTTTCGCTGTTTGTGGGTCAGGTTCAATTCTCGAAGCAATCGGGTCGCTAGGGCCGTCGTAAAGCGTTCATCGATGAAGCGGACCGGGCGAGCCGTCGTGCTGATCAGCCATTTGGAAAAATCCCGGACCTCGCGCGCCTTGGCACTATCGCGTCCGTCGCAATGTAAAGGCAAACCGACGACCCAGCCGGCGATCTGGTTTTCGCGCGTGAGCTGTTGGAAGTGCTTGACTTCGATGGCTGGGGCTTTGCGTTGGAAGGTCTCCAGTGGGCTTGTCCAGGTCCGGCTCGGATCGCATAACGAGATCCCGATCCGGACGGTCCCAAAGTCGATTCCGGCAAGCCGCCCTGAGTCAGGCCAAGGCAAATCGTAGGGGTTAATCTCTCCCAAAATGGCTACTTTCCGCAGTTTGACTTGATTCGATTGTCGAACTTCTGCTAACTCTAGCTTACCGAGATTGGCAAAGATTGTCGATTAAACCGGATAGGACGCTTCAGTATAGCGGCCCGAATAGCCAGAATCCGCCGACCAACGGTGGGAAGAAAGCCGCCAAGGAGTTGTGCAAGACCATGCAAAAAAAATATTGGGGACCGTTGCAAGCGTCGCGTTGGATGCTCCTCGGAGGATTGGCCTTGAGCGGCTTTGGAACCAACCAAGTCTTGGCCCAGACCCAGGATTCCTATGGATACAACGAAGCCGAACAGATGCTCACTCTCAACTCAGGCGAGCTTCGCGACCAATTGATGTATGGACTCCGCGTCGCTTTCCCTGAGCAGGAAGCGTTTGTGGACCAAGTCATCGCGAAGGTCGACCGGGGTGAAATCTCACGGGCGATGGTCAACGTCGTGTACGTTTGGTCCAAAAAACGCAAACCGAAGATTCCTTTTCCTTACTTCGAATATGTGATGCGAATCTTGGCCGAGCAGCGCGGCGTATTTTTCGAGTAAGCCCCGGCGTCGGACTTTGGCACAGACACATGCACCCTGGGCGGATCGAGCGTAGAATAGGGATCCAGAACTATTCGTCGTTTTGTTTTCTCCAGAGGCCTAGCTCCAATGGGCCCAGCAAGATCGGTGCGCGCGGTGATGTTCTCGAAGAGACCAGTTCGTTCGGGCCTTGAGATAGGTTCGATCCAGTCAATCTGCTTAATCCAGTTAACCCTGTTGGCTCTTGTTGGAGCCCAAGCGACCTCGACGCGATTGGCCCTTGCGCAGGAGACTTCGCAGGAGACTTCGCAGGAGAATCAGGGCAGAACTAGGCCTGGCTCGTCGGCAAGCAATGGACCGATCGCCGACTTGACCGATGGAGTGATCGACAATCGGCGCATCTACAACACCTTCGGGAGCTCGGTTTGCTCGAGACCTCCGAGATAAAGCCCGAGGATCTCCACGATCGGCTCCGAAGAGCATCGATGATGATCGGAACGTTGTACGATTGTGGGAGATGCAAGAACTTGCACGGCAATATCTCTGGGGGGGTGATCATCGGCGAGAATGGTCTGGTTTTGACCAACTACCACGTTTTGGACCGTAAGCCGGACGAGAAAGTCCAAGGGTTCGTCGCGATGGATTATCAGGGGCGTTGTTTTGCGATCGCCGAGGTACTAGCCGCTTGGGAATCGGCCGATGTGGTTCTGATTCGACTTGAGAACACCTCGACGAAGTTCGAGCCAGTTCGCTTGGCTTCATCGAATCCCAAACCGCTGACCGATGTGGTGGTCATGAGCCATCCGCACAACGAGTTCTATGTGGTAACGACGGGGTTTGCGAGTCGATTGACCAAGCCGACGATGGAGGGGGATTCGAACACTTGGTTGGAGATCACCGCGGAGTTCTCGGGAGGTTCAAGTGGTTCAGGGGTTTTCAACACCCAAGGGGAGTTAGTGGGTTTGGTCTCTCGCATCCATCCGATGTTTCGCGAGCAGGAGAAATCCTCAGCGGCACGCGCCGCGGGTGAAGATCGCTCGGCAGGAGTTGGCCAAGGCCGAGAACCAGGAGCAGGCCGCCAGTACTATCCCGAACAGATCCTTCGACGATGTGTACCGATCGAATCGATTCACAAGCTTCTTTCGACCCGATAAGTACTTGGCGATCTATTCATAGGTTAGGGCCAATTTTATCGGCCATTTTAAAGAGCCATTTTTAGTGGCCAATCGAGCAGTACATGAGTGTGACGATAGAGCAGATTCATCAGGCCCAGCAGATACTCGCCGAGCACATGACCCCGGCGCCGCTGGTGCGATCCTACGCGCTTGAACGAGAGCTGAAGCTTCGGGGCGATCGGCGTGTCTGGATCAAGGACTATGGATGGACTCCAGTCGGTTCGTTCAAGCTCATGGGGGCGTTGTACTGGATGTCGCAGCATGCACAGGGGCTCAATGGTCGCCCCGTCGCGGCGCACTCCTCGGGCAATTTTGCTTCAGGACTTTCGTATGCCGGGAATCGATTCGCAGCCAGAGTGATCATTGTCATGCCCGAATCGGCTCCGAGGATCAAGTTCGAGAATACAAGGCGTTACGGTGCTGAAGTCAGGACTTATGACATCACCACCGACCATAAGACTGGGGTTCGCGATCGGTTGGCCAAGGAGATTTCGGAGCAGGAGCGAGCCTTGCAAGCATCGCCCTACGACGATCCTTACGTGATCGCGGGAAACGGGGTAGGGGGGCTTGAGATTGTCCAAGCATTAAAGAGTCAGGGACGCAAGCTTTCGCATTTCGTGTGCGCTGTCAGTGGAGGCGGCTTGATGGCAGGTCATGCATTGGCCATCGCAGATGGTTTTCCTGAGGCGAGAATCCTGGGGGTCGAGCCAGACCAAGCGGACGATTTCCGCCAGTCGCGAATCGAGGGACGAAGAGTCCGATTGCCCAAGCCGACGAGTATTTGCGATGGGCTACTATCCTACGATGTAGGCGAGCACAATTGGCCGATTTTGGAGCGGCTTGTCAGTGACTCGGTCGTCTGTAGCGACGAACAGACCAAGCGAGCGATGGCTTGGCTGTACCAGTCCCATGGGCTCAGGACCGAGCCCTCGGGGGCTATTACCACCGCGGCACTCTTGGAAGGAAAAATCTCGCTCGATGTCCAGAGCCCTAGCGGTCAGTTAGGTTCTGGCCAAGGCCAAGAGGGAGACATTGTTGTAGTGCTAAGCGGCAGGAACATCGACGAAGAGGTCTTCACCAAATACCTGAAGGATGTTGCTTAACGATTTGTCTTTCTCAGGGTCCTGAGGGCTCGTTTGACGATGTACTTCGTCTGCTCGGTCGGGGATTCTCTTGCCCATCGATGCGTGATGTCGAGAACCCAATCCGGCGAGTACTTGCTCGCGTCGTTGAGCCAATTGGCAACAGAGTTTCGCACGTAAAGAGACTCGTCAGACCGAAGGGGTTCGAGCACTTCGATCCCTAGGTGGGGTTCCTTCTTGAGCCTATCGATATGGGTGCACCATACTCCACAGGGGCGAGTGATTTCGCTCGCATAGCGACGCATTCGATCGTTGCGACTACCAGTCCATGGAATCAACTTGGAAATGGCGTTTTCGGGGTCTTGGGCGACGTATGCCCGCAGAGCCATCCAAGCTATTTCTCGCGTGCCAGGATTGGGGTTGATCGCAAAGGGCTTGATCCAAGCAAGCCTGCGGGCAAAAGTCATCGATTCCCAATGACCGACGATCAGTGCCCCCCACTCCCGGACGACATCGCTCTTGTGTTGCTCTAGGGACTTGAAACGCTCATCGTTCGGCGAGATGATCGTGGCAAGTTCGATTGCAATGCGTTTGGAGAGTTGAAGCGGGGAGAGCGGTTCGCGATCCTCGATCAAGGCTCGCAAGGTCGCACTCAGATCGATGTTCAGCTCGACGCTCAGTACGCCCAGAAGAATCCTTCGATCGACCGACAACCATTCGACGAGGTTTTTCGATTCGATCCAGCCACGGGACAGAGCATCTAGCACATCGGCGGGTATCTCCCGCTGACGAAGTGCAGGGGAACGCTGCGCAAGCTCACCGATTTCCGCGTGGGTTTTATTAGGATCCACCGAAGGCTTTGACAAGCATGGACGTCAAACCCGTGGAGTAGTCGGTCTGTCCGTCCCACGCCCATAGGTTTCGGATGATATCGGTCGTCAGGATACCGCACAATCCCATGAGAACCAGAACCAAAGCGAGCATACCGACCCAGAAACCTGAATACGGGGTTTCGGCAGGTCCTCGCATGCCGTAAGCGGCTCCGGCGCCCACTGCCGCTGCTGCTGCTGCACCTCCTAAGTCATCGGCACCAAAGCCGCCATCGATGCCTTCTTCTTGAATCGCTCCATCGATGCCAGCTCCATCGGGAAGACCGATGCCATCGCCGAAGCTCTCGGAGTCGACCAGCTCGATGACTTGGGAGCCGCTATCATCGTCGGCCTCGACGCTCGAGGGGGTCAATTGAAATTCCTCGTTTTGGTCGACCAAAGCTCCGCCGATCCCGCTGGCGTTGCTGAGGGAACTGATCTTGGAACTCGACGGATCGGCCGCCAGTTCAGCACCCAGGTCCAGCCCTGAGATTCCGGTGCCCGCAAGGTCCAATGGTTCGTCTTCGAGCGAAAGGCCACTGTCCGATGGGCTCATCAGATTGATCCCGCTCTCGCTACCGATTCCGATGGCCGAATCAGAACCCAGGACCAGTTCGTCTTCGTCATCGCCCGAAAGTTCCAGGTCGCTTCCGATACCTTTGGAGCCTTTGGCACCCGAGGTGACTCCCAGGTCCGAGCCAAGAACATTCGAGCCACGAGCTTTTTCTTTGGTCGCCAGATCCAAGCCGCTTGCACCAGAGGGTTCCGCGAGTTTCAGGTCGTCGTCACCGAGTTCGATATCGCTACCTTCTCCTGAGAGTTTCAGGTCCGAGGAAGCGGCCTCTTGGTTGGCTGGCTTGCCTTTGCCTGTGTTCGTTCGGTTGACGAGTTTCACGCCGCTGTCGCTTCGAGGGTCTGGGATCAGTGCCACGTCGCTAGGCTCTGCGTCTTCACCCGCGAGTCGCAAATCAGAACCCAATGCGACGTCAGATCCCAACGACAGTTGGTCTTCCCCGCCGGCGATGTCGTCGCGTTCATCAACGACACGATCGATTTCCTCCTGCTTGAATTTCCAACTCGCACCATCTCGGTACCCAAATATCTGACCCTTGGAACGCATCTCCACCAACGCATCGGTGGAAACTCCAAGAATTTTTGCTGCTTCTTCCAGGGATACGTAGTTGGCCATTCCCGAACCTATTCCAGAGCAGATGAACGATGAACCGACAAAAGCGTCGTTGAGGTCGACGCAATCGTTAAGATTTTAACTAACAATCCGCGGCAAGCCGAAGAAAAACTGTAGAAGATTTTCGAGTTGTTGGACGGTATTTCGTTTCAAAAAAAACCGTCATCCTAGCGGATTGACCAAGATTCCCGGATTTGGCCATGGTCAATCGGAATCGCCGTAGCGATCGGAACCCCAGCGGACCCGGATCTTGGACCCAAAATCGGGAATTCCAGGATTCCAGGGTTGTCCTAGGGAATCCAGGAGCCTAGAGAATCGAGGAGCAGTTAGAGACGTATTTCGACAAAAAGGACTGGACAAAATCGTTGGGTCTAGCAATCATTTGGGGTTTAGCCAGGCCGAGAGGGCCAGCGGTGTCTTTCCAGTCAGGAGTTTGAAACGTGCCGAATATTCAGAGTGCCAAGAAGCGTCTGCGTCAATCGCTAGTTCGACGGGGTCGCAACCGATCGGCAAAATCGACAATCAAGACAGCCATCAAAAGGTTGCAGGCGAGTGTCCAGGCCAAGGAATTCGATGCAGCACGTGCCCAGTTGACCTCCCTCTCGAAGCTTTTGGACCAAACAGCGTCCAAGGGGATCATTCATTCGAACAAGGCTTCGCGGACCAAGAGTCGATTGAGTCACTTCGTCAAGAAAGCGGCGGCCGCCTAGTTTTCAAGGGATGACCGACGGTTTTGCCCCCTCTTGTTTCAGACGACAAGCCCAGCGATTGCTGGGTTTTTTCGTTGGTACCCGCGTTCCCGTTTTTCTGAATGTGCACAGAGGTCCGTTTCTTCCGGCGGGACGGTGATTCAAACCGCGCGACTTGAGGATTTCATTGCTGCAACCAGGGGGGCTTGGGTCGAAGAAGATAGACCGGATGGTCTGTTTTGTTTCCCCGAAGGTCCCAGATCACGAAGACCAAGGCGGTCGATGCCAACTCGGTAGCCAGGGATGTTTTTATGCAAACCGCCCCATCCCCCAAGAAGGCCCTAAAGCCCCCGAGATGGCTGGGATTTGTGCTGTTGACCGCAGGTGGGATTATGGCATTGCATGCATTGGTGCTTCCAAGAAATAGCTGATCCGTTCTTGACTTCAAAGCAGAACCGCTCCTAGCGTTTGCTAGCCTCTCCATACGTTCGTTTGCTAGCGTGCTAAATTAATGCAACTACTCGAGCGGCCGCATCTACTGCGTTCCACCGTCTGGCGACAGGTGCCTGGCACCGATTCAAGGGGGCTGTTTTGCTAGCAATCCGGGCTAGGGCGACAGGTGCCTGGCACCGATTCAAGGGGGCGCGGTTTGCTAGCGATCCGGGCTAGGGCGACAGGTACCTGGCACCGAATCGGGAGGCGGTTTGCTAGCGATTCTGGCAGGGGCAACTGGTGCCTGGCACCGATTCAAGGGGGGCGGTTTGCTAGCGATTCTGGCAGGGGCAACTGGTGCCTAGCACCGATTCAAGGGGGCGCGGTTTGCTAGCAATCCGGGCTGGGGCAACTGGTGCCTGGCAACTGGTGCCTGGCACCGATTCAAGGGGGCGGTTTGCTAGCGATTCTGGCAGGGGCAACTGGTGCCTGGCAGGGGCAACTGGTGCCTGGCACCGATTCAAGGGGGCGCGGTTTGCTAGCGATTCTGGCAGGGGCAACT